>CAYNXV010000136.1:0-10246 GCA_964401245.1 uncultured Bifidobacteriales bacterium | reverse complement strand
ACCACCAGTCCGCAATTCGCTTCACGAAGGTGGCGCAGGCCTTCCGCTTCGCGCGCGAATAAATCGGGGAGCGCATCGGCATTCCATTTCACCGCCAGTAAGCCCTTGTCGGTGGCCATGCGGGCGGCATTGTTGATGCAGCCGCCGGACAGTGGGGTAAGGGAGAGAACCCGGGCATCCGCATATTGCGGCAGGTTGTGCAGCCGGGATTCCCATCGTTTTTCCCAGCCCGGCATGCGGATTAAGGCCCGGTACTTTCCAGGATGGAGGCCAAAAGATTGCGGCAACAGCGTAATTGCATATTGAAGACTTCACGGAAACCGCTTTCATCCCCATAATAGGGATCCGGGATATCTTTGCCTTTACCAGGCGGATCGTCGTAATCGCGCAAAAGCCTGATTTTGGCGCGATGCTCCAGGGGGGAAAGGCGCAGGAGGTCACGTTGGTTTTGTGCGTCCATGCAAAGGAGCCAATCGAATTCGCTGAAATCGCTGGGGGATACCTGCCGGCAAAGGCTGTTCATGGGAACCTGGTTTTCGGCGGCGATGCGCAGGGCGCGGGGATCGGGAGGCTCTCCGCAATGCCAGTCTCCGGTGCCTGCCGATTCGACACGAAAGGCACGCACCGCTGCTTGGGATAATTCGCCCGCCTTTCCTGCGTCCGCCAGCAATTTCAGGAAAATGCCTTCCGCGAGTGGAGAGCGACAGATATTCCCCAGGCACACGAAAAGCACTTTCGTAGTCATCGCGCCAGCAATTCCCGCAATTTCCCGCCTACATCCTTTTCGCGCATCAGGCTTTCGCCCACCAAGGCGGCGGAAACGTCGTTTTGTCTCAGTTTATCCATATCGGCGGAAGTGAAAATACCCGATTCGGATACCACGGGAATCCCGGCAGGAACGAGGGGGCGTAGCTCCCAGGTTACTTCGAGGGAGGTGGCGAAAGTGCGTAGATCGCGGTTGTTAATTCCGATGATTTCGGCTCCCGCCTCCAAGGCGCTTTCCAATTCCGTGCGATTATGCACTTCGACCAGCGCCGCCAATTTGATTTCTCGGCCGAGGGCGATGAAGTCGCGCAGGGCCTGCGTGTCCAGACAGGCGGCGATGAGGAGGAAGGCCGATGCGCCCAGCGCCCGCGCTTCATAAATCTGATAGGGGTCCACGATAAAGTCTTTGCGGAGGCAGGGCAATTCGACCCGCGCCGCGATTTCGCGAAGGTATTCGTCGCTGCCCTGAAAATGATCCCGCTCGGTGAGAATCGAAAGAGCGGAGGCTCCCGCGTCGGTATAGTCCCGCGCGATTTGCAGGGGGTTGAAATCCTCCCGGATGACGCCTTTGGAGGGTGAGGCTTTTTTCACCTCCGCGATGACATGGATGCCCGCCGTAGAAGGCCGGGTAAGGGTCAGCTTGAAATCATGGCGCGGGTCGGATTGGGCCGCCGCCAAGGCCTGCATCTCGCTCAGGGGAATGCGGCTACGCGTTTCGCCGAGGCGCTTAATGCGCGACGCAATGATGGTATCGAGGATGTTGTTCGCCACTTTGGTTCTCAAGCCGCCACGGACCGGGTGTATTGCGACCACTCTTCCAATTTGGCCTTGGCGGCTCCGTCGGCGACGGCGGAGCGGGCCTTGGCGATGCCGGCCGAAATATCGGATACAACTCCCCCCACATACAGAGCCGCACCGGCGTTTAGAAGCACAATGTCGAGGGCGGGACCTTTTTTTCCATCGAAGAGCGAGCGGAGCAAATTCGCGTTGGCGGCGGGATCGCCGCCTCGCAAATCGGAGAGTTCGCAAAGGGAGAAGCCCAAGTCCTGAGGGTTGAGAATATAATCGTTCAACTCGCCGTTTTTGAGTTCGGTGATTTTGGTGGGAGCGGTCAAAGTGAGTTCATCCAATCCGTCGGTTCCGGCCACGACCAAAACATGTTCGGAACCCGTTTCGCGCAACACCTCGGCCATGGTCCGGGTCAAATTCAAATCGTAAACGCCGATTATCTGGCGCTTGGCGCGCGCGGGATTCAGCATGGGACCGAGCAGGTTGAACAAGGTGCGCTGCCCTAGTTCTTGTCGGGGACCAATGACATGTTTCATCGCCGAATGCAACCTGGGTGCGTATAAGAATCCGATTCCGCAGGCGTCGATGCAAGCGCCTACTTGTTCCGCGCTAAGGTCGAGATTCACGCCCAATTCCTGCAGTACATTGGCGCTGCCGCAACTGCTGCTGACGGCACGGTTGCCGTGCTTGGCCACCGCGACTCCGGCCGCGGCGGCTACGATGGCGCTGGCGGTGGATATGTTGAAGGTGCCGGAATGATCGCCGCCGGTGCCGCAAGTATCGACAAGGGGGGATTTGGAGGTGGGAACGGCGGTGGCCTTGGCGCGTAGGAGTGTCACAGCCGCGGCGATTTCCACCGGAGTTTCACCCTTTATTCTCAGGCCAATGAGAAAAGCGCCGATTTGCGCGGCGGTCCATTCGCCTTCCATGATGCCCCGCATGGCGGATTGCATTTCCTCGAAGGTGAGGTTTACGCCGTCTATCAATTTTCCGATTAATGCGGAGGGCGTCATGTCAGGTTCCTTTCATGCCGAGGAAATTGGCCAACAGGTTTTTGCCGCCTTCCGTGAGAATGGATTCCGGGTGGAATTGCACGCCGTGTACGGGCCTTACCTTGTGGCGCAAACCCATGATAAGTCCGTCGGGCGAATGCGCCGTCACTTCCAATTCGGCCGGTAGGTTTTCACGGGCGACGATGAGCGAATGGTAACGCGTGGCGATGAAGGTCGGCGGAAGTCCGGCGAAAATTCCGGCTTGGTTGGTCGTTATCAAGGAGGTTTTGCCGTGCATGGGTTCGGGAGCGCGTAACACCGTGCCGCCGAAAGCCTCTCCGATTGATTGATGGCCAAGACATACTCCCAAAATGGGAAGCTGCGAAGGAGCCTGGCGGATGAGTTCCACTGAGATGCCGGCTTCTTTGGGCGTACAGGGGCCGGGCGAGATGACGATATGGCTGGGATTGAGGCCCAGCGCTGCGCCCACATCCATGCGATCGTTCCTCACCACCAACAGATCGGGATTGATTTCCCCCAGGTATTGCACCAGGTTATAGGTGAAGGAGTCGTAATTGTCGATGATCAATATCATGATACGCTTGGGTCCTGGTGCCTAAACTTTCGAGGCGAACTCCACCGCCTGAATCAATGCCCGCGCCTTGTGCCGCGTTTCTTCGAATTCCAATTGGGGGTTCGAATCGGCCACGACGCCACCTCCCGCCTGCACGTATGCGACGCCGTCCTTGAGCATCATGGTGCGGATGGCGATGCACGAATCGAGATTTCCCCTGAAGTCCATATAGCAAATGGCTCCGCCGTAAAGTCCCCGTGCCGTCGGTTCCAATTCGTCGATGATTTCCATGGCGCGTATTTTGGGGGCGCCGGACAAGGTGCCCGCCGGCAGGCAGGACATCAACGCATCCAAGGGATGCACGTCGGATCGCAACCTGCCCTTTACCACCGAAACGATATGCATGACATGGCTCAAATGCTGAATACTCATGAATTCGGTCACCGATACGCTGCCGATTTCCGAAATGCGCCCGATATCGTTGCGGCCCAAATCCACCAGCATGAGATGTTCCGCCAATTCCTTGGCGTCGGCCAGCAATTCCTCTTGAAGCGCCTTATCCTCCGCTTCATCCTTGCCCCGGGGGCGGGTACCCGCAATGGGTTTGGTTTCGGCCATGCCGGCGGAGACTTTCACCAGGGTTTCGGGTGAGGCGCCGATGATTTCGAAATCGCCGTAATCGAGGTAATACATATAAGGCGAGGGATTGATGCTCCGCAAGGCGCGGTAAATCTGCAATCCTTCCACGCCGGGCCGGGCGGAAAACCGCTGCGAGGGAACAATTTGAAACGCATCTCCCGCGCGGATGTATTCCTTGCAGGCTTCCACCGCGGCCTTGAATCCGTCTTCGGTGAAATTGGAACTCCATTCCACCGCCTGGGCAGAGGCCGGGGGAGCGGGTTGGACCGGAAGTGGCCGCCGTAAAACGGATTCCAACGCCTCGATGTCGGCCACGGCTTTGGCATAGGCCTCTTCCACGCTGCCGTATTCTTCGGGAAGCACATTGGAAACGATCAGCAATTTGTGCCTGAGGTGATCAAAGACCAGGCACGATTCATATAATCCGAAATGCAGATCCGGGAGGCCGAAATCGTCGCGGCCGGAGCGGGGAATGTTTTCTATCAGGCGGACGGCGTCATAACAGACAAATCCCACCGCGCCTCCGGCAAAGGGCGGCAGCCCCTCATCTCCCACGGCCCGGAACCGATTATGGAACCGCTTCAGCTCTTCGAGGGCATTGCCTGTATATTCGCGATTCTCACGACCGCTCAGCTTGATTTTGTCGCCTTTGGCGGCGAAGGTGTATAAGGGATTGCGGCCCAGGAAGGAATACCGCGCCCGCTTTTCGCCCACCTCCACGCTTTCCAGCAAAAATACGCCGCCGTCGTCCTGTTTCAGTTTCAGCAGGGCGGATATGGGGGTCTCGAGATCGGATAAAAGCTCCCGGCAAAGCGGAATGACCGTTCCCTGCTTGGCGAGGTTTCGCACTTCGTCGAGAGTACGCAAATTCAAGTGGCCGTCCTTGGGGAGTTGAGGTCCGGTAAAAGGTATATAAAGGGATATTTACACTAATTTCCCGGTTTTGGAAGGGTCGGAGGGTGGCTGGGAAGTCCTCCCGGATGTATTATCTGAAAGTGACCGATGGACGGGGTTATTTCGGAGGTTGGCAGGCGGTTCTGCTACGCCTGGGCGCTGCCCCATGCCTGGCGATGTGGCTGTGCGCCTATCCTTCGATTTCCGCCCCGACTCCAGCGCCGCCACCTGATCCGGGCAGTTCGGCGGGCCCTATCCTTTCCGGAAAAACCAAGGTATGGATTCACTTCCGGGATAAGGGGTCTCCTCCGCTTTCATCCCTGAGGGCGGAAGAGGCCAAGCCCATTTTCCGCCCCTACCTGGAGGGGATTGCCCGAAGCGGCGCTGAAATCGAAGTGGGCCTCAAATGGCAGAACGCCGTATCCGCCTGGGTCGATGCGAAGGTCCGGGACAAATTGGGCGTTCTCGATTATGTTATATCCGTCACAGAATTTCCCAAAAAGGCGCCGGTGGATCTTTTCGCACCGGACCTTTCTCCGCTGGCGAAGCGGGGTTCGGTCCAGAACGATTTCGGGCAATTCTCCACGGTGTTCGGCCATGTCGGCATAGACAGCGCCCATGCCCTGTTGGCGAGCGAAGGCGCTTTGCCGGGGTCCGGCCTTACCGTGGCCATCATCGATTCTGATTTCTTTTTGGGGCATACGGCTTTTTCCGAATTGAAGACTTCAGGGCGTATCAAGGATCAATGGGACTTTGTGGCCAAAACCTCCCAGGGCGTGGAGGAGTCGCGACTGGGTTACAGCCATGGCGGAAGCGTGCTTTCGTTATTGGCCGGGTATCAGCCCGGTGTGACGCAGGGTGCGGTGCGCTATGCCGACTACCTGCTTTATCGCGCCGAAGACGTCGCTTCGGAAACCTACGTGGAAGAGGATTATGTGGCGGCGGCCATCGAGAGGGCTGTGGATTCGGGAGCGCAAATCATCAATATCAGCCTGGGTTACCGATACGAATTCGACAACAGCCCGGATCATCCCTATGCGTCGATGGACGGTCGGACGCGGCCCGCCTCTTTGGCCGCTTTGGGAGCCGCGCGGCGCAACGTTCTGGTGGTGGCCGCGATGGGGAATCTGCCCGCGCAGGCGGTGGTCGGGCCGTCTTTGGTATCTCCCGCGGATGCCGACAGCATCCTGTCGGTAGGCATAGTCGATGCCGCGCTCCAGCATTGCCTTTACTCGTGCACGGGCCCCGCCGCCGACGGCAGGATAAAGCCCGAAGTGGTTTCGGTGGGTCCTTTGGCGGGGTGCCGGGTTCCCACCTCGGATACTCGGACGGCCGGAGAGGTGGAGGCCCAGGGGGGAACCAGTTTCGCGGCTCCCGTGATTGCGGCCCTGGCGGCTTTGACCTGGCAGGCAGGCGGTGCGCCGGAAGCCGACAAGGTGCGGAGAGCCATCATGATGGCGGGACACAATGCCTCGGCGCCGAACGGAACTATCGGATACGGAATTCCCGACGCCATGAAAGCCATTTTGCTGTTACGCTCGGGACATGAGGTTATCGGAGAAAAGCCGGAAAGCCGAGCGAACCGGGCGAGGTTGTTCCGTTACCCGGGCGGCAAGAGTCCCATACGGCTAGCCATGCTTTCTCCCGGGACGGTACCCGGAGGGGTTGCCCTACTTGACGCTCGCGGAGCCTCCCATCCGGTAAAAGTCGGGATAAGGGACGGATTGTGGGAAATTCTTCCGCAGCAGGAACTTTCCCGGGGATTTTACTGGCTACGGGTGCGATCCGAAGCTGATAAACCCTAAACGCCGGGGGGAGGGTAGTTCCCGCCCAAGGTGAACCTTTCCAGACGACTCCAGTTTCTTAATATTCCTAGTCGCGTCACGTAATTGACCTCGTTTCCCAAGCCCGGATGTGAATATGCGTTTTTTCTGGAGTTGCCTGCTGTTATCCACCTGGATGGGGGTTTCCGCTGAAAATCCGTTTCTAAAGGGTGACAAACTGGATACGGAGGCCGTCAGCGCAGCCTATATGGACGCGGAGTTCGAATCCATCAAAAAAGGTCTCGAAAATTTCTTAAAGAGATCAGGCGCGGCTATCGCTCCCGAAGAAAAGGCCATCGCCTTCAAATATCTCGGCGTCATTTATGGAGCCGATGAACGTACAGTGGCCAAATCCGAGACCTATTTCCATCTCATGCTGGAATTGGCGCCGAATATCCAAATCATCGACATGTACCCCTCCGACCGCGTGAAGGCCATATTCGAACGGGTGAAAATCGAATTCATGGCAAAAAAGGAATACGACACGAAGTATGACGCCATGGGAAACCCCATCCACAATTCCGGTGGGGGCGGTAGGGTCACGGCGCCTGCCAGCTCCTCTCCTTCGGAACGAAAGGCCGGTTCCGGGCAAATCCAGGGAAGCGGAGGAAGGAAATGGTTATGGTGGGGCGCGGGCCTCCTGGCGGCGGGCGCTGGTATCGCGCTCTATATCTGGACCGATAGTTCGAGCGAGCCGGAGAGAAATGTGACGGAGGTAACAGACAATTAGTTTTGAGATGCTATTTTCTCTACATGGCAGAAATTTCCTCGAATGAGAGCACCATTTTGAAAAAACCTTTCTTCCGCCTTTGGATCCCGTTCGCGGTTTGTTTTTCCTTGAGTTTTTTAATGCATTGCAAAATCAAGGATCAACCCACCATTGAAATCCTCAATCTGTCCTTGAATGACAGTCTCACAATAGAGGCGGGCAAATATGACTGGCTCACAGTGGACATACTGGATGCGGACGGCATTCTTTTCAAGGCTTCGATTTATGATGCGCCTTATTCCCGGGACCAAAACGGCACCCTGAAAAATCTGGTAGTGGGCGAAAATGCTCCCAATCCCTACCGCATTCGCGTCAGCGCTTTTCTGAATTCGGAACTCAAGTTGGCCTTTTCCATCGATATCGAGAATGGCAAAAGCCGACCGATTCAGGTCCTGGCATTTAATCCGGATGCAGGTAAGGATTCAGTCCCGGTTATTCCCGTTATCCCGGAAATCCCCGTTGGGCCGGATACCACGGCGCCGGTGGTCGAGATAACTTCGCCTATGGATGGACAAGCGGTCAATACCGCGACTTTGGATATCATATGGAAAGTGGATGGAAAGGTTCAAACAACCCAGCTCAAGGAAACGTTTTCCGGCGATGATGGAATCAAAATCATTACCCGCTCCGCAACCGATACCGCCGGAAATACGGGAACCCACAGCATTCAGGTAAACTTCGTACGCAAAGGCCCTGAGGCTCCCACGGTAAAATCTTCCGGAACCCCGACTCGAGAGGCCAAGCCGACTTGGACTTGGACTTCCGCGGGTGGAGGCGTAGGACAATACCAATATCGCCTGGCCAAGGAGGTGGAACCCACCTTTGGCGAGATCAACGATACGGATTCGAGCTATACGCCGGCCTCTCCTTTGGCGGACGGTACATGGCATTTTCAGGTCCGTGAAAGGGACTCTCTGGGAAATTGGGGAGCTTGGTCCCCCTCCGCCACGGTTCGGATAAAGGGTTCCGCACCGGCCGCACCGACGGTCAACCGCAACGGGTCAGTCGTCAAGGCTCCGGAGTGGGAGTGGTCAGGCGGGGGTGGAGGGGACGGTACTTTCAAATACAGGTGGAAGGACGCGAATAACCCTTTGGGTGAAGGGACGGAAACCCGTTACGCCCCATCCGGTTTGTCGGAATCGGAGCATGCGCTATGCGTTTCCGAGCGGGATGTCGTGGGGTATGGCGCGGAAACCTGCCAAACCCTAACCGTGGACCGGACGCCGCCGAAAATATCCGACCTGAGTCCGGCGAGCAATCATGTAACCCGTTTATCCAGCGTGCCGGTGAGCTGGAAAGAGGATGGGGTGGCCAAATCCGCGGTGTGGACGCTGGATAAGGAAGGGGTGAACTTGTTCACCATCAAAGCCGTCGACGAGGCCGGAAATGAGTTTTCCTCCCAAGTCGAATATTATCTGCGGCCCAATGTCATCTTCATTCGCGAAGGCAGCTCTGGGGACGGAAGTTCGTGGGAGTCGGCCTTTGGAAATACCGATAGCGCCATGACCCCCGAAAGGATGGCGGGTTATCCGGAGGGCACGGAGATTTGGATTACCGGTGGTGAATATACGACGACCAAGAACCCATCTCCGAATTTGAAAACCGGTATTTCCATTTGGGGCGGGTTTTCGAAGTCCAATCCTGAAAACAATACTCTCCTGCGAAGTCTGGAAGATAATCAGACGGTGTGGACTTCCGTGAATACGTCACCTTTGGGTATACGTGCGGAAGGGGGTCAAAGGTTCTCCAGCATAACTATCGATGGGGTGGTATTTTCTAACCTTGATAAAGGCATAATGATTGACTTTACCTCGGGTATAACAATACGAAACTGTAAATTCATCAATTCCGTAGATCTTACTGAGCTGTTGTTCATCAATAATTCTCTGGACGTCAAAATCGAAAACTGTTCTTTCGCCAATAACGAGCAAATTTTCAAAGCCTTGAAATTGATGGGGGGGGGCGAAGTGTTTATTACCGATTCGGATTTTCAGGACAATTACTCCTATATCCGTCGCTGGTCCGGTATTTATGTGGAGAATGGGAAACTCGTCGTCCGTAAATCCTTTTTCCGCAACAATTATGCGGAAAGGGACAATGCTGTCAACCATATTCATGTGTCTGCGGAAAGTACGCTGGATTACGATGAAAATCAAATCCAAAATCTGGATGGCGGCACGATTTCCGGCGAACCGGGCGCCACCATTATTCGGGGACCGAACAACATCGATATTAAATAATGATGGATTGAAGTGCGGGAAAGAGAATCAGTTTTCCCGGTGATCTTGGGGATCACCGGGAATGAGAGAATGAGGTTGGATTAGAACACGGTCACATTGCGGCGCTGCACAAGCTGACCCGTACGAAGCTCAACCACATAAAGGCCGGCTTTCAGGTTCTTGGTAGGCAATGCATGGAACCCTTTTCCGCTGCTTTGCAGGGAGCCCATGACTACGCCCCGAATGTCCCGTAAAGTGACCTCGAAGGCTTCATCGCCGTCTATACGCAATCCGATCTGACCCGCTTCACGCGAAACGCGGAATTGGAGTGCCTTTTCGGATCCTGCCGACATTCGCGGTATGGAAGTGGTTACGAACGGTTGGCCTGTTCCCAAATTGTTCAAGGTATAATAGGTATCCTTGTCCCACATGGTTTCGCCGGACGCTCCAGTGACATTATTTACTTGTATGTGAACCACTCTACCCGCTTGCAGCCCGTCGATTTTCAGGTAAACCTTTTTCTTGTCGGCGTCGATTTGGACGTTGGAAACGGCAAGGGTCTTCACATCCTTCATATTACCGTGTCCGTAACCATCCTCCGGAATATTTTGCCAGGATTGCACGACATAATTGGCGGCATTGGCTGCGGATGTTCCCACAGGCTTGGTGAATTCCAGGGTCATGCCCTGCGGCTTGGAATAAACCGCCAACATTTCAAAAGCCGTCTTGCCATTGGGTTTGAGACGTTGGAGGCTGTATTTTCTCCCCCTCCAACCCCAGTT
>CAYNXV010000135.1:0-10272 GCA_964401245.1 uncultured Bifidobacteriales bacterium | reverse complement strand
AAATCAGCAAATTTCCGCCCCCAATGTAATTAATAAGGAAGGGCTATCAAAGATCCCGCTAAATAACTCGATTTCCATAGCAAAGCCTCTGCCGGAAAGAGAATTTTTGGAATTCCCGGTCCCTGATACCGGACTTCCAAACCCTCCTTCCCCGTCGATTCAAAGTAAAGAACCCGGATTTCGTGGAAGCCCTGGGAAAGGGTGACGGAACCGGAACGCTCCTGCATGGAATGTGTTCCGTTGTTGTCCACCACCCGCTTGCCATTGATGAACAGCTGACTGCCGTCATCAGAAGCGGTGAAGAAAGTGTATTTCCCCGCTGCAGGTAGGTAGATATGCCCCTCGAAAGTGAAACCGAAATGGTCGTTCCGCTCCCGCGGGCTGATATGGAAGTTGGCCCTGAGATCCGATTTTACGGGCTTCAGGGCTTCAAAGTTCGGGAGGTTGGTCCAACTGCCTTCGAAATATCGGGATTTGACCCCATATTCGAATTCGGACGCGTGGAACAGAACTTCCGGAGGAATCGGCCGCTTGGAGTTACCCGGTCCCTGATACTGGACTTCCAGCCCTTTGTTTCTTGATCTCTGGAAGTACTGTACTTTTATAGTATGGTAGCCTGCCGACAGAGTGATTGTTCCGGACCTTTCCCGCATGGTATGCAGGCCATCGTTGTCCACCACCTTGATGCCGTCCAGGAACAAGCAACTTCCGTCATCGGAAGTTGTGTAGAAAGTATAGGTCCCCGCCGTTGCAATCTTGATGAATCCCTTGAATTCCAGGGCAAAATTCTCATTCCTTTCACTGGGACTCAGGTCGATACTTTCAGCCAAGCCGCTGCTTGAGGGACTAAGCGTTTCGAAATCCGGCAAGTGATCCACCGTGACGGCGTAATAATTGTACCGGAGCCTTGGTGAAAACGTAGGTACGGGCTCAGGGCCGAAATGAATCCGGGCTTGTCCAAGAACTCCTTGTCCCACAGAATCGGGTTCCTCGGAATTCTGTCCCACCCAAAGCCACTTGGAGCCTTGGATATCCATGTCAATGGGTGCATTGCCGGCATTTTCCACTATCCACTTGGACACTACACTACCGGAATTTGCGAGCCATTCGGCGATATGCGGACGGGCCGTGGAATCGCTGGTTTTGATGGCCAGTGAAACCTTTCCGGCTCCGTCCTGTTTTCCGCCGAAACCGGTAAAGCGCAAGGGTACGCCGGGTATACCCAGTTCCCGCCGCTCCGACTCCAAATCATACAGCAGCCAGCTGAAATCTCCTCTGAACCCGGGTTTGCCGCCTAAGCCGGTGCGGAATTGCACGCCCGCCATGGCCAGGGGGCTTCCATCCGTCGCAGCGTCTTCGCGCCACTGTAAATCTCCATGCTGCCCGTCACCGGGCAGGAGACGATCCTGGCTGAACATCCCCAAGAGGAAGCTTTCCGTGGAAACTCCGGTGGGGATACCGCTTCGGAAATTGGCTGCCACTTCGGATTCTTTCAAGGCACGGCTGTAAATGGCGGCCATGTAAATCCCGCCTTCCCAACCCTTGTCCAGGGCTCCCGCACGATTGCCCACTGAGAAGACGTATTCGCCTTTCCAAGCGTTGGGTCCTTCCGCATCCAAGGCCCCGCTTTCCTGGTTGCTTGCCCTGAGTACCCCGTTCACATAAATCCGCATGCCGCCGTCGGGGTTTTCGGCATTCTTCGGTTTATAGGTGAAGGCGACGTGATACCGGGTGATTCCGGAGGAAAGCAAATGCGAGGTCGTTGCCAGGGCTGCCTTTTGGTTTTTGGTCGTGCGCAGGAGGAATTCCAGGTTACGGCCCTTCTGCACCACGGCGAAGTTGAGAGCACCCGTGCCGGCCTCGTGTGCATATTCCAGGATGCGGGTATCGCTTTGGCCGAAATTGGGAGTTTGTATCCAGGCCTCGACTGTCAGCTCATCACTGCGCGTCGCGGCTTCGAAAAGCTTGGCGTTGGGGGTACGGTTCTCCAGCACGGTATTGTGATTTTCGCCCTCAAAGAGCATGCCTCCACCTTCCAGCCATGCCGCTCCTTCCCCAACCAGATCCAAATCCAGGGGAACGCCCGAGGGGACAAGATCGTAGGCCATTCGGCCCGGTTCTTCCCGGAAGAGGTAGAAGGCAAGAGCGTCTTGCACGCGGTCCGAGGCCACTACGGCACCGGGGCCGGGGCGGAACAGGACCCCGGGCGGTATGGGTCCTTTGGGCAGCCCGGGCCCCTGATAGCTGACGGAAAGAAATTCGGCTCTGGTATGATCGAAGTATATGACCCGGATGGCGTGCAGGCCGGCGGGAAGGAAAATGGATCCGGAAGCCTCACGCTTGGAATGCATCCCGTCATTGTTCACGACCCGGACGCCGTTAATGAATAGTTGGCTGCCGTCATCCGACGTGGTAAAAAAAGTGTAGCTGCCCGGCTTGGCGATGGCAATAAAGCCGGTGAATTCGAATCCGAAAAAGTCATCACGGAGCCGGGGGGAGAGATCGAAACCCTTCACCACCCCTTTAAGCTTGGGAATCATGACGTGGAAATCGGGCAGCCGGGACCACTCTCCCTCGAAATAGCGGTATTCCAAACCGGCCAAATAAGCTTGGGAGGCGCTGTCGGCGGGTCTATCCTCAAAATGGGCCTGGAACTCACCGAATACCCCTTGGGTGGAAGTACTTGGATGGCTGGTATTTTGTCCCATCCAAAGCCAGTGGGCCCCGGCCAACTCCAGATCCACCGGTAAATTTGCTTCTCCATTGGAAGCGAAAAGCGGAACCACCGAACCCGTATTGTTGAGCCAATCCTGTTGGGAAGGCATGCGAATGGCCCTGCTGGTTTTGATCAGGGTGTTCACGGTCCCGGAACCGTCCTGCCGTCCCGTGAAGCCGGTCAAGCGGGTGGGCATGCGGGAAAGGCCCAGGCGCAGGCGCTCGGTTTCCAGGTCATAAACCAGGGAGGCCGTGCCTCCGTCATTTTGCGGCTGTCCGCCCAGTCCCTTTTGGTAATGGACATTCCCCATGCGAATCGGCATTCCGGCCGTTGTCTTATCCTCCATCCAATCCCGTTCTCCATGCACCATGGCCGCCGGCACAAAACGGTCCCCGCAAGAGATGCCGGCATGAACGCGAATGGGGAAGCCGGTTTCCCGGACTCCTGCAAGACGGTTCTGGTTGATTTCGGAATCGGACAAGGCCCGGCTATAGATAGACGCCAAGAACAGTTTTCCCTGCCAATCCCCGTTCAGATTTGAGCTATTTCCAAAATTCAAATTGAAACCGGGTTCCCAGGCCCTTTCTCCAATTCCTGCCAATTTCCCCTTTTCCTGATTGGCCGCCACCAGGGCTCCGTTTACGTATATCCGCATACCTCCGGTTTGTATGGTGGAGTTGTAGGGCTTGTAGGTCATCACCACGTGATAGCGTTGGTTGGTCTTGGAAAGGGGGTTGTTCGAAGTTGACAAGCCCATTGACAGTCCCGAGGAGGTCCGGAGGCGGAAGTCCAGGTTCTTGCCGGTTTGGCTCATGGCCCAATTGTTCTCGTCACCCTTTCCATATTCCATCACCCTGGCCTCTTTTTGAGTGAGGCTGCCCGTTTCCAGCCAGGTTTCCAACGCCAATTCGCCGCTTTCCAGCGGAGCGGCGAAAGGTTTGGGATTGGGCGTTTTGTTTTCCAATACGGAGTTATGGCTTTGAATGCCGAAATGTACCCCTCCGGTGGGGATCCAATCCACCTTGTCGCCTACCAGAGTTAGATCAAGGGGTATTCCGAATTCGGAAACATCGGCGCTTGAAGTGCCGATGCCCTCATGGAAGACGTAAAGAGCCTGAAGGGAATGGGCCACGCGTGGGGTTCCTGGTGGAGGCACGGCGCCGGGCGAAGGGATGTCGGACGGATTTGGCTCCCGTCCGAAAATGAGGTTGCCGAAGCGATCGTAAACCCCGATTCTGTCCGTCGGCATAAATTCGGAAGTCACGCCGGCCCAGGAAGGATCATTGGCCTTCACCCATTCTTTTTCCCTGGGGCTTTTGAAATGCAATCCGAATTGCAACCCGTCCAAGGGTGTGGATGCGCCGGGCGCCAATTCGAAACCGGCGGGGAAATGCACATCGATCTGGACCAGGTCGGCGTTGTCGGGATGCGGAGTGACGCGGTAACGGATCCCGCAGGGATTGGAAACGTAAGGATCCACCGCGATTTCGGCGCTGGGACTTTCCTGGCGGGACAGCCAAAGACGGAGGGTGGGTTCAGAAAGGAAACGCTGGGACTTGTTCACCAGCACGATTTGCGGTTTACCGTAATGCAGGGAATCTGCCGCGTTATCGCGGAATAGGATTTCCAGTTGTGAAGTCAAGTCAATATTATCGCCGACGGGTGTCACCGCTTGGGATCCGGCTCTCAACATTTCATATTCCATGCGGACCCATGCCGGGCTGCGAGCCAGACCCGATGTACGTATTTCATCAAATCGGCCGGTGAATAGGAAATCTGGAGAAGCGGATGGCGGATTTCCGAAGAAAAATGTTCCAGTGTCGGTTTTGAAGGACGTGCCGGGAGTAAATAATCCCGAGCCGAGTACATGCCCATCGGCGTAAACCGTGCCGTTAAAGGTTTGGTTTTGGTCGAAGGTAAAAGCCAGATGGTTCCAACCTGTTTGAGGCTGCCAGCGAAAGTCCAGACTACTTGACCCTACTTGCATGGCTATCCGTCCCGAATCGAGGGATGCCTGCCACCTGGCGGAGGAATCGCCGGTTTCGCGCCGAAACCAAATCCCTTGTGTAGGGAAGAGGGGATCCTGGAAGAACCATCCCGAGAAGGTAAAGGCTTCGTTTTGCTGCTGCAATGAGGGGCTCCAAGGAACTCTTAGGCCGTTTCCCGGTGCGCTTACTTGGACGCCTTCTCCGGCCACACCAGGCGATTCGAACGATCCTACCGGCGATGCCGTATTGCCGAATGCCGAAGCATCCCGGCCCACATCTTCCCTGTCAAAATGCCACCAACCGGTGTACTCGGCCGATACGGGCACGGATCGCAGGCGAGCTTCTTCGGCCTGGGCTTTATTGCCCCAATGCAGTGTCAAGAATGCGCTTTGACGGGCCTTGAGGTTCGGGTAAATGGGCCAAAGCGCCGCTTTCCGTTCTTCGGGACGGAAGTATTCGATGTGATGGGGTAACACGGAACCATCGGGAAGTGTAACGAAAAGGTCGGAACCGTCATCCTGGCTGCCCAGGAAATCGTATACCGAGGAATCGTTGTCGAAGCGCAACAGCACGGGAAATCCGTGCAGATCTTGATCAATGAGACTTCCATCAATCCTGAAACTCCTGAAATTCCGGGTCATCAAAGGCGTGGATTGGAAGAACACGGAATCGGTATTGCCCGCGGCGTCCCGGAAGACAAGCCTTGCCTTCATCGGTTCGCGGAAGTGGGCGGCGATTGTCCCTCCCGGAATCGCCACGTCTAGGGTGGCGCCCGGGCTGCCGATGGAAAAATCCTGGAGGAGGGTCTCATCTCCAATCTGCACGGTTAAAAGGCCCTGCGCAGAACTTTGCTCATCCTCCAGCGTGGCGGAGACGGTGAAGATTCCTCCGGTGCCGGTTTGCCGGAAGTTTCCGGTAAGCGACGCCAAGGGAGGAGTGCGTTCTACGACCCATTCTGGACCGGGTACGCTGATTTCCTCTCCTCCCCTGCCCCGAACCTCAATAAGGCTCTGGTAAACACCGTCTGAGAATCCGGAGAACTTTTCCTGAGCGATTGGAAAGGCGGGGTTGAAGCCGTCGGGCAATTCCCCGGGTACTTCCAGCGAGCCGAAATAATTTCCGCCCCGGTAAAACCGGATGGAAAGGCGCACGGCTTGACTGGCCACATACCGCAACCTCACATTCTCACCCGAAAGCCCGCCTACGAACAACTTCGCATCGCCGGCATATGTGAAAACAAGGGGCTGCACAAGCTCCAGGCGTTTCCGCCGTATTTTGCCGTTCTCTTCCGAAGAGACGGCGAAGAGATGGTAAACGCCGGGTTCAGCCGGCAAGGCGATGGTACCGGATAATCCGACCGAATCGGGAACGAAATGAGCCGTCGCTAAAGCAAGGGGAGGAGTGAGGTCGCCAGCATCGGCGAACAGGGAGTCGTCGTCCAAAAACAGCCGGAGTTCTCCCGGGGCAAGACCGGTAATATGCACGTTACGAAGGGTATCCGGCGAAAAGGCAGGCTCCGCGAAAAGTTGGAAATCCGTTATGCGCGTCCGTGCCGAGTCCAGCACCAAAAAATGGCTGAAAGCCGTGGTCACGGCCCTTATCTCCATGATATTCCAAAGCCTTATGTCGCAAAGAGCGTCCGGATTCACCGTGCATACAGGATTGGATCCATCGAAAAAGGCATAAAGGGTGTGCTCCAAGGGTACCAGGTTTTCGCCGTCCGGTTTGTAAATCTTGAGGGCGGAGAGGTTTTGTCCGGCCACCTGTTCCTTGGTAAGCCGTATCCGCACCTGTGGCAGAGGTTGGGTGATGTCGAAGGTCATGGAAGGCTTCACCTCAATGACCGGCCCCACGACCGCGAGGTTGTCGGTTTGAGCCAGCCCCGTTTCGGTGAGGTTCGAAATGCGCACCGTGGTGAACAGGGTATCCGAAGTTGCTCCGGGCTCGAAATGCACAGACGCATCGCCGTAAAGGGAGGTTACGTCGGTGACCCTAATCGGATCCACCGGTTCGCCGATTTGAAGGTCGAGTTTGCGGTAAACCACGCTGTCTCCGGGGCGACTCTGGGTGAGAAACAGGCTGGTTTTACCCTGTAGTTGCCGCACGTCGAAATAGGCCCTGGGGCTTAGGATGCCACCGCCTTTGCCCAGGGCCGCATTTTTGAGCCTGCCTTGGGCATCTATGTAGGAAATGCCGAAATCGCCTTGGGCATTGGTGAGAAGGGTCAGCAGTTCCCGGGATTTGGCATGGGGTGGGGTTCGCGTAACTGTAATGGGGCTGCTGAAGGGATCGCCGTGTAGGGAAAAGGCAGCCGAAATATCCTCGTGTTCCCTGCCATCGGCGGATAGAACCTGCATCGGATCCAAGGCGAGATCGGAAATCCTGGGGTTGAAAGCCACGCTGCCATCGGGCTGTTGTTGAAACAGCGCGCCTGTATCGGAGGGAACGGAAGAAACCGAGGGGAGGTAAAGGTCGCGGAAGAGCTCATAATTCCGGCGCAAGGCCTGGGTTGGGAAAATATGGCGGGCCAGCATGACACCGGGCGGATCCTCAGAGAAGAGCCCGTCGCCATCCTTATCCGTCCCTATCCCTTCCTCATCGTTTAGACCATCTCCATCCAGGTCGCGTCCCGTAAGCCGTGGATCTTCAATGCCGGCCCAGGGTCTGGTTGCCGTGGCTATGAAGCGCATGGCATTGCCGGCAGGCAAGGTAATTTTGGAAAAGGCAACGCCGGCCGGTACTACGTTAACAGGGGTAGCCGAAGCGATGGCTACGTTCTGGCCGAAATGAAAGCCACCCTGGGTATTGCTGTAATTGTCGTCGGTTTTTCTAAAATACTCCATGTCGTCGAAAACCACATCATCATCACCGGCAACCGGAAGCAAAATGCGTGTGGGAGCGACAAGGACATTTTGCCCGGTTTCCGAGGCTCCCACCAAGGTATGCGGATGAATGAAACCGGAATCCAGCGGAGTACGGTAATAGCCGGAAGGATCAACGTAAGCCGATCCCGGCTGCAGTAGACTTGAGATTCCACCGGATTCGAAAATCCCGTCGCCGATGCCGAAGCGGATGTTGGAGGCGCCCATATAATACTCCCGGCGGCATTTGATGTCGGCACAAGCCTGGGAAGGCGCAGGAAGCAGACTGGGTGGGGGCCAAGGAATGGAATCGCCGGCGCCCGCCAAAGTGAGGTATTCGGAGGGCTTGGCTTTGAGTGCGAGTTCGAAGAAGTAGTTCTTGATTTGGTATTTATAAGGTCCTAAGCCCAAAGATCCACTGGAAAAAATATGGCGCATGGATAAATTGGATATTTTCTGAATGTTGCCCCACGGATGCTCCGCGCTGTTCCATTCACCCACCACTCTTTTCACGGAGCCTTCCGGGCATAAGCGGGTACGGAGAAGCGAAGGCAAATTCCCCAATAAGAGATCCGATAAGGCCACTGAAGTGGAACAAGCGCTTTCGCGTAAGCGCAATGTGAAGTTGGAACTAGCGCCCATTTCCGGCCCGCCGTTGAAACCCAACCGCAGCGTGTCGCTATTGGGATTCGCATGGTCATCCGGTCCGAAGGAAAGCGGGTGGCTCCTGGCAAAAGAAGGCTGCATGCCTTGCGCATTTTGAAACGGGGTCTGCTCATAAGAGGACCAGCGGAAGACCTGCTGCTCAAAGGGCGTGATATACCCGTTGGCGTCCTGGGCTGCGTTATCCCCGGAGGTTCCGTTATGATTGTCCAAGCCGTCCTTCATGAAATATCCATTGCTCTGGCTGTACAGGAAGGCGTTGGCCGGATCCCAACGCATGGAACGCGAGGCCAAATTGTTGTAGCCGAAAGGAGGGTTCCAGTAGGAGTCTGGGACGCGGAAGCTGAGGCGGAAGCCGAGTTTGACATGGTTCGACGGCGGCGCACAAATTACGGGACTCTGATTGTCATAGGCAAAGGCATTTTGGCCTGGTGCGTAATCAAAGGAGTATTCGACGATATTGTCGTGAGGATCATAGGAAGAATTGTCAGCACATCGGTCACCTTTGTCGAAAATGCCGTTGCCGATGCTGCCGTTACCGGTATCTACTGCCGGCCTGTCGCCCGTGCCCGCGTCGCTTAGGAAGTCGCAGGTTGCTTCCCGGCCCGGGCCTCCAGCTAGGCGATTCTTACGAAACCAAGTTCCGGCAGCGTAAGGTCCAGATAATGATTCCGTATTAGGAACCCAACCGACGGTATTTGGTATATGCACAGGACCATTTTGAAAAACCTGATTATCGAAAAGTTGGATGTCGCTGACTTCATAGAGCGCGCTACCCATTTGACCGCTCTTCTCTTGATTGTATTGATCGATTGTTTTTATCTCGGGGATACTTCTTGACCCAGGCAGCAAATAAAACGACACCGTATGCTCCAAGTCCGTGGCACAATCTCCGCTCCGGCAGCGAAATACGTAAGAATCGTTGGGAGATTTAAACAAAATTGTGTCGATAAACATTACGCCTTTGTGCATAGTCATTGGCGTAACAGCAAAACTTTCCATATACCGGCTCGCACTACTGCATCCTAAAATTCCAGATCCAAAGTACCCTTTCATCCGCGACTGGAATTTCATCACCAAAATAACGTTAAAGTCATCCCTGGTTCTCTGCAGCCAAACATTAAACCGCTTGGCATCATAGGCCTGCGCCTTCTGCTTGCCCTGATATTGGACACCGTATTTCAGCTCCACCTCGTCGCTGATTCGTCCCCTGGGATCGGCGGCCAGAGTGAATTTAGGCAAGGCTTTCGCATAGGTTTGCCCCCGGAAATCCCGACCTTCCTCCACGCGCAGCTCAAGGTTGGTGTCCTCCCGCCAATTTTGGGCCTCCACGGCAAAGGTGATGGAATCGCGAGCCGTAACCGAATCCCCCAAGCCACTTCTCGCGGTCATAAAAAATTCCAAGGTATCCCCGGCCGAGATAAGCTGCGCCCCGCTTCGGTCGCGCAAGGTACCATCCCAGGCAAAGGCATATTCCGATGGCCTGGGCAGATGCAACGAATCCGCAAAGAAATTAACGAGCACGCCCCCATCGAGACCTCTTATGCCCGCACTCAACCAGGACGGATTGCCGAAAAGCCTGTACTGCAAGGTGATGCGTGAAAGTTCGGAGCCGGGCTGCCAGAAAAAGGTGGAAGGATTGGTGGTAACAACCAACGAATCGCCCACGGTTCCGATGATGAAGGAGGTATCTGCCGTTCTTACCTGCCCGCTTTGCCCATCACGAACAAAGGTCTTGAGATGCGCCCTCCCCGGAGCCGGAAAAAAGCCATTCTGCCGGAGTCCATCCCATTCCACGGTATAGGCATAAGGTGCCGGATCCAGAACAAAGGGCGGGACTATGGGCGCAGGGGCACCGGAATCGACGGCCCGGTTGAAAATTGCCGCCGCATCTTTACCTGCGTAGAAAACCGAAGCCGGAAACAGGGGAGAAGACGTCGTATCGGGGAGCGTAGCATGGAGCACTGTCACCGGGGCAGCAAGCAGAAGCAAGAATCGAGTTGCTTTCATGATGCTTTTCTCCTCAAGGTAAATCCCAATCCGC
>CAYNXV010000134.1:6517-10378 GCA_964401245.1 uncultured Bifidobacteriales bacterium | reverse complement strand
TCAATTCCTTCCAGGTGACGCTGGCGGGTTTGGGTATTCGAGAGGGCTTGGCGGCCTTCCTGCTGGCCCGGCTGGGTGTGGTTCCCGAAATCGCGGCGGTGTCGGCTTTTCTTTTCTTCGTAGTTACCCAGGCGATACCGGCATTGGCGGGCTTGGCGGTGAAACCCGCCGCCATGGGCTCCTCCGATGCTCTCAAGGTATCCATACCCTCCGCACCGTCCGCCTCTGCATAGATTTAAGGTCAGACATCTTACCGCGTAATCCGGTACTTCTTGGGTTGCTGTGCCCACATGCCATGGCGAAATCGGTCAATGCGTATTTCGGCTTAACCGGCACCACCTTAACACAACAAGATTTCTCCAGATAAAAGTATGTGAACCTTTAACTCAGCGGCTATGGGCAACAGGCAAGCGTAGGATAATGGATAATCTGGTCCCAGCGGTGATACCCCAACAGTTGGCGCACCCGGCGATGCCAGGCTGGCTCCTGCTTGACAGTCGGCTCGAACACCTGCAGGGCGGCACCCTGCCCGGATTGAAGCGCCACAATGCCGGTGCCAGCGAATCCCTCGCCGCAGTCGTTGCTCAACACCCAATGGTAATAAGGATTCGGCACTCCCCTTGTACGTAGCTCCGCGATGGAAATATCAATCATATAGTGACGGTCCATAAGGGAATGGCATAGTGTATCACCAGGAGGGATATGGCGTAGTACCCACGAAGAAGCCTGGTTACGATAGCCTGGATTGTCTGCTCGCAGGTAAACTGTAGTACTAAGAGACGAAAAAGCGATACCCAGCGCCAAAAAAGCCGAAATGCTCCAGCCAACGCGACGATTATGGCTGAAAGTCCAATGGATAAACCAAACGGCTGGAAAAAGCCACAAGGCGTAGACATCCAATGCCCGCTGCACCGTAATGCCCAGGTCGTTGCTGGGGTACAGCAGGAGATACAGGAAAAGCAGAGCCAGGGTCATGATGCGGATTCGGGACAGGCATCGCCATTCTTTGAATGAAACCAGTATACCCGCCGCACCTATGAGATAGAGAGGCCAGCCTAGACCGGCAGGAAGGGTTTTAAAAAAATAATGGAAGTAACGATATAAACCAGACCCCTGGGTCAGGTATTTTCCCATAATCATGCGCTCCTGGTTTTCCCATGCCAGGGCGCCATATTGGGACAGTATTCCCGGAAGCAGCAGGATAAGCGCACTTAGGAGCGCGCCGCCGGAGATGGCCAGGGTTAAAAAGATCGGGCGCCATTGCCGCGTCCAAATACCCCAAACCACGAGTGAGCCCAGGCATACGCCGAAGACGGGCATGAGTGTCCACTTGAGGGTGAAGCCGGCCCCTATGCACAAGCCCAGGGCGGCTGCTCGTTTCGCCACGGGTTCGCCGGACTCAAGACGGCGGAAGAGGCCTTCGGTCACCCAAAGGCAAGTGAGCATCAGCGCAATGGCCAGAATATTGTAGGTGATGAAGCGGCTATGCGTCAGCAGGGTGTGCTGGAAGAGAAATAATCCAGCTACTGCCATGGAGGCCGCTCCATAGGGTATTCCCATCGTCTGCCGAACCAATGCCACGAAAAGCCCCGCACTTAAAAAGGAGAACCCAAGGGTGAGCCAACGGCCATAGCGGAAGTGAATTGTATGCCATTTGTCATTGTTGGAGGAAAAGGAGAAGCCATGCCGGGCCTTGGCAATCCACGCGCTCCAAGAGGTGAATAACGCCGGACCCAGGGGGTGGATGGCCATATCACTGTCACCGTGAGTAGCTCCTCCCAAATAAACCTGCCGGACAAATTGTGCCAAGGAAATACGCTCAGCGCGCCAGTC
This sequence comes from uncultured Bifidobacteriales bacterium, assembly GCA_964401245.1. Classification (GTDB taxonomy): domain Bacteria; phylum Fibrobacterota; class Fibrobacteria; order UBA11236; family UBA11236; genus JBGTHM01. The sequence goes on along the minus strand of CAYNXV010000134.1, from coordinate 8,545 downwards.
GGCGAAGCTGAGGGATAACTGACGATAAAAGGGGGCGAAGGCAATGAATGACTCTTCGTCATAGACATAGCTGCCGTAGATGCGTCCCCGGGAGTCTGTCTCGAGGGAAGCAGCGTCAGCCAACATAGGGTATCCGGCCTCCTTCAGTCCGCTTGCGTGGACCAGGCCCCACTCTAAGGCGGCGATGCGGACAAGGAGCGCCACCACCAGTAGGACCGACCATCCCAGAAAGCGGGTTTTTGAATGAGAGAAGGGGCGCATGCCGAGTCGAGTATAGGATTTCACCGGCGCGGATAACAACCTGAATGGCGACAATCAAAATTTGCGATCGCATTGCCTTTCTTTATGGAGAAGCGTTTTTTCCCCTGCCCTCAGGCTTGCCGCATGATAAGTAGACCGGAGACATCACCCCCTGGATTTCGAATTCCCGGCCCACGACAGGAATTGGTGGCTTTTCCGGCGGGACCTCTAAAACATACGAAGAACCCGGGCTGGCCTCTTCAGTGGGTTATTTAATAGAATACTCGAACCTATGATGCTGCCACGGCGATTTCCTGCCGGTGCGGGGCTGGTTTTGGCAAGCAAGGTATCATGACCTCAGAGAATGGAAAAAATTTAATTGTGCCCAGTGGAATTCAGTCAAGAAGGGCTGTCCGGTTGGCCTCTCTGTCAATCTCCATGATTTGCGCATTTTTCATTCTCCGGTTCGCATATGTCCATCTGAATGAATTCGATTGGACCTTGATTCGACCTCGAATGCTTCCATTGTTTCTTTCCTTCCTGTCCATCTGTATTTCTCTGGGTATATCCTCTATTGCGTGGAAAATCAATATTGAGGGATTCGGGTATGCATTGAATATGCGACAGGCCTATGTGACCTTGCAGTTACCTCAACTCACAGCATTTTTTCCCAGCCGTATTTTCCCCTTGGCCAGTCGCATTATGATGATAAAGGCCCATGGTATACCGTATGGGCACGGTGGAGGTGCGGTGGCGATTCATGAACTATCGCTGGCTGCGGGCTCATTTGCTTTGGCTTTGGCCGGACTTGTAGCCTGGAATCGATCTTCTTGGACCTTATCCATTGCAGTTGCAGGCTCCTTGTTTTTTTTTCTCCTATTCATGCATCCTGGCGTCATTAAATCGGTTCTGTATTGGATGGCGAGGGGGACCGGAAGGAAAACGTTCCAGCTACCGGAGAGATTGACCCTTTCGCGTATTGGATTATTGAGCTTTCTACAATTCACGAGCTGCACCTTTCTTGCGTTGGCATTTTTCCAGCTTGCCGTGGGAATCGGAGGTCTGGAAATGCCGTGGTGGATGTCCGGAAGCTATATCCTGGCCAAAGTCCTGGGTAGTCTGGCGTTTTTCACGCCCAATGGATTGGGGATACAGGAAGCTTCCCTGCTCTATATATTGCGCGAAAGCCTGTCTCCCACCATGTTATTGGTTTTGGTTGCGGCTGCCAGAATTTGGTTTTCCTTGGTAGACCTGTTAGGAGCCTGTTTGGCGCTTGCCCTCCAGGTACATCACGCCAAGGAGGCTCAAAAAATATGGTAAGTCCTGCTGGGAAATCGGAAAATTGGAAGACCCTGCCACTCGGTTTGAATTAGGGACTCGCAATGCAACCTTTTACCGTCCTGATACCGGCATATAATGAGGAAGGCCCGCTAGGCGAGGGTCTTACGTAGGGATGTTCAACAAAATTCGTAAGGGAATAACATTTATATGTGCGGCATATTCGGACTGGTTTTGGGTGAAGGCGCCGAGATTCCTTCGAAAAGTATCAGGAAGGTGCTGGCAAGCCTATACCTGCTTTCGGAATCACGAGGCAGGGATGGATCCGGGTTGGCAGTTAAAGCGGGTGCGTCTGTGCTTACCTACAAGTCGGCGCAAGCGGGTTCGTGGTGGCCGCACCCGAGCCAATCAAAATCAGCCGGCAGACCATTCATAATGGCTCCACATGCGCAACACTTTTACGGTTTGCGCTGTTTCCAGTGCGCCTGCTTCGCAATGCGAGCCGCGCTG
>CAYNXV010000134.1:0-6507 GCA_964401245.1 uncultured Bifidobacteriales bacterium | reverse complement strand
GGGTTCGTCCTTCATTAGGAGTGTGCCCTATAGGCGATTTCTAAGGCAGGAGTCAGAAATCAGCCTGGGAATTTCCGGGCTAACGGAACCCAGGGCATTTCTGGGTCAGACGCGTCTCGCTACGAATGGCGGAAGATCAAATCCGGCCGATACTCAACCTATTTCCGCCGGGATGTTTACCTGCGTGCACAACGGAATTGTGGTGAATGACGATGAATTATGGAACGATTTTCCGCAATTGAACCGGACTCTCGACGTGGATTCGGAAATTGTAGTGGCTTTAATCGCCCATTTCAACACTTTGGGTGAAGAACCGATTTCATCCATACAGCGAACATTTTCCTTACTCAGGGGGGCTGCAACCATCGCGGTGGTGGGAGAAAAGCGCAGTCCCTTATTGTTGGCAACTAATACAGGTTCACTCTACCATTGTTTCAATTCCATCTCGAAGATAGGAGTATTCGCATCGGAAAAATCAATCATCGCCTCCGTAATTAGGAGTTTGCCGCTACGTCCCTTTTTTGAGGGACAGGACGCTTTGCAAATCAAACCTGGTATGGGGATTTCCCTGGATCTTTCCGGCTTTTCCGCCACATCCTTTATCCTACCTCCGCAACCGGTTTCAGAAAAGGGAAAGACCGCCTCAGGCAATGGTGCTGGCTCGTATCCTCAGGCCGGGGGGGCGAAAGGAAGGGTTAGGAGTTCGCCGCCGGTAAAGCGGTGCAGCGCCTGCATTCTACCGCATACAATTCCTTTTATCGATTTCGACGGACAAGGTGTTTGTAATTTTTGCCGAAAGCATCAACCCTTACCGCGCAAAGGGCTTGATGCACTGGAAGAATTGGTTGCACCCTATCGTAAACGCGATGGTTCATCGGAGTGCCTGGTCGGGTTCAGCGGGGGGAGGGACAGCTCGTACGGCCTTTATTTTCTGAAGGAAGTCATGGGCATGAATCCGGTCGCGTTTACCTATGATTGGGGAATGGTCACCGATCTGGCGCGGAGGAACCAAGCCCGCATTTGTGGCATTTCCGGGATAGAACACATTATCATATCCGCGAATATAGACGAAAAGCGGGGTCATATCCGGAAAAACGTAGAGGCCTGGCTGCGGAAGCCGGAATTGGGTGTGGTTCCTTTGTTTATGGCTGGTGATAAGCATTTTTACCGTCTCGCCCGCCAACTGATGCGCAAGACCGGCTTTGAATTGCTGATATATTGCGAAAACCGGTTGGAAAAAACGGGTTTCAAATCCGGTTTCAGCGGGATCATGGAAGGTAACGTCCGTACTTACAATATCGGATTGCTGATGAAAGTGCGTCTCGCCCTATTCTATGCCGGCGCCTTCGCGCGCAATCCCGCTTACATCAACGCCTCGCTCTGGGACAGTTTCACCGGATTTCTCTCATCCTATTGGACTAGCCACCAATCCTTGTATTTATATGATTATGTTCCTTGGGACGAAGCGGAAATAGACAGAACGCTTGTGGGTCGATACGGATGGGAAATGGCGCCCGACTCCGTTACCAGTTGGCGGATCGGAGATGGTTCAGCCCCTTTTTATAACTTTATCTATTACACGATTTGCGGATTTTCGGAAAATGATACTTTTCGTAGCAATCAAATTCGAGAAGGCCTGATCTCCCGGCAGGAAGCGCTTCGGCGGGTTGAGGAGGAGAATCAGCCCAGATGGGACTCCATCCGTGAATATGCCGATTTAATTAATGTTCGTTATGATAAGGTGGTGAAGGTGGTGGAGGCCATTCCCAAAATGTATTAGGGTTAAAGGCAGTCAGGCCGTTTGGCGACATAGCGACGGTTTACGAATTGGCGCTATGTGACACCGTAGTAATTCCGCTCTTGACCCGGTTGAACCTGGATTTTTCCGGAAAATCGGTCTTGTACGCGGGACTGGTGTTGGTGGACAGTTATTCCGATTTCCTCACCGTATCGCCTGGTCGCTGGCCGCCTATGCGGTGGAGTGGTTACAATACGTGTGGATTGTGCGCTTCATGATTCCCGATGCCATTCCCGTTTGGGAATTGATGGGAGTGATAGCCTTGGTCACTTTGGTCAATTCCTTCCAGGTGACGCTGGCGGGTTTGGGTATTCGAGAGGGCTTGGCGGCTTTCCTGTTGGCCCGGCTGGGTGTGGTTCCCGAAATCGCGGCGGTGTCGGCCTTTCTTTTCTTCGTAGTCACCCAGGCGTTACCGGCATTGGCGGGGCTTGCCGTGAAGCCGGTCATCATGCTTCCGGTCGCCCGGGAGCCGGAAACGAAAACCTCCCTCTCCTAATTTCCGCCGGAATTCCTGCGGCGGAACAAGTGGATGCCGCTTCGCTCATAAATGGTTTCCCATTGTGACGAAAACCGGAATTGGTCCAAGCGCTGGGGGAGCTCCTTCCTGCCTTCCCACCATTCGGGTTGGTAACCCCTATCGATTAGGACGAAGTCGTAGTGTTCCGAACGCCCTTCTCCGTATATCCAATTCGCGACTTGGTGGCGGTCCGCGAACCAGCTGACGGCGGGACCATGCACGACCAGGGAGGCTTCTGCTGGAATGAGAGGTTTCACGGCCCAAGTGGCCTTACTTCGCTGCCAATCGAATCTTTCGACCTGTACCAGACCTCTCCAGCTTGGATACGATAAAAGCATGGATAGAAAGATGCAGGCGCTCCATTTTTTCAAGCGGACGGGATCGACGAAGCATAGGGACGTCCAGGCCATGACGCCGAAGCCCAGGGAGTAATGGCGGGCTAAATCCCGAAAGCTCGGGTCGGGAAATCCGGCATAGAAGAAAAGAAACGGTAGGGGCAATACCGCGTATTTCCAACCGACGGCATGGAATAGCGGCAGAAAGGGCAGCAGCGACCTCAGGAAATAATCCATATTTCCGGTTCGGAATATTAGGCTGAGCCATTCCCAAGGGCCGCGCGGCATCCAACCCGAATAAAGGTTTCCTCCTTCGACTGTTAGCAGGGGAACTACCAAGTACCAGTATATCCCGATTAACAGGCACCCGGAAAGAAACGGATAGGCAATCCATCGCCAGTTTCGCCTTTCCAATAGGGCAAGCAGAATCAAGGAGCCTATTCCCAGAACGAATACCTCCTTGGAAAAGACCACTCCAGGCACGGCTGCCAGCAAACCCATTAGATTCCGGTTTCGGTATGCGAGCGCGGCCAGCACCATGAACGGGGCGCCCAAAACATCGGCATGAAAGCCGAAAAGCATCTTGGCCGCGAACGCGGGGGAAAGCGCAATGGCGGCGATCAAAAGGACCTTTCCGGCGTCCCAGCCGAGGAGGTGACGGGTCAACAAATGAATGGTGAGTATCAGGAGGGCCGACTGGGCGAGAATAAGTCCCACATTGCCCAATCCTAGGAAGACGGGAATGAAAAGCACGCTCAAGTAATTGGAATGGCCGGAAAAATAGTTGGCGCTGTAAAGGGAGAGGTAAAGATTTCCTCGGGACAGATTCCAAAAGGCGGTGGTGTAGCAGGACATGTCCACGTCGCCGGCATCAAGCAGGGCGAAGTACTGGAAAATGGCCAGCAGGGTAAGGAGAAGCGCAGGAAGGTAGGCGGAGAATCGAGTCGCGGATGGCTTGAGGTTAACCCTCGCGAGAAATTCCAAAACCTTGGGTTTGCGAACCCAAAAGGCGGTTCCGAAAACGAGAAGCGTCGCCGATAGGTAGATGGGAGAGCGATAGATCCACAGATAATAACCGGCGACTAAAACGGGAAAGAGCCAGAAGAGAAGGCTTGAGGGCGGGCGTCGTAACATCGTGGCGGTTGGGTATCAGAAAAGCGCATAGATGAATGGGACTATGGCGCTGCTTTGGCCGGATACGACCAGACCGCCGATGAGAAGTAGCATGATGACAATTGGAGAGAGCCACCAGGCCTTCCGCAATTTCAGGAAATCCCAGATATTCCGCAGTAAACCTCTATTTCCGGTCAATTGCAATCTCCTTGATTCCGGGGCCGCATAGGGACGCGCGCCGCAATTTTATTCTACCGCTTTCGGCCGAAGGTTATCCAGTAACCGCCTTCACGGTCGGTTTGATATATCCACTGAAGCTGTTTGCACACCCGTATGGGCCACCAGGGATATACCTGGTTTGTTTTATTCCACATGCCGGAAATTTCCGGAATGGAATCATCGAAAGGAGAAGTGGTCGGCGCGGTCTGGATAAATTCAATCCCGTTCCTTGAAAACCATTTTAGAACCTCGCCGACGGAATGACAGCTTTCATGGGGAATGAGGTATTGGTCATGCCACCATCCTCTGGTTTTTTCCGGATCTTTCAACTCGCCGATTTGCATCCGGATGAATCGATCCTTGATTTTCTGATTGTTCCTGAAAACGGTCGCGGCAAGGAATCGCCTGATTCGCAGGGGTATGCGTCCCGAGGAATTATACAATCCCAACGCGATATGACCGCCCGGTTTGAGTAGCTTGAGGATATTGCTGAAAGCCCTGTACGGGTCGCCGGTATGGTGCAGAACACCCAGACAGAGCAGGTAGTCGAACTGCCGATCGATTTCATCGATTTGTTTTGTCTCCAAAATATCCACTTTGCGTAGTTCCAAGCTTTCCAGGTTCAGCTTGTGCTTCAACGACTTCGCCTTGTTCAGGGAGGCGTCCGAAAAATCGATTCCGACCACGGTTTTCCGTTTCAAAGACAGGAAGGCGGATAATTGCCCGGTTCCGGTGCCGACATCGATAACGGAGGCTTCGAGGGGTATGCTTCGGTCCAAAATCCTGGCGAAGGAGGTCGAATGGGCCACGAGAGCTTCCCGATTGTTAAATCGGTCGAGGGAATAGTCGGGAAAGGGTGTTTGATTGTAATGGGCCTGAATCCGTTGAGCGACATCTTGCACCACATCAATGGGCCGGTTCGCAGGTGGGGATGGTTTCTTTTCCGCGGACTCAATCATCCGCGGACTCCTCGGAATTCCAGACATGGTCGGGATTTTCTTCCCTACGGACGAGAAAGTCGCCCATCACCAGGCTATCGATCCCCGTGCCCATCATGCACCTGAAGGCTTCGGCGGGCGTGCAGACTATGGGTTCCCCGCGGATGTTGAAAGACGTATTCACCAGGACGGGCGCGCCGGATCCTTCTGCGAATCGCCTGATGAGATCGTAAAGCAGAGGATTGGTTTCACGTGAGAGCGTCTGAAGCCTTCCCGTGCCGTCGACATGGGTCACTGCCGGTAATTTTTTCCTCCAGGCGCTTCGTATGGGATAGACCATAAGCATCATTTGCGCCGAGACGGGAAGCGGCAGATCGCATTCGAATATCTCCTGCGCATCTTCTTCGCAAACCACCGGTGCGAACGGTCGAAAGGGTTCCCGATGCTTTACCTTGAGATTGAGGATGTCCTGCATCCTGGGGTCACAGGGATTGGCCAGAATGCTCCGGGCTCCGAGGGCGCGCGGACCCCATTCCATCCGGCCCTGGAACCATCCAATCACTTCGGACCGCAATAACATTCCGGCCGTCTCGCTTATCAGTTCCTGTTGCGAAGCGAACTTGCGATAAGTCGCCCCGATGGAAAGGAGAAAACCTTCAATTTCCGTGGTCGAATATTCGGGGCCGAGATAAGCGTGAGAAAGGCTCGGTCTCGGATGCCCGAGAAGGCAGGTGGAGACGAACGCTGCGGCTCCCATGCTGCTTCCGCCGTCTCCGGCATGCGGCTGAATCCAAATATCCTTGAACCCGGTTTCCTTGAGAATCTTTCCGTTGCAGACGCTGTTGAGGGCTACGCCACCCGATAACACCACGTTTTCGCATCTGGATATTTTGCGGGCATGGCGAAGGATGCCGAAAATCACATCTTCGGTAATCAGCTGCAGGGCCGCGGCGATATCGCGATGGCGAGGAAGAACCTCATCGCTGGGACGTCGAACGGGGCCACCCAGCAAATTACACAGCTTTTTTGAAGGCATCCTGTCGGATTTCTGGTAGACAAAATAACGTTCATCCAGCCGATAACTTCCGTCGGCAAGGATGTCTATGACGCATTGCAATTTTCGGTAGTAGGGATTGCCGCTTCGGTCCATGGAACCGTATCCGCTCAAGCCCATTACCTTGTACTCCGAATTATTGACGCTGAATCCCAGATAGGCCGTCAGGGTGGAATACAATAATCCGAGCGAATGCGGAAACCTTATCTCTTTCCAGAGTTCTATTTCGTCGCCTCGGCCTATTCCGATGGTAGTGGTTGCCCATTCGCCCACGCCATCCACGGTGAGGATAATCGCTTCCGGGAAGGGGCTGGGCAGGTACGCTCCCGCGGCGTGCGATTGGTGGTGGTCCAGATAAAGCACGCTCCCAGCATAGGCCAGGCGTTTCTTGATAAGCTTCTCAATTCGGATTTTTTCCCCGATCCAGGAGGGCATGGCTCGTTGGAAAAGCTTGAAGGTAAAAGGAAAGTGATCGACCATTTGCCGGAGAAGTCTTTCGAACTTGGCGAAAGGCTTCTCGTAAAAGGCGATGT
>CAYNXV010000133.1:0-10439 GCA_964401245.1 uncultured Bifidobacteriales bacterium | reverse complement strand
ACGGCAAAAAACTGACCATCCATTCCCTTGCGGATGGCCGGGACAATGGGAACCGGAACGGTTTGGCCAGAGGCAAATACATTGCCTGGAAGCGCGCCGGAGAACGTTCCGGCAACGGATTTTAAGGATTATCGGACTTCAGTTAATCAAGTTCAAAGCGCTGCCCGCCTTGAACCATTCGATTTGCTCCTGATTGAAGGTATGGCTCACCTCGAAGCTGTCGGCGGTGCCGTCGGCATGCTTGAGGGTTACCTTCAGGTTTTTCCCGGGAGCGAATGACTTCAATCCCGTGATGGAAACCCGGTCGTCTTCGCGCACCTTGTCGTAGTCCGCAGCGTTCACGAACTTGAGCGGCAACAGCCCCTGCTTTTTGAGATTGGTTTCGTGGATGCGGGCCATGCTCTTGGTGATAACCGCACGGCCGCCCAGAAACCGGGGGCACATGGCGGCATGCTCGCGCGACGAGCCTTCGCCGTAATTCTCTTCGCCGAATATCACCCAACCGAAGCCCTTGACTTTGTAGTCGCGCGCGATTTCGGAGAATGTCTTTCCCGCTTCGCCCGTGAGTACGTTGAGGCCCTTACCGCTTTCGCCACCAAAGGCATTGGTGGCTCCCAGCAGCATGTTGTCCGAAATGCGGTCGAGGTGTCCGCGGAAGCGCAGCCACTTTCCCGCCGGTGAGATATGATCGGTGGTGCATTTGCCGGCGGTTTTGGCGAGAACCGGCAAGGCTTCGTAATCTTCGCCCTGCCAGGGGTGAAAAGGTTCGAGCACTTGCAGCCGCTCGCTGTCGGGCTTGACTATGACTTCCACCGCGCTCCCGTCGCTCGCCGGGGCGATAAAGCCGCCGTCGTTGAAGGCGAAACCGGCTTTCGGCAAAGCGTCGCCTTGCGGAGCCTGCAATTTGAAAGACTTACCGTCCTTGCCCTTGAGATCGTCCTTGAGGGGATTGAACTTGAGGCTTCCAGCCAGCGCCATGGCGGTTACCAACTCGGGAGAGGCGATGAAGGAAAGGGTTTCGGCGTTGCCGTCGTTGCGCCCGCGGAAATTGCGATTGAACGAAGTGATGATGGAATTATGGGAGCCGGGCAGGATATCCTCGCGCTTCCATTGTCCGATGCAAGGACCGCAGGCGTTGGCCATGACCACCGCGCCCATGTCGCCCAGATTGTCGAGGAAGTTGTCGCGCTTGGTGGTGTCGAACACCTGCTCCGAACCCGGGCTCACGTAGAAATGCGTGGCCGCCTTCACGCCGTGTTGCATGCCCTGTCTGGCCACGTCGGCGGCGCGACCGATGTCTTCGTAGGAGGAATTGGTGCAGGAGCCGATAAGGGCCGCCGACAGATGTTCGGGATAACCCTCTTTTTCGATTTCGGCGGCGAAGGCCGAAAGGGGCCGCGCCTTGTCGGGAGAGTGCGGGCCCACCACATAGGGCTCCAGCTTATCGAGATCGATTTCGATGAGCTCGTCGTAGTATTTGCCGGGGTCGGCGACGACTTCGGGATCGGGTCGCAAATAGGCGGCGTATTTTTCGGCGAGGTCGGCCACGTCTTTACGCCGGGTGGCGGCCAGGTAATCGCCCATCGCCTTGTGATAGGCGAATATGGAGCAGGTGGCTCCCAGTTCGGCTCCCATGTTAGTGACGGTGGCCTGCGCCGTGCAGGAAAGGCTTTCGACGCCGGGGCCGAAATATTCCACGATTTTGTTGGTGCCGCCTTTGACGGTGAGCAGCTCCAGCATTTTCAGGATAATGTCTTTGCCCGAAGACCATCCGTTCAATTTGCCGATTAAACGCACGCCGATAATGCGGGGGTAGAGAACCTCCCAGGGCATGCCCACCATCACGTCGACGGCGTCGGAGCCGCCCACGCCCACGGCCGCCATGCCGAGACCGCCGGCATTGGGGGTATGAGAGTCGGTGCCTATCATCATGCCGCCGGGAAAGGCGTAATTCTCCAGCACCACCTGGTGGATGATGCCCGATCCGGGTTTCCAGAAACCCATGCCGTATTTTTGCGAAGCCGAGCTCAAGAAGTCGAAAACCTCTTTGTTTTCATGACCGGCGATTTGCACGTCGAAGGACGCGCCTTTATGCGCGATGATGAGGTGATCGCAATGCACGGTGGTGGGAACGGCCACCTTGGCCTTGCCCGCCTGCATGAATTGCAATATGGCCATTTGCGCGGTGGCGTCTTGCATAGCCACGCGATCGGGCCTGAGCAATACGAAGGATTTGCCGCGTTCCAATTTGTCCTGGTTCGGGTCGTCGAGATGCGACCAGAGGATTTTTTCGGCCAGCGTAAGAGGGTGCCCCAACACCTTACGGGCGCGCGCATGCCGGGCGTCGAGGTTCTCGTATAAGCCTTTGATGTTTATGTCTGCCATGGAATACCTCGATTGGAAGCGGAAAACCGGTCTGGATGCGACCGGAACAGGCTTATAGGGTAGCAAAATGCCTGTTTGACGGCAATCGCGGGGAGTGTGTTATCGATGGACGCCTAGGGGTATAACCTTTTTATAGCTTCGGGACTCAACCTCCAGAATCAACCGCCCGGTGTTAAGGGGTAGGCCCTTCAGGGCATTTCCGGACATGCTGCCGGAGAAGGAGCCTTGAAAAAAGGAATCTTGAAATAACCGCCTTCCGGTAACATCCCTTACTTTAACGTGGAAAGGGCCTGGGCCGGCATTTTCCAATGTCAGCCTGCCGTTGCGAAGCACGGCCCTGAGCAGGGGAGTCTTATCCGCGACGAATTCTCTCTTTACGAACACTTTTCCGGTTTCGTCGGCTTCATCCAATTGCATCAGAAAGGCAACCAGCTGTTCTTTTTGCGTCTGGCTCAAATGCGAGGTCTTGCCGTGCTTGTCGTTGGGATTGCGGGTGGTCAGCACATCCATCAAGGTAGGCGCCGATCCGTCGTGCAAATAGGGCGGCATTTCCCAGATGCCCTTCAAGGTGGGGGTGTCGAAGCCCGGCAACGCTCCGCCCATGCGTTTTCCCGAGCCGGCGGTCAGGGTGCCCACGTCATGCAACAAGAATCCCTCCGCGGTTACCGTATCGCGTCCGGGAACCAGGGTAAAGGCGGCTCCGCCCGCACCCGGCTTGCCGCTATCGGTGAAACCGTCACCGGAGTGACATTGGAAACAACCCACGTCCTTCCGGTGGAATATCTCCTTTCCGGCCAAGGCCTGGGCGGTCATGGAACCGTCGGGGTTACGGTGGGGACTGAGGTTGACGCGGGTCAGGGAGGCGACATAGGCGGCCAAGGCGTCCAGTTCCGGGGACAGGCCCGCCTTTTTATCCCCCAGGGTGTTGTTCACGGTGCCCGCATTGAAAAGCGCATCTGGCATGAAGCCGCTTCCGCCGAACGGTCCGCGGATGTCATGCTCGAAGTCCTGGATTTCGTCGAAGTTGGCGCTCCAATGCACCGGTCCATGCCCCATGCCGCCCCGTCCCAACAGGCTGGTGGTCTTGCGCAACCCTTCGCCGCGATCGGTGAAATCCCATACCCGGCGGTCGCTGCCACCGTCCATATGGCACACCACGCAACTGATGTAATTATCCAGGGTCATGCGGGTGTCGGCGGCGTTGTAGAATATCTGCTTGCCCCGTAAAACATGGGGCGCCAGCTTTTCCTGCTCCACGGTTTTGATCAAGGCGAGACGGGGGGGAGGTGCGCCCTCACCCGCCTTGCCCACTTCGTAAATGCCGACTTCTCGCGACATGAAATATTGGATGAAGAGCAGGCTGTCTTTAGGGTCGAGCACAAGTCCCTGGGGCGCCAGCTCTTCGGTCAAGCCCGCGGGCTCGATGGCCGCCGCCATTTCGAGGTTGTCTCCATGGCGGATATCGATATGATTTGCAGCTTGGGCGGCCACGAATCCCAAATGGCCGAGCCGGGTGAAGGCCACCGCCGAAGCCAGGCTGCGATTGTCCAAATCGGCCCGTAATTCAAACAGCTCCCGGTTGTTTTCGAGATCGAGCACCGATACGATGGTGCGCACCGTGGTTTCGAAGGAGGGGTCGAGCCCGTCGACGAAGCGGCCGCGTCCGACATTGTCCTTTTTGGAGGGAACCCAGGCCCTCCTGCCGTCGGGAGAGATGACCACGGAGCTGATGGCGTTGGGAATGCCCCGGCTGTTGGCTTCTCCATCGGGACCGTTGTCCGGGGCCAAGGCGAAGGTCCGGGTTACCGTGAAGGTGGAGGCATCCACTTCCATCACTTCGCCCCGGTCGAGGGGAGAAATGAACCGGGTGATGAGCACGCGCCTGCCGTCGTGGGATATGGCGATGCCGCGGGGAGTGGGGACAACCTTCAGGGTGGCTACGATACTGCGCGTTTGCACATCGATCTTGACCAGCGATCCGGAGGCTTCCAGGGTGACAAAGGCGAATTGGCCCGCGGGATCGATGGCGACGCCGTAGGGCCTGGAGGCGTAGGGCAGGGGTATGGTTTTCAGCGGTGATCCGTCGGTGCCGTCCAGAATACTCAGCGTGGCCTCGTCCTGATTGGCCACCCAGATGGAGCCGTCCGGAGCCTGCGCCAGCGTGCGGGGGTTTTTTCCTACCGTTCTCTCGAACAGCCGGGTCTTGGCGACGGCGTCGATGGCGGTAACGCTGTGGTTGTCGGAATTGACGTTCCAGATCCGGCGCGCAGAGGCATCATAAATTATGGTGGACGAATGGGTCGGTTTTTTCGGAGTCGCGGGGTAGGTGATTATCTGCACCGCCGAAGCCGGAATCAATTCGCCCTGGAACCGGGCGAATACGAGATTGCGTCCCGGCGACGCGAAGGCATGGCTGAAAACCAGCAATCCGGGGGTCGAGGCGGTTTTGAGGTTTTCCTTGGGAACCTCCCAGGTTACGCTGAGTCCGACGGTATCCTGACAGGCCAAGGCGAAATGGAGGGTGTCGCCGGCCGAAGCGGGAGCCTGCGGTTTCAATTCGCAGCCGAAGGCGTTTGTGCTTCTCCCTTCGGCCGACGTCTGGAGCAGAATAAATGCGCTCACAAAAAATCCGGCGGGGATCAGGACCATATGCAATCCGGAAAGTGGCTTTTTCAGCATAGATACGGCTAATTTAGGCATAACATCGGAAAGTCGGTTGGCATTTCAGAAGATTACTCCGCCCCATCGGATAGGGTTTGCAAAATGGCGGGATAGGGGATAAATTACGTTCGCCGGAAATACCCTCTGACGACGACATGCGTGTTGGAGAAAAGCGGGGTTTAGGCGCGTGTTGAGGCGGTATCGGAGGAGTTGATTCATGCGGGTAAAAAGCGCTTATGGTCCATTCCGGAGCGCGGGCATGGAATATTTAACGGTGGTCATGATAGCCGGATTATTGACCCAGGCGCCGGCGCAATTCAAGCCCGCCCTTCCGAGGGTCACCTTCGAAGCCGCCGAGGTCGGCCCCATCCTCTTCCGTTTCCCGGCTCCCGAAAGAAGGGAGGGAGTTACCACGGGTGATTTTCGTTCCGAATTCGCCATGATGATGAACGGCCACCTGGTTTATACGGGACAGGGCAACAGGCATGTCTGGATTTGGAGCATGGAAAATCCCCGGGAGCCCAAGCTGGTTTCCCGCATCGAACCGGGCCAGAACGTCCATGCCATGTCGGTTTTCGAAAACCGCCTTCTCATCAACTCGCGCCAATACGATATGACCGATCCGGTCCAACCCCAGGTATTGGGTTCCATTCCCACCTCCGAAAGCTTCCAATACCTCCAATACCCTTATGTTTACGCCATCTATTCCTATGGCGGGCCCAGGCCGCTCAGCATCGTCGATATCAGCAATCCGTCTTCGCCCCGGCTGGTCAAGGAAGTCGACGTCAATTCCCAGACGGGATTTCCCTTGGGTACCGTGCACGTAATCGGTAACCTCCTTATCCTTACCGGCGGCGAGAAAGGCACCGGCGTTTCCACCTGGGATCTCAGCGATCCTCTCGATCCACGGCTCATTTCCGCCACGCCCAACAGCACCGGCATGTATTTCTCCTATTTGCAGGCGGGGAAAATCTATACCACCGGACCGGTGGAAGACGGCCAGGTCACCGTCTTCGATTATAAGGACCCGTCCAATCTCAAGGAGATTTTCCGCGAACAGATGCGGCCGCAATTCATGGGCGACTACGCCCATTTCCAGAACGGCTATATGTTCGGGGGGGCCCACGTAGACGGTGAAAGGCGTTGGGCCAAGTTCGACGTCGAGACCATGCAGCGCGTGGCCTTGGGCGATATCACGCACAAGCGATATGTGATTCCCATGGGCAATATGATTTGGTCGGGACATCAGCTGGGCCGGGCCTGCCTGGGGGTACATCAGGCGCGCCCCGATTCCATCGGTCCCCGCGTAACCTATGTTCATCCCGCCGACGGGGCCGTGAGTCAGGCCCTTACCAGTCGCATCGGGCTCAACTTCGACGAGGATATCGACAATCGCTCCATCAATGAGGATAACATCTTTCTGGTCAACTCGAAGGGCGGTACCGTTCCGGTGTGGCGGTCGTATACTTTGCTGACGGTCAATCTCACGCCCAAGGAAGCGCTCCTACCCAATACCACCTATCAAGTGGTGGTGCGGGAGGGAGGGGTGGTCGATTATACCGGCAATCCCGCGAAGGAGACTTTTCTCAGTCGTTTTTCCACCGGCCCGACTCTGGAAGCCGTGTCCATCCGGCCCATCGCCCGTTTCGGCGGACATCTCCAGGGCATCGCCGGCGGAAGGTTGAGCCTGTCTCCCCATGGCAAGACCTTGACCTGGCAGGCCGGCCCGGATGGCGAGTCGCGAGACATGCGGGGGCGGCTGCAAGCCCTGCCCCTACTGCCCTGAAGCGCCTTACAGCGCTGCGGGCGCGGTAATCCAGGCCGCGAACCGGCGCTCCACTTCTTCGAACGATTCGCCCTGCGTATTTTCGGCAATGACCTCGTCACCGTGCACGATGCGGATGCGGGCATCCAGGTCCACCGGGCGCTCCAGTCGGGGAATTTCCTTTTCCAAGGCCACGGCCTGTTCTGCCAAACGCAAAACCTCGTCCAAGGGGCGGCTGACGTCGGCCACGATGGCTTCGGCGGAAAAGGGTTCGCCGGTCAGCGCTTCCACGAATTCGAAAAAGGTGCGCGAATTGCCGGCCTGCCAATAATGCTCGGCCAGGTCGCGGCCGATGGCGGGGTTATCCACCAGGTGTCCGTCGCGACGCAGGAAGAATCGCCGGGTCTGATGCACGGCCATTTGCGCCAGTACGTAACCGTGATAATACGCCGACGACTCGCCGGCCAAGAGATGCGGCACGCTGAGCACGGGGCGCGTGCCCTCTTCCAAAAATTGCATTTCCTTTTCGATGCGGCGGATGACGTTCAGGATGTTGTCGGGGGTCAGCTCCGCTTCGGGCATTTCGTAAATGGCTTTTTCGGCGAAGCATACGGTGAGCATGCTGCGTACCTGGAAGGCGAGGTAGGGGTGTTTGCCTTCGATGTTCTTGAAGATGAGCTCCTTGGGAATGCTTTTGCCGGTTTTGTCCTTGGCGTAACGGGTCATCCAGTCGGCGTCTTCGATGAAGCTGTCGAGGAACATGGACTGGGTTTCGGCGAAGGCCACCGAGGTGGGGGCGTATTCTTGGGAGAAGCAGGGGGCGGGCATGCGGATATTGCTGAAATGGGCGGCATGCCCCCCTTCGTGGAACAGGGTTTCGAGAGCGCGATGGCCGCTGCCCACCTGTCCCGGTATGGCGTTGGCGGTGAAGTTGATGGCGGCCGGCAGAAAGTCTCCGTTCTTTTGGTAGGCGGGGATGGGGCCGTGCATGAAGCCGTTTTCGTATTTGCCTTTGCGATCGAGCAGGTCGAGGGTGAGTTGGGCATTGTTGTAGCGTATACCCAAGGCTGTAAAGGAGCGGCCCCAACGGCCCAGCGACGAGGCGAAATCGAAGTAGGGATCCATTTGCGCGGTGAGGTCACCGGAAATCAGGTAGGGAACATTGTAGCCCCTGCGGGCGGCCGGGCCATGTTTGGTTTCCAGTTCGTCGATGGCATGAGCGCCAGCGGCGCGCGTCTTTTTTTCCAGTTCGCTCAACACAGCGAACAGCTTTTGTTTGGAAAAGCCCTCGTTCTTGTTCACTTTATAATCGTAGTAGTCTTCATAGCCCATCATGCGGCCGAGACGGTTGCGTTCCTTGACGATTTCGATGAAGCCGTTTTCGAGCACATGCCTTTCGATGGATTGCAATCCCGCATGGGCGGCTTGCCGCAACTTTTCATCGGGTGAAGTGCGCATGAGCAGCGAAAGGCGCACGGAACCGGCGGGAACATGGGCGCCGGTGGCTGGATCTTTATAACCCAGATCCATGCGCTGACGGACTTCGCCCAATTTGGCTTCGAGGCCGACGATGTGGTCTTGGAGTCGGCGGGCTTCGGGGTTTTCCATGGCGTTGACTTCGAAGAAGCGCAGCCAGCCCTGCAAGCCCGTGCGTTCCCTGGCTTCCAGGTCCTTCCGCTCCAATTCCTTGCGAATTTTCGGGAGAATGGAGATGTCGGAGACGAAGCGTTGCAGGGCGATTTCCATTTCTTCGAATTCACCCGGTTTTTTGGTTTTCAGGTCCATTTTGTCGCGCCAGAAAGCCTCCTCCTTGCTCCGGTGCACGGCCAGGTAGCTTTCGTTCAACTCATCCAAAAAGGTTTGGGTTTTTGGGGATGCATTGGACATGTTGGCGCTCCGGGATGGGATTTGTGGGCAAAATAATAAATGCGCGGGTTAGGTATACCTCCAATACCCCTAAGTTCCCCGGCTTAAAAGGGATGGAATCCCCCGAACCAAGTGGTAAAATCAGACTGGAACCAATGGGATTCAGCTTTACGTGGAAACTACCATCCGCGGACCAGGGGTCGGAGTTTAAAGGAATTGCCGCATTTCACAGCCAAAGTCTTCCTCCTTGGAATGGTATTCGCTTTGCTGTCCGCGCAGGCCGCAACCAGTATTCGCGAGGTGCAGCGGGGCACTACCACTCTCGCATTATCCTCCGCCCGCACCACGGTCACCCTTCCCACCACCTTGAACGACATCACCAAGGCCTTCCTGGTCTTCAGCACCACCACCGACAATGGCGTCCCGGGACGCTATAACGTGGGCGGTCAGATAACCAGCACCTCCCAACTGGTCTTCACCCGCACGGACGCTTCTGCCTCCACGACCGTTGACATCTCCTGGGAGGTCTACGAGTTCACCAGCGGCGTCACCGTCCAGCGGGGCGTCGTCAACACCACTACCGACCCCGTCAATGTCACCATTTCCGCCGTGAACCTCGGCAAGTCCTTCGCCATCGCCACCCAAATAAAATCGGGAGGAGCCTATGGGAGGGATGATGTCATGACCGCCAGGCTTAGCTCCACCACCAACCTCGAATTGGATTACGGTGCCGCCACAGTCACGGATTCGGCCTATTGGCAGGTTATCGAGTACGAGGAATGCACCGTGCAGCAGGTTGCCACCACCTTGTCAGCCGGCTCTGCCTCCACCACCGCCACCATCCCCGTTGCCGTCACTCCCGGCAAGACCCTCCTCCTGGGCAATTCGCGTATGGACGCCGACCTTGCGTTGGCGGATGGTGCCGATAGGTTGGCCCGCACCGAGCTCACCAATGGAACCACCATCACCTATACCCGGGGCGGCAGCACCACCGGCAACCTGGACTTTGTCACTTATGTCATCGAATTCACCGACGCGACCACGGTCCAGCGGGGCACCGCGAGCTTCTCCTCCGGAACGACCACCAGTAATGTGACCCTGGGTACCGCGGTGAATCTTTCCCGTTCCGGTACCATCGCCCCCGGCCACATGAACAAGCAAGGCTCCACCAGCTATACCGACGACGACAACACGGGCCATCTCTGGTTCACCCAGGAACTCACCTCCACCACCAATCTGGCCTTGACCCGCGCCACGGGCACCTCCTCCACCGCCGAATTCCCCTGGCAGGTGGTCTCCTTCGCGGCGGATGATTTGGCAGACTGGAATTACTCCTCCAAGGTATATGTCAACACCACGGCTACGGGAGCTAATGTATCCGCAGATGTAACGGGTTTTCCCCTTTTGGTGCGTCTTCATAGCGGCAACTTCGATTTTTCCCAGGCCAACTCCGCCGGTGTCGACCTGCGCTTTGCCAAGAGCGACGGCAGTCGGCTTCCTTATGAGATAGAGCTTTGGGATGCTGCGGCCAAGAAGGCGGCCATCTGGGTGAAGCTGGATACCGTTTACGGCGCCAACAACAGCCAGTATTTCAACATGTACTGGGGCAAGGCGGGGGCGGTCAGCGAATCGAATGGAACGGCGGTTTTTGCGACTGCCAATGGGCATCAGGCCGTGTGGCATTTGGGGGAAGCCGGGAATAACGACGTGGACGGGTATGCCGATGCGGTCTCCACCGCCCATGGCCAAGGCACCAATATCG
>CAYNXV010000132.1:0-10531 GCA_964401245.1 uncultured Bifidobacteriales bacterium | reverse complement strand
GCCGGTAAAGCGCGCGTTACCCAAATAAACGTCTATGCCCAAATCGGTGAACCGTCGCGCTGAGTCGTGCGAGGAGATATCGGCCCTTTTACGGCGCAGGGATTCCATGGATTGGCGGAAAAATTCCTTGGGGTCTACAGGGTTACCGTAACGCTTGCGGAGGTGGGTCTCCTTGGCCGAATGCAATAGCGCTTTCGAAGGTACGCATCCGTAATTGAGGCAGTCGCCTCCCATCAGCTTGCGCTCAATCAAGGCCACCTTGGCTCCCAGGCCTGCCGCGCCGGCCGCCGTAACCAACCCTGCCGTACCGGCTCCCAATACCGCCATGTCGTATACTCCGGTGGGTTCGGGGTTTTTCCAATCCTCCGGGTGGACATTATGGAGCAGCGTCCGATTATGTTCATCCATGGGGGAAATCAGCTCCCCGGTCAACTTCCCAGGTAATTCGCCCATCAGGTTCCTTCCGGTTGCAGATCCGTTTTTTCCGCCAAGGCTTTTTTCGCAATGCGCGTTACCAGGACGGTGACCGCGAAGGTGGCCAAAAGGCCGACACCCAATAGCACCATGCGCAATGTGTTGACGCCGCTTACACCTTCGGTCAATTCCATGCCGAGCATGCCGATGTAGATATAGAGAAGGGTGCCGGGCGCCATGCCCAGCCAATTGGCCAGCATGTACCACCCGAAATGCACGCGTGAAAGGCCGAACATGTAATTGCTGATGGAGAAAGGGAAAGCTGGGCTCAAGCGCACAAGGAAGGTTACGATGGGGCCTTGCCGTGAAATCGCCTCATTCACCGCCTGAAAACGGGGATAACCCTTCGCCCACGCTTCCGCCTTCGAACGCAGGAGGCTTTTGGCCAATAAAAAAGCCAGGGCCACGGCAATAAGCGAAGCCGCGGCCACCACCAGGTAACCTTGCACAAATCCGTAAAGAACTCCTGCGGCTATGGTCAAGGCCGAACCGGGTATCAGCAACAGGCTCAAGACCACATAGGTGAGAATGAAAAGTACCGCCCCCCACGCTCCCAGGCCCCGATAGCCTTCGATGGCCGCCGACAGCCATTCCTGGATGGGAAGAAAACGGTACAGCAGGAATAGCGCCGTTATGGAGATGACTCCAATGGTGATTTTAATTTTCAATGCTTCCAATAAGAGATGCCTTTTTGGGGACCATATCAGGGGATCTTTTGATTAAGGTACTGTGCATGAGTCCCTGGCCGCCTGAAACTGTTACATAAGGATCCAACCGGCTAAATTCCCAGGGTAATTTTGTAACATCGGCCCGGAAGTGGGTACTTAATGCCCATGAGTTTGGTATGGCCCGCAATCCTCCTTCTCGCGGTATCCGCACCATTGCACGGCGAACCGGCCTGCACAAAATTCGAAGGAGCGGCCGTGACCGCCATCCGCTTCGAGGGCCTTTCCCACACCCGGACACAGGTCGTAGCAAGGGAGCTATTGCATCGCTCCGGAACGCGGTTTTCCTGTCTCGCATGGGAATCGGAGAAAAAGCGATTGCAGGGTCTCGATATATTCGCCGACATCAGTGTGCATGGCGAAGCCGTAAACGACACGGTCAAGCTTGTCTACCGCTTCAAGGAAGTTCCCGCCTATATTCCCTTCGTTACCGTCAAGAAAACGGATCAGGACGGATTCAGTGCGGGCCCGGCCTTGGCCTCTCTCAACTTTCTGGGCCAAGCCGTGCGTTTGCAGGGAAGCGCCCGTTTCGGCGGTACCAACGAAATCCTGCTGCTGGTCAGTTCGCGTTGGCTGCATCACTTACCGATAAAATACGATTTGGCATTCATACGCGTGGATAGCGATAACGCTTTCGACAACTACCGCGAAACCAGCAACCGGGGTGTGCTGGAAATGAATTACCGGGTCAAGCCTTGGTTCGGCCCCGTGTTGGCGGCTGAGTTGTGGCATCTTAATGAGGATAAGGCCAGACCGGAATTGCTGCTCTCGGGAGGTTCATCCGACTGGGTGCCTCGTCTGGGTGGGGGATTTGCCGTGGATACCCGCGACGTGCTATTCAATCCCAGCCGGGGTATTTATCACGAAATGAGGTGGACGCAGTCGGGAGGTCCCTTGGGTGGCCCCGCCGATTTTCAGGAATGGCTTTCCGACACGCGCCTGTTCTTTCCCTTGGCGCGGCGCGATATCGTGCACGCTTCGCTGCTCTATCGCTATCGAACCGGGGAGTTGGGGAGGACCATCGGCATTTACGACGATTTCCACCTCGGAGGCGGAAATTCGCTCCGGGGGTTTTCTTCCAATACCTCCAGCGGAAAAAGCGAGGTGCTGGTGACTTTGGAAAATCGGCTGGCTTTACTGGAACGCAGGACCTTTTCCTGGTGGAAAATCAATCTTCATTATGGACTACAATTGGTGGCAGGCCTCGACTGGGCCGCCAATTGGAATCATGATGCCTTATTGGGAGGAGAATTTTTCCAAAGCGCTTATGGAGGGGTGCACATTCTTCTGCCCGGTGTCGACCGCATCCGGATGGAGCTGGGGTCGGGTACCGCGAGTCTGGATATGGTATTCACCCTGGCCATGTTCGAAAAAAGCTTCTTTCAAAGGTTCAGGGATCGATAAACGGATTCCGCTTGATTTCCAGTTTCAAGGAACCCTATACCCTCATCATCCTCACCCATTAAAATAAGGCCGATTTCCTTGAATTCTCTCTATTTTATTGAATTTAGAGGGTGAATCCGATAAATTGTACTTAATTTCTCGGCTATAACCGAGAAATTAAGTACAATTATCCCATGATTCCCAGAAGCATTGAGCCTCGCATCCGTTCATTTTTGAATCGAAAAAAAGCCATCGTGGTTTTAGGTCCCAGACAAGTGGGCAAAACCACCTTGATGCGCCACCTGTTCGATCCCCAGGCGACCGACATACGCTGGTATAACGGAGAAGAGCCTCAAACCCAGGAACTATTCTCCGATTTGGCCGCTCAAAGACTGAGCACCTTGATTGGAGATGCCAAGATCGTAGTAGTCGACGAAGCCCAACGAATAGCCAGTATCGGACTGGCGGTCAAATTGCTCATAGACAACAATCCGAAAATCCAATTCATCATTACCGGCTCCTCGGCATTGGAATTGGCCGCCGGCATCAGCGAATCCATGACCGGCAGGAAATATGAATTCAACTTATACCCTCTATCATTCGAAGAGTTAGCCGCACATACGAGTCTATTGGATGAAATCCGCCTTATTCCCCATCGAATGGTCTACGGTTTTTATCCGGATGTGGTCACCCAGGCAGGGTTGGAATCCGTGCATCTCAAAGATTTATACGGAAGCTATTTATACAAGGACCTTTTGGCCTACCAGCAAATCAGGAAGCCGATGGTCCTCGAAAAGCTGGTGAAGGCATTGGCCATGCAAGTAGGCAATGAAGTGTCCTACAATGAGCTTTCCCAGCTTGTGGGATTGGACAAGGAATCGGTGGAGCGCTATATCGATTTGTTGGAAAAAGCCTTCGTATTATTCCGCCTGCCCGCCTTAAGCCGAAATATGCGCAACGAAATCAAACGCGGGCGTAAGATTTATTTTTATGATACGGGCATCCGCAATACCGCCATAAACAACTTCAATCCACCGGGCATGCGACAAGACGCCGGAGCCTTATGGGAAAATTATTGCGTCGTAGAACGTATGAAAGCGATTGAATACCATGGCCTAGCCGTCAACAGGTACTTTTGGAGAACCCATACCCAACTTGAAATCGACTACATCGAGGATTATGGAGGAAAACTTCATGCCTACGAATTCAAATGGAATCCGAAAGCCAAAGCCAAATTCCCGGCTTCCTTCCTGGAAGCATATCCGGGAACCGAAATAAAGGTGATAACTCCGAAGAACATAGAGGAATTCGTCATGCTCAAAGACAAGATCCAATGACGGTGCTTTGCGTAATACCCGGATGGCAAACCAGGTCCCAGATAGAGTTCAGGCAATGCCGACGAGACTGATCTCGAATTGCAGTACTTTTCCCGCCAGTTCGTGGTTTCCGTCCAGAATAATGCGCTCCGGTTCCACTTCGGTTACCGTAACCACCGCGGCTCCCCCTTCTTCCGACTGAAGCTGTAATTTCATTCCGGGTTCGGGGGTGATATGCTCTGGGAACTTGTCTTTTTCCACCACGATGCGCAATTCTTCGCGATACTCGCCATAGGCTTCTTCGGGAGGAATGCTGGTGGTCCGGGTCTCGCCCACTGCCATGCCCAGCACGGCGTTTTCGAAACCGGGAATCACGTTCTGTTCCCCCAAGGTGAATTGCAGGGGGTCTTTTCCCTTCGAAGAGTCGAAAACCGTTCCGTCTTCGAGAGAGCCCTGATAATGCACCTGTACGGTATCGCCCGGTTTCGCCTGTGACATCAAGGTCTCCTTTGGGTATCCATGCGCCTCGCATGGGGGGGGTGGATGGTTGGCCTGCCTTCAATTTAATTAGGTGAGGGTGCAGGTCAACGTAAAATGCGGTAAAATGGAAGAAGGTTGCCTTCGCAACCCAAAGAATCGAAATTCCTGAATTGAAGCGGCTGTAACGAAAAGGTTTTATCATGGCGACGAGCGAAATTTTAGAGAAAAAAGGCGGTATAGGACTGGGCACATTGGCCTGCGCCGCGGGCATGGGCCTGGTGGCGGGTGTAGCAGGTACCGCTGCCATGACGCTTTCGCAATGGCTGGAGATGAAAACCATCGGGAGAAAGCCGGATAAGACGGCCGCGAAGGTGGTGGAGAACGTTTTTGACGTGGAACCGGCGGACGAATCTTCCGAGGGATTGCTGGCGAAGTTGGGCCATTGGAGCTACGGCATTGCCTGGGGAGGATTCCGGGGGTTGCTGGCGGCGGCGGGAATGCGGTTATGGACTGCGAACGCCGTGCATTTCGCGGCGTTGGAGGGCGCCGCTTCGATTATATCGGCGGGCCTTAAAATCGAATCTCCTTCCGCCGACAAAAACCACGAAGAGAAAATCGTAGAAGCTTTCCACCATTTTGTTTATGTGGCGGTAACCGGCATGGCCTTCGAATACCTCCGGCGCGACGTGGAGTGCGGAGGCTGAAGATGAATTACTCGATGGCCGCCAAACGCAATTGCAGGCGTTTCGTTCCGCGAAAATGGTTCCATTCGGGATAATAGGCGATGCCGCTCAAGCGATCGCGGCCCTTGAGGTCCGGGAGCATGTGGCCCATTCCGAACCCGATGGCTTCGAAGGTGTGGGGAGCCGTGCCCAGCGTCATTTTAAGGTGTTCATCGCCTACCCGAATCGGAGAAGAGGCGATTTTCACGTCTTCGCTGTAAAAAAGGGGTAGTTCGTTGCGCGGCCCGAACGGTTCGAAGCGTTTGAGCCACAGCATGCCGTCTTCGTCAAGCTCCGAAAGGCGCAGGGTGGCGGCGGGATGAAACTGCCGCACCGTTGGCCCCTCCGACAGATAGGTCAATCCCAGTTCCGCCATTTTTTCCGTGAAGACCGCGATATTGGCTTCCAGAATGGTGAATCCGCAGGCGTAATAATGTCCACCCCATTTTTCCAGCAAGGGCGCGACGGTGGCCAAGGCTTTGTGGAGGTTGAAACCGGGAACGGTTCGGCCGCTTCCCTTGGCTGTGCCTTTGGCATCGATGGCTAAAACGAAAGCGGGGCGGCAGAACTTTTCCACCAGCCGCGCGGCCACAATGCCTATCACGCCTTCGTGCCAATTCCGCGAGGCCAGTACCAGGCACGAAGCTTCGGACAGGGCCGGCGACGATTCCACTTTCCTAAACGCTTCCTTGGTAATCGATTGATCGAGTTTTCTCCGTTTGCCGTTTTCGTCGGCCAAAGCCGAAGCCCATTTCGCGGCCTGAGACGAGTCCTCTTCGATGAGCAGTCGCACCGCCACGTCCGCGCTTCCCATGCGCCCGGCGGCGTTGAGCAGCGGAATCGCCTTGAACATCAAATCAGTGGAGCCCGCATTAGTTCCCGACAATCCGGCTTGTTTCAGCAGGGCCGAAATCCCCACCCGGGGCGAGGTGGCAAGTTGCCGAAGCCCGGCTTTGACCAGCGTCCGGTTTTCACCGATGATGGGAACATTATCCGCCAAGCTTCCCAAGGCGACCAAATCCAGGAAAGGAGTCGCCGGGCGCCCGTGGAAGCGCATGGCCAAACTATCCAGTACCTTGAAAGCTACTCCCACTCCGGCCAATCCCTTATTGGGGTAGGGGCAGCCTCCCTGATTGGGGTTCACAATCGCGTCCGCTTCCGGCCTTTCCGGAGCGGCCTGATGGTGATCCGTCACGATAACATGCATGCCCAATTCGCGGGCCAGTTTGATTTCGTCCACGGCCGCTATGCCGGTATCCACCGAGATAATCCACCGGAATCCGCGGGCATGGAGTCTGCGCACACCGGCTTGGCTGAGGCCGTATCCCTCCTCGAAACGATTGGGCAGAAACCAGCCCACATCGAATCCGCACCATTTGAGTCCCAGATATAAAAGCGCGGTTCCCGTGACGCCATCCACATCGTAATCTCCGTGAACCACCACTTTTTCGCCGCGCTCGCGCGCGCCTTCCAATAAGGTTACGGCCAAGTCCAGGTCCAGAAGATTTTCCGTGTCCCGGCTGGGATCGGGCGCGGGAGGCGTGGCCAGAAAGAAGGCGCGGGCGGCTTCCTTGTCCCTGATGTCGCGTTGGAAGAGCAGATCGGCCACGAAAAGCGGGCTTTTCATTTCCGCTGCCAAGCGGGCCATCGCTTCTTCGTCCCGGGGAGCCGGTTTTACGATGGCGGTTCCCATGGTTTGCCCGCCCGGAGAGAGAGGTTGAGTCATGCGGTTTTCACCTGCGTCTCCATTTCGTATTCGAGAAAGTGGGTCAAAGCGGCGATCGAAGGTTTGGAATAGGCCCGCACCGCCGCCAGTACCCTTTCCACAAATAGAATATAGCGAGCCAAGTCGGGCACCTCCGCCAGCGGCTTCATGGCCTCAAGCAAAGCGGGAGCCGCTGCGCCGACATCGACCCCACTGCCCCCGTGCCCGCAGCGAATGATTTTCAGGGTAAGACGCAGAAGGCGGGCGCAGGTTTCCATGTCTCCGAAAAAAGCAGAGCCGTCCATATAATCCGCAAAGGTTTCCCAATCCGAGCCGATTGATGCCCGCATGAAGAGTCCAGCCTCTTCCAAATCCTTCCGGCCGCTTTGCAAGGCGAGGTCCAGATAATTACCCAGTGAACCTTCAGCCAGGGATAAAAACTCAGGGATGAATTCGGCATCCGTCCATTTTCCCGCGCTTTGGGCGCCCGCAGCCATTTCCGCCTCGGTGAGGGGGGCCAAGCCCACTTGAATACACCGCGAAAGGAGGGTGGGGATAAGTGTTGACCGTGATTCGGTAGCCAAAAGAAAATGCACGTTGGGAGGGGGCTCTTCCAAAAGCTTGAGAAAAGCATTGGCCGACGGCAGGGGCATGGATTCAACCCCGAAGATCAGAACGATGCGCCGCCGCGACGCCTTGTCGGCATATCCGAGTCGATTTTGTAATTCCCGGATTTGCCCGATGGACAGAAATTCCTTTTCGGAAGTGGGCATCAAATAAGGATTTTTTTCGAGGGCTGAGGTTTTGGCCAGAATATCGGCAATCCTGACTTCTTCGCTGTCCTGCGCTTTTTTCTCCAGGGGAAAAACGAATGTGAGCCGGTCCGAAGTCCGGTGCTTGCGCTCCAAGCATCCGGGACAGGCGCCGCAGGGTCTGGAAACGGTGGATTCGCACAGGAGAATGTCGGCCAAATCCAAAAGCAGGGCGCTTTGGCCCAATCCCGGCATACCATGGATGAGAACCGCATGGGGAAAAGCCTGATTAAGCACGGTCTGTGTGAAAAAGGAACGGGCGAAAGCTTGGCCCACGGTGCGGGGAAAATCAATTTCCATGAAGTTCAAGCAAGGTAGCTAAAAGCCGCCGGACGGAGAAGTTTCCGGCGGCTCATTGCTTCAGCCATTTGCCCGGGTCGAGCGTTTTCGTGCCCTGGCGCACTTCGAAATAAACCCTTCCCCGGGGTTGGCCTGGAGGCGCGGAAGCCAATTCCTGACAGGTTTTCACCTTGTCGCCCTGCTTCACTTTCACGCCGGAGAGATTGGCGTAAATGGTGAAATATCCCGAACCATTGTCCAGTATCAGTCCCGGCCCGTAACCCGGAATATCGGTAACCAGAGCCACCTCTCCCGAAACCGCGGCCTTGACGGCCGACCCGGGGGCGGCCGCGAATTCAATACCGAGATTCTTAGTGGTGGTCTTCAGCACCTTGTGGTATTGCAATCCGTATTGCGACACGATTTCACCTTCGGCGGGCAGGCAATATTTCGAGGCGGTTTCCAACTCGCTGGGTTTTTTCTTTTTGTTTTTGGCCAGCTGTTCCTGCCTCCGCTTTTCGAGCTTACGGATGATGTCGGTCAAGAGGCGGGTATTCTCCTCCATTTTCCGCAGCGCCTGGCTTTTCGACTCCACGCTCGATTCCAATTGCGCATAGGCCGCCTCCTGTTCCTTGCGCGCCTTGGCCCGCTCAGTAAGTTCCTGCGCCTTGGCACCCTTCAGCTGCTTCAAATCCGCCAGTTTTACGTCCAGTTCCTCCAATTGGGATTTGCGCCTACGCACGTCCCTTTCGTTGGATGCGACGAGGCTTCTATCGTGTTGCAGGATTTTTCTCATGAAGAAAATCCGCTGCACGAAATCACCCTCGCCCGGCGACCATCCCGATAAAAGCATATCCTCCGGCTTCCCCTTTACGTAAAGGGCCCGGACCCGGCCCGCCATGACTTGGCGGCGGGAAGCGATGCGGGCTTCCAGAGTCTTCAGCTCCATGCGGGTTTCTTCCACCGATTGTTTGAGATTTACTTCGGTGGATTCCATTTTTCGCAGATATTTTTCGGTGAGCTCGATGCTGAGGGAGATTTTGTCCAGTCTTTCCTGGGTTCCCGTCTTTTTCTTCTTCAGGGATTCGATATCGCGTCTTTCCGACTCGAGCTGTTCCCTCAATTCGGCCAATTCCTTTTTCTGGCGCGCGATTTCGGCGTCGACTCCTCCCTGGGCCGCCACCCCCGCCATCGTTAAAACCAGCGCCCAGCCCAGGATGGAAAAAAAACGCTTCACACCTGGGTTTCCTTCAAGAAACTCATTACGGTTCCCGCGCTGGCGAAGGCGGCTATGCTTACGGTAAGTCCCAGAATGGTGCCGGCCAGACCCCACAAGGGCAGCGTGCCCAGCAGTTGCGGCGAAACCAACCCGCCCAGATAAGTCAGGACGACCAGGGTCCCGATGCCGATAAAGCTGCCGCACAGACCCAATAAAACGCCTTCAAGTAAAAAGGGGGTGATGATGAAGGCTTCGCCCGCTCCGCAATATTTCATGTTTTCCACCAATACCTTGCGGGCGTAAAGATTGAGTTTCACCGCATTGTGGATGATGAGGGCCAAGGCGCCGCCGACGAACAGGATGAGCAAAAAGGAACCCGTCCACAGGGGCAATTTCCACTTGTCGAGCCAGGCGATTTGCAGGGAGCCGGCGCTGATTTCCTCCACTCCTTCGAGCCGCGCCAGTCGTCTTCTCAGGATATCGTTGCCCGAGGACGTGGCATATTCCTCTTCGGGAAACACGCGATACGAATGGGGCAGGGGATTCACGTCGAGGGATAGGAGCATGTCGTCGCCGAAGTCGGCGCGAAACTCCTCCAACGCCTCTTCCTTGTCTATGAATACGAGCGAATCGACGCCGGGAACGAGCTTGAGTTTCGTTTCCAGATCGGCGCGCGCCGCTTCTGGTTCCGCTTCGGCGGTGAGATAGACCCGCAAGATGGCGTCCTCAGGGCGATACGTTGTGAATTGAATCACAATAGTCAATATCAGCAGGCTGAGGGCGAAAACCGAGGCGCAAATCCCTATGGTCATCACCGAGGTGGCGGAAAGGAATTTGTTGGACCTGAATCCCCTCGCGGCTTCGAGCAAAAGAAACGGAAGTTGTCCCATGGGTGGGTAAAAAGATAGGATGTTCGGATGCCGGAAGGGTATCCGGCCGGCCGAAATCGCGCAAACATTCCCATCGGACGGTCGCGGACGGCGTCAGATGCCGCTTTCAGGCGCCGATTTCGCGGTACATACGGGTCGGGCGATGGTATAGAAAACGGCTTGCCCCGTCGCGATGCAGGCCATGCGCCTCGAAACGGATACGCACCATCGACAGCTCGGGCGCCACTTTCCGCAAAGCGGGATCCAGGGCGAATTCCTTTTCCCATTCCTGCGCGCGCGCCTCCGCTTCGGATTCCTCCAGCCCGGCCGGACGGGAGGGCCCCGATTGCAGGGTCAGGCGATAATCGCATAGGGTATAGAAACTCTCGCGCGAGGGTCCGGCCGGTCGGGTATTCATGATCCAAAGGGCGGCGTTCACCTCGACCAACTTCCGTTTCAAAAGACATAAGTCCTTATAGGCTTCGCTTTCGGAATCGGGGATGAATTCGCACAGGTTGTCCAGAATGATAATCAAGGGCGGCAATCC
>CAYNXV010000131.1:0-10595 GCA_964401245.1 uncultured Bifidobacteriales bacterium | reverse complement strand
AAGGTTGCGCCTTCGGACATTTGCACGAACAGGCTGAACAGGATAAGGAAGCCTATGGCCAAGCTGAGGACGGTGAACTGCGAGAACAGCATCAGGGAAAGACCTTCTCCGGCCAGCGCGAGGAAAAGCCAACGTACCCTGCCCTTGAGACCCCAGCGCATGCCGAATTTGTCACCTATGAACCCTCCCAAGGTGCGGGCGAACAGGTTCATCAGGCCGAACAAGCCTGCGACGACGCCGGCCGTTTTCAATCCCAGTCCAAAGTAGTCGGCAAAATACAGGGCGGCGATATTGTTGATGGTGAGTTCGATGCCGAAACAGGCACCGTATATGAGGAACAAGGCCCATACCCGTCTGTCCCGGCATGCCTGCCGAAAGCTGCCGATATTTTGGCCGGATGGTCTTTCCCGTCGCAAGGTCCGGTAATTTCCCTGTGGTGTGTCTTGAGTCATAAAATAATAGGCGATTCCCATGAGCAGGCAGATGATGCCTGCCGTCATCATGCACAGCCTCCAACTAACGGATTCGGATGCGCCCAGGGTCAAAAAACCAACGAACAGCGCGGGCATGGCCAATTGTGTGACGCCTCCGCCGAGATTGCCCCAACCCGCCGTGGTGGCATTCGCCGTGCCGACCACATTGGAGGCGAACATTACCGAGGTATGGTATTGGGTTATGACGAAGGATGCACCGATGGCTCCAATGGCTAATCTCGCCATGAGAAAAGTTTCATAGGATTGAGCCAGACCAATGCCCATGACGGGCAGGGAGCCGAGAATCAGGAGCAGGGAATAGGATAACCTCGGGCCGATGCGGTCGCATAGCCAGCCGATGAGCAACCGGAAAAAAATCGTCACCGACACCGAGGCAATGATGATATTTCCGATCTGGGTCTTGGTGAGGTGGAATTCGTCGCGAACCACGGACATCAACGGTGCCATGCCGAACCAGGAGAAAAAACACAAGAAGAAGGCGGCCCAGCTCATATGGAAGGCCCGCATTTGCGGGGTGTTAAAGCGGAACAATTGTATGCGCGTAGCCTTGGCGGCAGCTGGCATTATCATGTCGGATTCCTCTCTTGCGTATCGGGCAGGGAAAATGATGACGCACAAAGCATGCCATTTCCTTAATGGCGATTGGAAAGCCTCTGTTCCCCGATGCGATGGTAGGCGTAGGATTCTTTTTCACAACTCCCTTCGCAAATACAGTCACTTCCTTTCAATTAATGACGAAAATCGACGATTCTCCTTTCCATTTGAACTCTTTGACCCCTAATAAGCGGTTATCTCCGGAAAAAGAACTGGTACGGCTATTGCAGTGCCTTAAGAAGGAATTGTATTACCCGAAAGAATAAACCATGATAAATGGTCATAAATTCCGGTTGCCGATCGGTGAATTCACCTCAACCCAAAAGGAATATCTCGACGGGTTTTTGCGGGCGGCTTTGGGCGCTCCTTCCCCGGCGACCGGTGAGAAGCCATCCCCAAGCGAGAGCGTCGGTGCGGCCGGTAGCGCTCTTTACGGCGTCGGCGAAGATAGGGGTTATCGGACCCAGATGGATTGGCTGGCCCGCGACCAACGCCTGGGCGGGGAGGAGAAGATCAAATTCTCCCGGAACCCCAACCGTATGTGGTCCACTTTCAGGCATTATGCGGATGCGGGGCGGCTGCCCGAGAATGATGATGTGTTCCTTTACAAGTTCCACGGCTTCTTCAATACATCTCCGGTGCAGGAGGGCCTGATGTGCCGGATGCGCTTTCCCGGAGGCGTGGTAAAGGCTCATCAATTGGAATGCGTGGCCGGGATTGCCGAAGCCCTGGGCCATGGTATCGCCCATGTTACTACCCGGGCCAACCTGCAATTGCGCCGGATTCCCGGTGCCGAGGTTTTGCGGATTCAGGAGCGGTTGCAAGACTCCGGCATCCGCTGCAAAGGCGCGGGAGCCGACAATGTCCGCAATATAACCGGCTCGCCCATGGCCGGGCTCGATCCGCAGGAATGGGTGGACGTTTTGCCGCTTTGCAGGGAGTTGAACCAATGCCTGCTCGAGAACCCGGATTACCATGGTTTGCCTCGCAAGTTCAATGTCGCATTCGACGGCGGCGGAAGCATATCCTGCCTCGAGGACAGCAACGACATCGGTTTGAGGGCGGTGCGCATTGCCGGTGATCCGGTGATTCCCGATGGAACCTATTTCCGACTGGCGCTGGGGGGTATTACCGGCCATGGCGACCTTGCCCGCGATAGCGGTTTGCTATTGAAACCGGAAGAGTGCCTACCGGCCATTTTGGCCATGCTCCGTGTTTTCATCCGCGAAGGCAACCGTTCGCAGCGTTCCAAGGCCCGACTCAAATATCTGCTCGATGACTGGGGCCACGATCGCTTCCTAGCGGAAAGCGAAAAAGAATACGGGGCGGCCATGACGCGTTTTCCCCTGGAGAAATGCCTGTTCCCGCCGGCTCCCCATCCCTATGCCCATATCGGCCTGTTTCCTCAAAGGCAGCCGGGACGCTTCGCTCTAGGGCTCAACTTGGTGGCAGGCCGGCTGGAAGCTCGCAAGTTACGGGTATTGGCGAAATTGGCGCGAGAATTCGGAATGGGGGATGTCCGCTTGACGGTGTGGCAGAATCTCATGCTGCCGGGAATCGCCGAGGCGGACCTACCCCAAGTCATAGCCATTTTGGAAGAGGCGGGCTTGACTCATGATCGCGACCCCCTCACCGCTTCACTTGTCGCCTGCACGGGATCTGAGGGTTGCAAGTATGGCATGGCCCCGACCAAATCCGTGGCGGAACGGATCAACTCCCACCTTCGCGGCAAATACTCTCTGCCCGAACCCATCAATATCCATATCACCGGCTGTCCCCACTCCTGCGCCCAACATAACATCGGGGACATCGGTCTTCTGGGATGCACCTTGGAAAATGGCGGAAAGGGCTTTCATCTCTTTTTGGGGGGTGGATTCGGAACCCGGGGACGCATGGCCAAATTGGTGCGGAAGGCGATTCCGGAGGGAGACATTCCCGAAGTTATTGAAGTCCTGGTAGAGATATATCTGGCCACTCGCGAAGGGAACGAAGGGTTTTCGTGCTGGGCCCATCGCCAATCGGAATGGCAACCGGAATGGAATATCCAGCTCGCATCACCGAGTTACTCCTTATGAACAACCAAGCCAACCTCCCGATCAGCGGTATTCCCGCCTTGCCGGAAAACGCACCATTCACCGAGGAACAGCGCTATTGGCTGAACGGTTATCTCGCCGGCCTCCTGGGCCAATCGGGTCGCCCTCGGGAGGGGGATAAATTCCTTTCCCATACGGTGTCGAACAGCGGGGCTGCATTGGACCCCGCTTCTGAAATCCAGGTACCGCCCCCTAGGGTACTGCCCATTCTCTACGGAAGCCAGTCGGGCAACGCCGAAGCATTAGCCTATGAATTGAAAAACAAGTTGCAGGGTTCATGCGAGGCGGCAAACCTCCCAGTGCGTCCGCAAGTTTTTTCCTTGGAAACCTACCAGGAGGTTGATTTTCCCTCGCTTAGCGAAGCGGTTTTTCTGTGCAGCACTTGGGGCGATGGAGAATTCCCCGACAATGCCAAGGCCTTTGCCGCTTGGCTGCAATCGGACGCTGTGCCCCGGCTGGAAGGTATGCAATTTGCCGTAATCGGCTTGGGCGACAGCAACTATACCCGATTTTGCGGCGCAGCCGCTGCGCTGGACCAGCGGCTCAGGGAACTCGGGGCGGTGCCAATGGTGGAATTTACGAAATGTGATTCCGATTACGAATCCACTTTTGATACTTGGTCCGACCGGCTCCTTAACTTTGCGACCGAAAACTGGCAAGCTCCGGAAAAAGCAGCGTCGAAAGAAATGATTAAGGCTCTCCCGGAAATCAGTATCGAGAAGTCGCAGTCAGGGAAGGAAGCCCACGGCAGAAAAAATCCCTATCCGGCCGTCCTCCTCGAAAACCGACCCCTGAATGGCGAGGGTAGCCGGAAGGATACCCGGCACCTCAATTTTTCCCTGGCCGGAAGCGGGCTTGACTATCGGCCCGGCGATGCCGTAGGAGTCTGGCCCAAAAACGATCCGTCCCTCGTGACCATGCTTTGCGATCTTCTCAACTATACCGGCTCCGAAACGGTTGTTTTCGGCCGGGATGAACGCCTTCCCATTCTCGCCTGCCTGTTGGAAAGGGCGGATCTGC
This sequence comes from uncultured Bifidobacteriales bacterium, assembly GCA_964401245.1. Classification (GTDB taxonomy): domain Bacteria; phylum Fibrobacterota; class Fibrobacteria; order UBA11236; family UBA11236; genus JBGTHM01. The sequence goes on along the minus strand of CAYNXV010000131.1, from coordinate 6,394 downwards.
ACAAGATCCCTCTTGCGCTGGTGCGCTATGGAGCCGAACACAATTTCCTTCCGAGCTTTCTTTTGGACATGCTGCCCAACGAGGTACAATTGGCGGCATATCTTCGCGAGCGCGACCTGCTGGACTTGATAATGGAATGTCCGCAATTCCGCCCGGCACCCCAAGAATTGGCGGGGCTTGTGAGCCCGCTCTCCCCGCGACTTTACAGCATCGCTTCATCGTCTTCCGAAAATCCCGAGGAGGTGCAACTGACCGTAGGTGTTGTAAGTACGCACCTGCGCGACCGCATTCGCAAGGGCGCGTGCAGCACCTACCTTGCCGAACGAGTGGCGATGGGAGATCGGGTTCGCCTGTATATTCATCCCAACCGGGGGTTTCACCTGCCCGACAATGGAGATTCGCCACTTATCATGGTGGGTCCGGGTACCGGCATCGCGCCTTTCCGAGCGTATTTGCGGGAGCGGCGCGCCTTGGGACAAAAGGGGCCCAACTGGCTTTTCTTCGGAGACCAGCACCGCAGTCATGATTTCCTGTACCGAGAAGAACTGGAGGCCATGCGCGAGGAAGGATTGCTGTACCGCCTGGACCTGGCCTTCAGTCGCGACCAAGACGAGAAAATCTATGTACAGCACCTTATGCTGCAAAATGGCGCGGAACTTTTCCGCTGGCTGCAGGAGGGCGCGCATTTCCGTGTTTGCGGAGACGCCAAGCGTATGGCCTCCGATGTCGAGCAGGCCCTGCTGACTGTTATCCGAAATGAAGGATGCATGACTATGGAAGCATCCGTTCTTTTCCTGGAGAACATGCGCAAGAAAGGGCTTTATGTCCGAGACGTCTATTGAGCCCTTGGGATTATCGACGCCGCCCTTGTTGAGCGCCTGGAACCTGGAACCCGAGGATACCGTTGCGAAATATCTGAACGACCAACAGCAGCTGACTCCGGTGGAGAGATTCAGTCGTTACCACGATGCCGGAACCCTCCCCTTGCAGGCGCGTTACTACCAGGAGCTCATTCCGGAAAAACATCCGGGCCAAGGCCAGCAATACGGTTTCGAGGTCGATATCGACCGGTGCACGGGATGCAAAGCCTGCGTAACCGCCTGTCACAATCTGAACGGCCTTTTGGATCAGGAGACCTGGAGGCATGTGGGGATGGTGCGCGAACCGGCGACCGGCGGCGAATTCAAGTTCGTCACCTCCTCGTGTCACCATTGTGCGCTACCGGAATGTGCCGTGGGTTGTCCGGCAGACGCCTATGAAAAGCTTCCCACCAACGGGGTGGTGAAACATCTGGACGATCAATGCATCGGATGCCAGTACTGCACCTGGACCTGCCCCTACGAAGCGCCGCAATACCAGCCCGACCTCGGCATCGTGCGCAAATGCGATCTCTGTGTCTCCCGGCTCGATGAAGGCGAGGCTCCGGCCTGTGTTCAGGCCTGTCCCAATCAGGCCATCCGTGTGGTGCTGGTGGAAACTGAGGAGGCCCTTTCCCATCCCGAAAATTTCGTGGCACTGCCCGACGCGCCCGATTCCGGTTACACCCGGCCGACAACCCGGTACCGGAGCAAGTCCTCCCTCCCCGACACCATGAGCTCGGGTGATAGGGGAGTGGTTCATCCCGAACCTTACCATTGGCCCGTGTTGGCCATGCTGCTAATCACTCAGTCTGCCTTCGGTGGCTATCTGGCCTACAGTCTCCTCGGAATGGCTTCCGGGCGTTACCCCTTCGGCCCTACACCCTGGGGCGGATTCTCACTGCTGGCCTGGATGCAACCCGATCGCTGGTTTCTCCTTCTCGGCATGGCTGGTATCCACCTCAGCCTATTGCACTTGGGCCGACCCCATTTGGCCTTCCGCGCCGTGCTGGGCTGGCGACATTCCTGGCTGAGCCGGGAGGTTCTCGCTTTCGCGGCATGGATGACGGTGGCGGGGCCATGTCTTTTCCTGGAGCGCATTCCCTTTCTCCTGCAACTTACCCTGCATTTTTTGGGAGCCTTGTGCATATATTGCTCCGCTCAGGTCTATCGCAAAACTCCCCGCGAGCTTTGGCGTTCGCGAGAAACCTATATGCGATTTTTCGGACATGCTTTGACGACCGGAACTCTGCTGGGCGCGTTGGTTTTTACCACGGCTGGCCGTGGAACCCTTCCCTTGTCCATCTGGGTATATTTTCTTGCCTTCGTAATTATCATGATGAACCTGCTCAGGTTGGCGGCCAATTTACGCGTCCTTACCTGGCACAAAAAGAAGCAATGGGACGGGCTTAAGAAAAGTGCGCGCATTCAGATCGAATACTGTCTCACTTTATTGCAACTCCGCGTTTTGACATTGTTTCTCGGCGGGGTGATTATTCCCGCCCTGCTGCCCTTGCTGGCGGGCATCGACTTCGCGACGCCCGCCTATGCGAATTCTCTCGAAGCCATGCCCCCTATTTTTATTGCCGCCTTGGGAATGGCCGTTCTGCTTTCCCTCATAGCCGAATTTTCGGAAAAGGCCATGTTTTTCCGATCGGGTTGCGGACCCAAAATGCCTGGAAACCCATCGGGTTCCAGCGCACATGCCCACTGAGGTTTTTTTTGCGCTCCCTGTTTTCCATAGCCGGTGAATATCTGCACAAGGCCTTCCGTCAGAAGGACGGCGCCCTAAGCAGGCAATTGCTCTTGGAGCCGGGCCGCTTCGGTTTGGGCAAGACCGTTCGTAGTCAGACCCCCGACGCCACCACCACCTTGGTATGCGGGTATTGTTCCACCGGCTGTGGATTGCGCCTACATCTCAAAGACGGCGCCGCCGTAAACCTCAGCCCTGATAGCGACTATGTGGTCAATCAAGGCATGGCCTGCCCCAAAGGATGGGAAGCCTTGACACCCATGGAAGCACCGGATCGATTGCGGCAGCCGCGTATCCGCACCAAAGAGGGCTGGCGTGATTGCAGTTGGCACGAAGCCATGGAGCATTTCACCCACAAACTTAAAACCATCCGGGCGCAGCATGGCCCGGAGGCCGCCGCCTATTTGAGCACCGGGCAAATGTGTACGGAAGAAATGTTCCTGCTGGGCGTGATCTGGAAGTTCGGCATGGGGTTCATCCACGGCGATGCCAATACCAGGCAATGCATGGCCACCTCGCATGTGGCCTATAAACAGGCCTTCGGTTTCGACGCTCCTCCCTTCACCTATCAGGACTTTGAGGAATCGGACTCCCTCATCTTCATGGGCGCCAACCCCTGCATCGCCCATCCCATTTTGTGGGAACGTGTGCTCAAGAACAAACGTGATGCCCGTATTGCCGTCATCGATCCCCGTCGTACCGAAACCGCCATGGCCTCCCATTTGCACTTGCCCTTGCGGCCCAAGTCCGATCTGACGCTGCTCTATGGCGTGGCCCGCGAACTCCTGCGCCGGGGATGGATACGTGAGCATTTCATCGAAAGGCATACAGAAGGCTTCGAGGCTTTCCGCGCCGATGTCGAAAGTTTCGACGCCGAAAAAGTGACCGCCGAAACCGGACTGGACTGGCCGTCTATCGAGCGGCTAGTCGAAATGTTCCGTCTCGACAGAAAGGTTTCCATCTGGTGGACCATGGGAGTCAATCAAAGCCATCAAGGTGTCCGCACCGCCCAGGCCATCATCAACCTGTGTCTTATGACCGGCAATATCGGCAAGCCCGGCACTGGCCCCAATTCCATCACGGGCCAGATGAACGCCATGGGATCGCGCATCCTGTCTAACCAGACTTCGCTCCCGGGTGGCCGTGATCCCGCCAACGCGGAGCATCGTCGCGAAATCGCCAACCTCCTCGACCTACCCTATGAGAGCATTCCATCGCAAACCACCAAGGCTTATGATGAAATACTCGACGACATAGACGCGGGCAAAATAAAGGCGCTGTGGGTGGTCGGCACCAATCCGGCCCATTCCTGGATTCGCAGAAAACATTTTCGCCAAGCGGCGGAAAACCTCGATTTCCTGGTGGTACAGGATTTATATGGAGACACGGAAACGGCTAAAATGTCCCACATGGTGCTTCCGGCCGCCGGCTGGGCCGAGAAGGAAGGCACGGTTATCAATAGCGAGCGCCGCATCGGTTTATTCAAGAAGGTGAAAAAGGCGCCGGGTCAGGCTTTGGCCGACTTCTACATCTTCAAACTGGCTGCCAAATACTGGGGATGCGAAAATGCCTTTATGGATATGGCCGATCCCGAGAGCACTTTCCAGGTAATGAAAAAGGTAACCCAGGGGAGACCTTGCGATTTCAGCGGGATTCACGATTACGCGGACATAGATCGCGCCGGAGGCATTCAATGGCCCTATCCTTCGGAAAATCCCGACTCCTCCCCGGAACGGAGGCTGTTTCGTGATGGAAAATTCTACCGGGAAAACGGCCGCGCCCTATTCTTGTTCGATGCTCCGCGGCCGATGTCGGAGCAAACCGATGGGGAATATCCCTTGGCTCTTTCGACCGGGCGAGGAACGTCGGCCCAATGGCATACCGGTACCCGTACCGGTCGCTCGGCGATTTTACGCAAGTTGTATTCCCAAGAAGCCTATATGGAAATTCATCCCACCGATGCCCGCCATAGAGGTTTGCGGGAAGGCGATTGGGCCTTGATCGTCTCGCGGAGGGGCAGCATGCGGGCCAAAGCTGTTTTCAGTTCCGGTTTGCGCCTGGGGGAGATTTTCGTCCCCATGCATTATGAGGAATGTAATCAATTGACCTATGCCAATTACGACCCCCATTCCCGCCAGCCGGGATATAAATCCGGCGCTGTGGAAGTCCGCCTGCTTGGAGGTTTGGAGCGGCCAACACGCTCGGGACCGGACTGAGCGGCTATGTGCGATGGGGTCCGCCTTGTGGGACTCCCCTTCGTTGGTGGTCAGTGCATGGAACCGGCGGCACAGCATTTCGCACATGGACAATTAGGTTTGCGCCGGACATCACCTTGCGCTGGTCATCGCCCGATGTCTGACTTCTGGAAAGTCCCGAATCAATTCCACCAGGAGAAGTATGCTTCTGGGGGGAGGCTTTCCCGCCTCCCATCCCTGCAGGGTTTTGGTTGCGACTTGAAGTATGGATGCCATTTCGGATTGGGAGAGACCTAAGTACAGGCGGGCTTCCCTTATGAACATTCCTCCCATGCGGCCATCGCCCATCTGAGCCCTGGCCTTCATCCCGGCCTCGCGCTCCCGGGCCTCCTCAATCTCTCTCCACACCTCGGCGACGTAATCCCTTTTCATTCCCTTTAGGATAAGTAGGTTCCGGTTCCGGCAATGTGACAGTGGCCACAGACTTGAATGGAATGGGACGCCCTTGATTTCGCAGCTATCCTCAATTTGAGTATAGTGAGAGAACAAAGATGGCCCCAGGGAATAGGCTAAGTATCAACATTGATTTCTTGAAAATACCACGGTGGTTACTCGACCAGCTACTCATTTTCATGCAGATGCTTTACGGTGTAGGTTAATTTGGGTTTTCCATATTGTTTGCCCTTCCTATCCTCCAATTCTGCTGAAATCTCCAACATTTCGGGATATATAGGGTAAAAAAATTAGGACGTTTACAATGTATATACAAAGATGTATCATATTCATATGGAATTCGCCTGGGATGAAGAGAAAAATCAGAAACTAATTTCGGTATAGGTTTTGAAGATGTTGTTCCCTTTTTGATCAGTGAGAAACAGGAAATAGTCTTGAAAACGATTTTCCCGAGTCGGAAATTGCAGAGAATATACGGAGCGGAAAAATGAAAAAGAAAATCAAACTAGATTCGTTCGAGAGTGAAATCGAGAAAGACGCCGACAAGCTGGTTCCCGTATCTGAAAGGGAAGAGAAGCGGATTCGGTCAATAATAGAAAGGGCTCGGAAAAATATCAGTATCAGCCTTCGTATCAACAATTACGATTTGGAAAAAATAAAGAAGAAGGCCGATAATGACGGGCTTCCTTACCAAACTTTGATCACCAGAGTTTTGCACAAGTATGTAAATGAAGAATTTTTCGAAAAAGATGAAGTATTGAAAACGTTCCGGGCCTTGAAAAAAGTTGGGTAGGGAAAATTCGAGGCCTTCCACGGTTGTCCATATAAATTCGCGCATAGGGCCTCCAGCCTCTTTTGATTTACCCCCCCGAGGCTTTCTTCCGGGCATACTCGCGCACCTCTTCAACTTCGCCCGAAAGCATGTCGCGGATACGCTCGATATAGATTTCCGCCTCTTTTATCCTGTCCTTCACCGAACCAGTAAAACCCTGACTACCCTTCGCACCGCTTTGTTGCAGGAAGTTACGCCGCTCCTCGAACATACGCAGCGCCACCCACAGGGTTTCCTCGATTTTTTCGGATTGTTCGGCATGCAGCGAAGCCGTGGTAAAGGCGTGGCCGACATGGCAGCGATA
>CAYNXV010000130.1:0-10613 GCA_964401245.1 uncultured Bifidobacteriales bacterium | reverse complement strand
CGCGCTTCGATGGCATACTCGGAATTGATGAACCCCTGCCTGTCGGTTATCACGGATCCTTCCTCCTGATCCGCCCAGCGCAAATCGATATTCCGCTCGGATCCCAGGTTCTCCTTCCAGATGAAGCCCAAGTCCGGATGGGGTTGGAAATACTCCTGGAAAGCCAGTATCAATGAATCCGGTCGGTAACCCGGGTTTTCCGGCAGTTGAATCCTCACCGGATTCACCCGGTATTCCAAGGAAAGCAGAATCTGGCCCACCAGTAAGAGGGTCAGAAAGAGGGCACTTTTTCCCAGGAATAATTTCATATCGGTTTCAAAACTGGAAGTAAATGAAAGGAGCCTGATGCTCCACCCTCAAATTCAGAACGGATAAGGTGAGAAAAAGGTAAACGGCCCATCTCAGTACCGTGGGTTTTTCGGACAAGGCCGCGAGGGCGCCTCCCGGACGCCTTTGCAGAAGGTGTACTGCCTCCATGAACAGGATTACCATCAAGGCCAACAGCAGGCCGTCGAATGTCATCCCCAAATCAAGCGTCCCGATGGGTTGGAAAAGGTCCTGAAAAATATGGGAAAGGATATAGATTGCATCGGAAAGGGAGTCGGCGCGGAAAAATACCCATGCGAACAATACCAGATGGAAGGTGATGAAAATCCGCATGCCTTTGAGCAAGCCGGGATACTTGTCAAGACGGAGGAACGCGGCCGCTTTCGCCCGGATATCGGCTGCGGCCAGGGCGAAAATAAGATAGAACCCATGTAACGCGCCCCATATCACATAGGTCCAGTTAGCGCCATGCCAAAGCCCGCTTACCAGGAATACCGCCATCAGGTTGGCGTACCACCTTGATTTGGATACCCGGTTGCCACCCAACGGAAAGTAGAGGTAATCCTTGAACCAGGTGGAAAGGGAAATATGCCAACGTCTCCAGAAATCGGAAATGGATTGCGCGGCATAGGGGCGGTTGAAATTCTTCATCAAATCGAATCCCATCACCTTCGCTCCGCCGATGGCCATGTCGGAATAGCCTGAGAAGTCGCAATAGATCTGGAATGCGAAAAAATAGGTGGCAATCAAAAGGGCATAGCCGCTTTGTCCGGCGGGGTTGCCGTATACATGGTCGACGACTACGGCCAGGCGATCCGCTATCACCACCTTTTTGAAAAGCCCCCACAGCATCAACTTCAACCCATCGGTAACCCTCTGGTAATCGAAGTCATGCCGCTGAAAGAATTGCGGAAGCAGACTGGTAGAACGCTCGATGGGACCGGCTACCAACTGCGGAAAGAAAGCGACATATAGGGCAAAAATACCCGCGTGTTTTTCAGGTGGTCTGTCGTTTCTATATACATCGAAGGAATAGCTGAGGGATTGGAATACGAAGAAGGAAATGCCTACGGGTAGGATGATGTCGAAACCGGGAACGCCGTAAAAAATATTGAAGTGCTGAAAGGTTGCGCGCAGGGAATCGTTCACGAAGTCCGCATATTTGAACCAGAATAGCAGGCCCAGATTTCCCGTCAAACTGACTAGGAGGTAGGCTTTTTTACGCGCTTTGACCGACGTGCCTCCCATTAGAAGTCCGGTTCCATACGAAATGCCCGTGGAAAGCATCAGGAGTATGGCGTACTCGGGTTTCCAGCACATATAGAAGTAATAGCTGGCCGCCAAAAGGAGCATCCAGCGGAAACGCTGGGGGATGCCGAAATAAAACAGCACCACCAGCGGAAAGAAAAAGGCGAAATCAAGGGAGTTGAACAACATCGATGGTTATCTCTCCCGTATCAAAAAGTATGGACCGCGGCTATTTGGACGTGATGCATGCGATAGCTTTCGGAGCGGAAGAATCCGTAGGAATGATAAGGCTTAAGGAAAAAATGATAGTCGACTTCCAAGCCGACATTTTCCGTCACCTTTTTTTTCCATCCGATGCCGCTGAGCAGGGGTTCACTACCTTCGAAGGTGTAATAACCGTTGCCTGCATAGGGAGGGGCGATGACTTCCCAAAACTGCCGGCGTTGGGAATAAACGGGAATGGTGAGTCTTAAGGTTACTACTCCCAGGGGAAGCGACATGGAGTTGAAATCAACGAAGGTGGAAAGAATCGCACCGAAAGCCAAGGATTCCACGGGAGTGTCATAGGGGAAATACATGTAGCTGGCGGTAACCTGGGATGTCCGCAAGGTGGTCCGGTAAAAATCGTGACGGCTGTCGGCATAGTTGGCGAAGGCCCCGGCGTATAGGTTATTCCATATGGGGCGATAGAAATAGGCATGAGCCTTCCAGATGCGGTTTTCCGCGACCTTTTCAACGGATTGCTCGGATGCAAGTGCATTGTGCACCGACGCGGAGTCCGCTCCCGAATAGGCATTTTCACTGATTGCGGTTTCCAAGGTCCAGGGTCCGGCCTGCAATCCCCAATCCATTCCGATTTTCCGGGTACGGATGGATAAGACGGAAGTCAATGGGTTGTCCCTGCCTATCTCGGAGGTAATATGGACTTTTCCCCGCAATTGCGTTCCGGGTCCGAGGGTCCATCGGGCCGAAAGTTCGCCGTTGGAGTAGTAGTCCTTCCAATCCGGTACGTCATTGGATCCGGCCCCTATTTTGAAATGGTAATTGCCGATGGCGATGCCGTAATGGGAGCGAATGCCATAAAATCGGGTGTGGAAGGGAGTCAAACCGAATCCGTTCTCTTTGATGCCGTGGGCAGTATACTTTCCCAGGAAAGAAAACTCACCGAAACTTGTGGAGAGATCGGAGGCTTCCAGCGAAGCTCCGTTCGACCATATCAAGTCTTCGCTATCGATTTGCGAATCGCCTTGCCATCGGAGCTGGGCCGCTGGTAGGGCACAAACAAATATAAGGCCGATGGCGGGAACGGTCGAACGCATGGAATTATTTTCCAACAGGTAAATAAATACCCATCGGCAAAAGTCGGTTATCCAGCCGAACGGACTTCCCATCCGGTCGGACCCGTTCACCGTTCCAATTACGACCGTTTTTCAAAGTACGCATAGAAGTCGGTCGAATCAGTGTGGTGTTGAAATCCAATGATCCCAGGTAAAGGTTCATGGCGCTGCCTGCAATGCCCATCCATACGACTTGGGTGCCGTATACCACGGGGTTTCCCTCAAAACCCGGACTATTGGTGACCCGGATTTCTTTTGCACCTTTCAGATCATAGGCGTATATGTCGGCGTTTCCATCACCTTTGACATTGCGGTGATCCTGCCAAACCACCGCGTCTCCGTGAATGAACGGATTGCCTTGATAGCCGGCTGCCGTGACCACTTCCATGGTATTCTTGGTTTTGATATTGTAGGCGTATATATCGGCATTGGCCGTATCGGAGGTCGCGTTACGGTAATCTTCCCACACGACATAATCGCCGGAAACCCGGGGATTATCCTGATGGAATTGCCCATCGCCCAGGTTGGTTTGGGTTCCGGAGGCGATGTTGTGGAGAACGACGACTCCTTTATTGCCGCCGGCATAGTCCACCCATACCGCATGGACTCCGTCGGTAAATGCCTTGGTCTGGTAGGTGGGGCTGGTGGTAAGTCGCTTTTCCGATCCTGTCTTCAAATCGTGCAGATAGATTTCGCTGTTTTTATCGCCGTCGGTTTTATGCCGGAAGTCCACCCATACCACTATGTCGCCTCCCACCATTACCGTTTCCTTCCATCCGTCATCGGCAGTCAATTTCTTTTTCGTGCCGGTGGATAGGTTGAGATAATTCAAGGGATAGGTGGGTTGCATGGAAAAGGGGATATAGGCCAGGTGGTTTCCGGACATTCCGTAGTACATGAAATAGTATCCGGAATTGGGGCCCCCTCCCGCTTCGGGTATCAGGACTTTTTTGGTTTTATCCGGTAGATTCACTTGGTAGAGAGTTGCCTTGGAAGCGGGATAATCCAGATAGACGACTTTATCGGCACCCAGTAATCCATAGGTTTCCGTAGTGACCGAAGTAAGGATTTCCTGGGACCAGACCAGCGGGGACAATGCAGTACCCAGTAGGGTTCCGGTCAAGACTGCGGCTGATAATTTCATATGCTGCTCCTTAAAAAATTCATGGCCGATTCGAAAAGATTCATTCGACCCATTCCAGTTTTTCCAGCTTCATTTTAGCCTGATCATTGTCGGCATCGAATTCGAGGATATGCGAATAAATGCTTTTGGCCGAGGAGTATTCACCTTGCCATTCCAGGATTTTGGCTTTGAGCAAGAGGGCTTCCGAGTTTTGTTTGTCCAATTTCAAAGCTTTGTCCAGGTCGGCGAATGCAGACTTGTATTCCTTTTGCCATGAAAGCACTTCCGCCCTTCGTATCAGGCAGTTTATTTTCACCTCCGGAAGGGTCTTTGGGGAAGCGATAATTTCACCGAACAGGGTGACGGCCTTGTCGTATTCCTTGGCCCAGGAATGGACGATGGCTTTGCGGCTTTTGGTCTCATTGGGGTTCTTTTCCACGGCAATGGCTTTATCATAAAGCTTGAGAGCCTCGGCGAACTCGCCCAGGATTTCGTGGTTGCGGGCCTGAACCTTGTACAATTCAGGATTTTTTCTGTCCTTAACCTGTTCCGTCAAGCGCGCGGCTTCCCGGAAATTTTTCTTCCACAAGTAGACTTCGGCCAGGTTGATAAGCACCCGATCATCCCGAATCCCCAGATCATGGGCTTTTTTAAGGTAGGTCAATGCCGAATCGGTTTGATACAAGCCGTGATAAGCGATGCCTTTCCATCTGGCGGCTTGGGAGTTATCGGCCGGGCAGCGCGCGAGCAATTCCAGGCCGGCCCGATATTCTCTTTTTTCAATCTGCTTTTCCGCCCGCACCAAATGGCAGGAGGACTTCGCGGAAACCTCGGTGCAGACTACGGCAATGGAGAGACCCATCAGGATACGGAACATGCTTTTTCGCCTCGCAATAATCGGATTGGATAAAGTTATGAATTTCATGATTTCTTTGCCTGTGGATATTATTGATTATCGAAAGCAAAGCACTAATAATTGGGGTGGATTAGCCACGACGCCTTCGTGTCATGGGGTGAATCAACCCCGAATTTTCCATCATTCCCTCGGGAAATGAGTCAATGTGAAAAAAATCGTTCTCAGCTGGAAATGGATTGTACCACGAAGTCAGAGGAGAGTCCAGGACGGATTCGGAAATCCCTGCAAGGTTAATATGCGTACGGTTCCGATGGGAACTTCGATATTCCAGGATTCCAGGGGATGGATACCCATCACGTCGGCCAATATGGCACGAATGGGACCGGCATGGGTAATGAGGGCAATAACGGAGGGATTCATGGATGGCAGTCCGTGCCAGAAGGAGAGAACCCGTGCAGTAAATTCCCGCAGGGTTTCGCCTTCCGGACAGGACCTATTCCACAGGTCATTCGACCAAATGTCGAAATCCACCCTGGGAATATCGTTCCAGTTTTGTCCCTCCCATAAGCCGAAGTCGAACTCCTGCAATCTTTCGGAAGTTTCGAATAGCCCATCGCTCAAAAAATGGGCCAGTTTTCGGCACCGAGTTGCGGGGCTGGAAAGGAAGAGTTGAGGGGGCGTCCTGGATAACAGGCTTTTTATTTTATCCGCTTCTTCGGAAAAAGTACCCGTAAGCGGCGCATCCATGCGCCCATAGCACCTTCCAACCATTCCCATTACCGCCGTGTGGCGGATCAGGTAAACAGTTTTATCCATGCCAAAGCCGTGAGATAGAAAAGCACTTCGGAGAGCTGTTGGGCGGCGCCCAGACAATCGCCGGTATATCCTCCGATTTCGCGTTTGATGAAATTTCCGAAATAAGCGTAAAGGGCGGCGAGGGATAGGAGACTTCCGATGAAGAGGAGGGGGATGTCGATGAGAAACAGGGGAGCGGCGCCGACTCCCAAAGCGACGAGGAGTGAATTACGGGAGAGAGGGTTCGCCAGGGCGGCGATTTTGGGCTTATCCTCTTCGACGCGTACATATTTGTGGGTCGTGAGGAAAATGCAGGCGAAGGCGCGGCTGAGCGAATGGCCACCTAATAGGACCCAGGGAATCAGCGACGGAGGCAGGGATGCGAGGCACAGGAGTTTCCCGGTCAACATCAACCAGAGGCCTGCGTTTCCGAAAGTGCCGGTGCGGGGGTCTTTCATGATTTCCAGGATTTTGTCGCGACTGTATCCGCCGCCGAAGCCGTCGCAGAAATCGGCCCACCCATCTTCGTGGAAGGCCCGCGTCAGCCACAACGTCCATGCCATGCTCACGAAAACGGAGACCCACACTCCGAATAGAAAATGGGAAAGCCAGAAAAGTAATGCGGCGCTGCCGCCAATCACCCATCCTACCAAGGGATAATAGACGCGACTCCGTTGGAAATCATCTTCGTTCCAGATTACCCATTCGGGGGAAGGGATGCGGGTCAAAAATGAAAGCGCCATGAAAAAGCGCATGGCTTGTCGGCGGGTTTTGGAGGTTTGTTCGATTTGAATCATAAGGGGTAGTCAACCCTTAAGCAGCCGGTCCGGAAACCTTGGCTTCGTCAAAGGTGGCTACGTTCGTAAGGAGCCGTTGGGATGCTTCCACTAAAGGCATGGCGAGCACGGCTCCCGCTCCTTCGCCCAAACGCAGGTTGAGGTCGAGTAATGGTTCCATGCCCAGGTGTTTGAGCATGGCTGAGTGCCCAGGCTCGACGGACCGATGCGCGGCAATCATGTATTGGGTGGACAACGGCGCCAGGGACTGCGCAATCAAAGCGGCTGCGGTGGAGATGAACCCATCGACGAGTATGGGTTTACGGGCTGCGGCGGCCGCCAGAAACAATCCGGTCAATCCCGCGATTTCGAATCCGCCCACTTTGGTCAGAATGTCCAAGCCGTCTTCGGCATCGGGACGGTTGATTTCCAGCGATTGTTCGATGACTTTTATTTTATGCGCAAGCTGGGCATCGTCCAATCCCGTGCCCCGGCCGGCCGCGACTTCGGGGGATATGCCGGTAAGCGCGCAGAGAATGGCGGCGCTGGGAGTGGTATTGCCTATGCCCATATCCCCGGTGGCGAACAAGTCATAATCGTCACTTAGGTCATTGAATATGTCAATGCCCGTTTCGAGAGCGGAAAGGCATTCATCCCTTGTCATGGCAGGGCCTTGCGCCATATTGCGGGTCCCAAATCCGACCTTGCAATGCAGAACGGACCCCGGGCCGACGGTTTTCAAATCGGCTGCTACTCCCATATCCACGACAACCACCCGGCAACCGGCCGCATCGGCCAAAGCGTTGACGGTGGCACCGCCTCGCACGAAATTGGCCACCATTTGCGCCGTTACTTCGCTTGGATATTTGCTGACGCCTTCGCGCGCCACGCCGTGATCTCCCGCCATAACGATCACCACTTTGCGGGTTACCTGGGGATGCAGGGATTCGCGCATGCCGGCCAAATCGACGGCCAGGTCGAGCAGACGGCCCATGGCCCAATGGGGCATGGTCAGGGATTCGAGACGCTGTTTGGCCTGGAGGCGGAATGATTCGTTTTGGGAATGGATTATTTGGAGAGTTGTTTGCAGCAGGTTCATGCAGGAGTTCCCTTTATAAAGAGGGGGACGCCCGAAACCATGAAGATGACACGTGATGCTTCTTGCGCGAAAATCTGATTGGCGCGTCCCAGCAAATCGCGGAAGAGTCGGCCTTGAGGGTAATCGGGGACGATGCCCATTCCGACTTCATTGCTCACCACGATGAGTTTTTCTTCGCGTTTGGGCAGTGCCGAAATAATTTCGATCGTCAATTCCGCAATGCTGCCCTCGCTTATCGTCTCCCCGGACTGTTTGGCGGTATACATCAGATTATTCACCCATAACGAAAGGCAATCCAACAGAATCACGCGATGAGGATGGGGTCTTAGCAAAGCTTCCTTGATTTTCACCGGTACCTCCCAGGTTTCCCAGATGGAAGAGTTGCGCTGCTCCCGGTGTCGATGGATTCTCTCTTCCATTTCGGTATCGACTACCGGACAGGTTGCCAAATAGAGTTTGGTTCCAGGGAAGTTTTCCGCCAATCGCTGGGCATAAGCGCTTTTTCCGCTGCGCGCCCCGCCGGAAATGAAAATCAATTCGGTCATATAGGATTGTCACTTGGCATGCAGGCCACCCCGCGTGCGGCCCAATAACAACCATAGGAAAAAGGGTCCACCCAGCAAGGCCGTGATGACTCCTACCGGAATTTCGGCCGGGGAAATGAGAGTACGCGCCAAGGTATCGCACCACGTCAGAAATATTCCGCCTAGGAGAAAAGTCGCCGGAGCCAAATGGCTATGACCGGGGCCCAGCAGCAATCGGCACATATGCGGCGCCATCATACCCACGAAACCGATGGGACCGCAGAATGCGACTACGCCTCCAATCATCAGGCTGGTGGCGAAAAAAACCTTTTTCTTCACCTTGTCCACTTGCACGCCGCGACCGGTGGCCACGGATTCTCCCGTAAGCAGCAAATCGAATTCGCGGCTCAAGCTGAATATCAAGGCGCTTCCGACGAGGGCGAAAGGCAGCAATTGCCAGACCTGCGAGAATCCCACAACTTCGAGGCCTCCCATCAGCCAGCGCAGAATGCGGAAGGAGTTGGTGAAGTCTGAGAGATATTGGATGAACAGGATGAGGCTGGAAAAAAAGAAGCTCATGGCTACTCCGGCCAGTAGCAAAGTCGCGCCGGGTAAACCCCGTTCCGAAGTGACATGGGTGATCCCATACACGAAGGTCATGGCCAACAAGGCGCCGGCAAAGGCCGCCAGGGGAAGTCCGTCTATCCCCATGAAACCGATGACGGCGCCGAAGCCGACATAGGCGGCCGCGCCCAGGGAAGCGCCGCTGGCTACGCCCAGGGTATAAGGCGTGGCCAGGGGATTGCGGAACAGGGCCTGAAAAGCCATGCCGCCCAGGCCCAACAGGGAACCGGCCAGAAAGGCGACGAGCACGCGGGGAATACGCAGGTTCCATAATATCCTGGTTTCCAGGGCAAAGCGCGCATCCTCGACTTGGAGGGCGAGGTACCGGGTTTTATCCCAGGGAGGGTGCAGCAAGGCCTTAAAGGCGATATTTTCCATACCCAGAAAAGGAGCGATAAGAAGGGTCGCACTTGCCAGCAGCAGCAGAACGCCGATTATCCTTTGCTTACCATTCATAATCCGTCTTCGCTGGAATGGGAATAGCCGGTGACGGTATCGGGAACGATGAAAAGCCGGTTGAGTCCGGGATGCATGGCTTTGACGAAGGGACGGTTCTGCCGATCGAAAAGCTCGTCCAATAGTGGGCCTTCGATGAGTTTATCCGGCGGTAAATCGAAAAGGATTCTGCCTTGCTTAAGGCCGATTACGCGATCACTTTCGAGCAAGGCGCGATTGATGTCGTGGGTAACCACCAGCAGCGTTCGTTTGGCGCGTTGATGGAGCTCGAAAAGCAAATCCTCGATTTCCATCGATTGCCGGGGATCCAGAAAGGTGGTAGGTTCGTCCAATAACATCAACGGCGCGTCCTGGGCCAAGGCCGCGGCGATGTGCACTTTCTGTCTTTCGCCACCGCTCAACGTCGCCAAGGTGCGCGAGCGAAAATTTTCCAACCCGCATAGGGTCAAAGCCGACTCGACGATGGCGCGGTCTCCGGGACCGGGAGCTACGAAGGGTTTAAGGCGGCAATAGCGACCCAGAGTGACGAATTCTTCCACCAGAAAAGGAGGTGAGTCGCCTTCTCCCTGCGGTACCCAGGACATCAGGCAGGCCAATTTCTTTTGCTTCAGAGAGGGAAGCGGAATTCCCTGCAAAGTGATTCTCCCGGTATACCGGGAGTGGACGCGTGTGAGGCATTTCAACAGCGTCGTCTTGCCGGCGCCATTGGGTCCAATAATCGAAACCCTTTCGCCGGCCTGAATGCTGAAATGGATGTCTTGCAACAACCAGGCGTCGTCGATACGAACGCTTAAATTCTTAATGGAAAGCATGGTGTCAGCCATCAGCGGGCGTTCCGGCTGGAGTAGCGAATGGCTGCATAGCCGGATACAAGGCCGCGGCCATTTCTTCTAATAGGAGAATGAGCCGGGGACCTGGTATTACGGTGAAATTCTGGGGAAAGACCACTACGCGGCCCTCTTTTACGGCTTGGATATCTCCCAATCCGGCCCATTGGGCCTGTACCTGGGCAATGGTCAATCCTTTTTCATGCAGGTCGGGAACCATATCGAATATGAAGTCGGGATTCAGCCGCAGCAATCCTTCCGTGGTGATTTTGGGATAGTCCAAATTTCCCTGATAGGCATTTTCCGCGTTCAGCCTGCGCAACAAATCGGCATAAAACGTGGAGGGTCCCGCTATATAAGCATCCGAAATGGCGGCTGTCCCCATGGTTCTGCCGATGGATATAAGCACGCGGGGTTTTCGCCTTTCCTTTTTCGAGATCAGCGCCGAGGCCGTCAAGGAGGCGGTTTCGATGGCATGTATCCGCGTCCGGAAGTCCTCCAGGATGGAATCGGCGGTGGCTACGGCGCCAAAGCGTTTTCCCAGGGTTGTGAAGGCGTCGAGAATGTCTTCCAGGGTATGGTTGGATGTTTGCACCGAGGAGATGTTCAAGGCAGTCAGGT
>CAYNXV010000129.1:0-10614 GCA_964401245.1 uncultured Bifidobacteriales bacterium | reverse complement strand
AGACAAGGCGAATCAAGAATGACACAAAATCGGACTAGCCTACCTCAATGCCACCGAGAAGGGGGCTCATCGTATGGCCATAGCGTTAATCTGACACAAACCTCTTTATACTATCTTTACAACTTCTTAATTATGTTACCAATTAAACATTGTAGCGTTGCAGGTAAATTTTTTATGATTCGTAGTATCATTCTGTCCATCATTTTCGTATTGCCTTTTGCGAACCTGGATTTGTTCGCATGGGAAATTCTCTCTCAATCTCCTCCTTTTGAAGATGAAATTACGGACATAATTTTTTTGGATGATGCGCGAGGTTGCGCAATTTTAGAATCAGGCTCTATTTTCCTTACTGAAGATCAGGGGAAAACTTGGACTGAATCACTAAAATCCCCTAAAACCCTTCTGTTAGATATGCTTTTTTCAACGCAAAAAGTCGGATATGCCTTCGGTTCATCAATATTCAAAACAACGGATTCCGGCGAATCGTGGCAAGATATAGGCACGCCATACGACTCCGATGTGATAGTTTCCGGCTTTTTTATCAATCAAGACACAGGTTTTGTTCTGGGTTCTATAGGCGCAATCTATAGAACCAATGACGGTGGATTAACTTGGACCCAACAAGGAGGCGTTCCCATCCCCTCAAAGGCCCTAAGCATTTACTTTTCAACGCCGCTCAAGGGATTGGCATTATTCGCTGGGCTGGGGTCCATAGTAAATATTTATCACACAACGGATGGAGGACAGAGTTGGGCTGGAAACAAAGGCACGCCTTCCTTTTGGGAAGTACAGCTCTTTGGTGAAAATATAGGGTATGGGGTAGGAACCGCTAGAAATGATGACGGGCCCAGTACAAATAATATTTTCAAAACCGAAGATGGGGGAGTCTCTTGGACGAAAATATACTCTCTTGAACCCTATGCCTTCCATTCCTTGCACTTTCGCAGCCCTGAGATAGGCTACGTTCTTGGTAACAATCGCGATATTGTTGGTTTCCCCAATAACGGCCGCCAGTCGACCATCTTTAAAACGACTGATGGCGGAAAAACTTGGAGCGAGTCTTTCAATTCAAATGAACTATCGCTTCAAAAGCTGAAACCCTTGACCCCAGACAAAGTTTTGGCATTCGGTTCATCGGCAGGAAAACCTGGCGTAATCTTGCTGGAAAGCACTTCCAGTTCTGTATACCAAAGTCAAGCTAAAATCAAAAGCAATGAATATGGAAAATGGAATACAATAGTCACTGTCAATCCGAGGGGTGCGAGAGCTGAAGCATTCAATCTTTTGGGCAAGACCACCAAGGTTAGGCCAGCTGGATTTTATTTGTGGCACCAACCCCTAAACTAATCCACAATAAAATCCGACTGCACCAACGTATTGGAAACAACCTTCGAGCCCTTACCGGCTTCCCGATATTTCTTCACCGCACCCACAGCCACCCAACCCAGGACATATCCCCACACCAATGCTATTTTGATCCATGAGTTTTTCATCAGTGATCCATACTCACGCTGGTGATCCAGCCTTCCGGCGAAATGTTTTCGTTTCAGGCCGGTTAACCTGAGATGACAACCTCGTATGACCCAAGAAAGCAAGCCCCCTCCGCGCCGAATCCACGTACTTCAACATGTCCCCTTCGAAGGACCCGGCCATTTGGAAACCTGGGCCCGCCTCAAGGGAAACACCCTCACGCGCACCCTTCTTTACCAAAACGAGCTTCCGCCCGCCCCCGAAAATCTCGACGGCTTGGTCGTTCTCGGCGGCCCCATGGGCGTCGGCGATCGGGAGGGAATCGAATGGATGAACCGTGAATTGCGCTTTATCGAAAAGACTCTCGAGGCCGGCAAACAAGTGCTGGGCATATGCCTCGGCGCCCAAATGCTGGCCCATGTTTTGGGAGCCAGAGTTTACAAGGGAAGGCATCCCGAAATCGGATGGTTTCCCGTTCGCCCCATCGGGTCTCCGTCCAACAATTTGCTTCCCCGGGAGGATTTTCAAGCCTTTCACTGGCATGGCGACACCTTTGATTTGCCGGCGCAAAGCGTTCTCCTGGCCGAAACCGACGGTACGCCACACCAAGCCTTTTTGTGGGAAAAAAGGGCCTTGGCCCTGCAATTCCACCTCGAAATTACCGCTCCCGGCATTGAATCCCTCTTGCACGAATGCGCATCCGATTTGACGCCCGGACCCTATGTAAAGGTTCCCTCGCAAATAAGAGCGGGATTGAAAAGGCTTTCCCTTTGCCACCGGCACTTTGAACTGCTCCTTGATGGTTTTTTCGGCTCTCAGGCCCCATAGGGTACCCTTGGGGATGGAAACTAAGAATACTAATTTAGTTTCCCAAGTTTCTTCTCGACACTTGGAGCGAACCTTTGGCCGAAGACAGCGAAGTCAGACAACGGATTCTCGAAGCCGGAAGATCCCTGTTTTTCAAACATGGTTTCAGCAAGGTGACCATGGATGAAATCGCTTCGCTCCTTGGCACCAGCAAGAAAACCCTTTACAAGCACTTTCCCGGAAAAGAGGAATTGCTTGAGGCGGCGATTCGCAGCCAACTCGAAGAAATCGAAGCGCGCTTCCGGGATATCTATGCGGACCCGAGTACCGACATCCTGGAAAAACTGAAGCGGTTGACCGCCTTTTGCACCAGCCTCTACGGACAAATGTCGACTTTTCTGCTCGACGACCTCAAGCGCAACGCGCCGGGGCTGTGGAAAGACGTGGAACAGCATCGCCGTTGCAGCATCAAGTCCGACTTCGGCAATCTGTTGCGCCAAGGACGCGAGCAGGGGATTTTCCGCAAGGATATAGACGAAAATCTATTCCTGACTATTTATCTGACCGTCATCGAAAACATCCTCAACCCGGAAACACTTAACGAAATACCCTTTACGCCGTCGCAAGCCTTCGACGCCTGCATCAAGATTTTATACGAAGGCTATTTCACCGCTGAGGGCCGAGATCGATATTATGCCGAGAAATGAAATCCGTTCTTACCAAGAGCCTTCGCAAACTCCTCGCCGCATCGTCGCGGTTGCGGTCGGCGTCGCCGTTTTACTCATAGGTGGAATTTCGGGCGTCGCCGCCCAGGGATTGACTTTGAAGGAGGCGCTCAAGCTCGCCGCCACCCGGAGCGAAGAGGTGCTCATCGCCCGGGAACAGGTGAATCGCTTCTCTGCCGTGAAGGAGGAGGCCTACTCGGGAGCCTATCCTCAAGTCAGCCTTTATGCCACCGGCGGACGGGCCTTGATGCCCATGGACCCCGCCAGCTTCGGCCAGGATGCCCCGGTGTTCTCCGTCGAACAGGACAGATACACCTATGGCCTGGAAGTGAATCAGGCACTGTTTACCTTCGGGCGGCTTTCGCAGGCCGTAAAGGTCGCCAAGCTCCAGGAAAGCGCCAATCATGCTTCGGCCTTGCGCGCGCGGCAGCAGGCCCAGCTCATGGCGCTCGACGCCTATTACGCGGTATTGACCTCGGAATCCCATCTCCGCACCCTGGAAAGCGCCCATGCGCGGCAGAAGGAAACCGTCGCGTTTTTGGAACAGAATTTCCGCATGGGCGCCGGCAGCCGCGCCGATGTATTGCGCGCCGTTTCCGCCCTGATGGCTCTGGAGCCCGAGCGCATCCGCGCGGAAAAGGATGCGGAGATGATGCGCATGCAGCTCAACCGCCTTTTGGGGAGGCCCGTGGATGCCGAAGTGGTCTTGGATACGTCCGAAGCTTTCGCGCTTCCGCCTAGGCAGACCTCGGATGACAGGATTTCAGCCGCGGCGCTGATGGAAGATCGCGCCGATCTGCAAGCCATGCAATTGCAGCGCGAAGCCCTGGAGCAAACCGCACGCCTCATGCGCATGCAATCCCTGCCGACACTGGGAGCGCAAGGCAAATTCGGGATCCTCGGTTATGAAGTCGATCAACTCGACGATTGGGAAAACCGCGAATGGCAAATAGGGATCGGTTTGCAATGGAACCTGTTCGACGGATTCGTCAGCCGCTCCCGCTCGAAGCAATACCTTTCCGACGCCCGCACCATGGGGTTGCAGGAACAGGTCGCCCGTAAGCAGGCTCACATCGAAATAACCGGAGCCGTGCGCGAAGTGCAGGCGGCGGATACGGCTTTGAGCGCCGCAACGCAATCGGTGCGGGCGGCTCGCGAAGCCCAGGCGCTGATATCGGATGAATTCCGCGCCGGCAAGGGCAATCTTACGGATTTACTTACCGCGGAGGAGGCCTTGCGAAGGGCCGAATTCGGGCTATTGAACGCCCGGTACATGCAGGTGCGTTCCGGAGCGTCATTGAGCGTGGCTCGAGGCGTGGATTTGGTCAACGAGGAGGAATTGTGAAAAACGCGACAGTTTATTTTCTGGCGGCGATCGGCCTTTTAATCGCGGGTTGCGGCGGAAAGCCCGGAGCGGGTTCCGAAGGCGGGAATGCCGTCCCCGGCGAGCAATCCGACTCCGGTTCGGTGCGCGTAGTCGCGGATACCGTAAAGCCTATGCCTTTCGAGGATTGGGGACGGTACAGCGCCGACCTCCGGGGTATCCGTGACGTTACCCTGACCAGCGGCCAGGGCGGACGGGTTATCAATGTTTCCGAAGTCGGCACCCGGGTCAAAGAGGGCCAGGGACTTTGCGACATTGAAAGTGAGAAGTATCGAGCTATGTATTTGCAGGCGCAATCCGCCCTGGAATTGGCCAAAGGCGAATTGGAGCGCTCTAAGGCCAATATCGAAAAAGGCTATGTGGGCGCTGCGGCCAAGGACAAGGCGGACCTCGATTTCCAGTCGGCGCGCGTTGCATTGTTGCAAAGCCAGATGGCTTATCAGGACAGTCGCTGCCAGGCTCCCTTTTCGGGTGTGTTGGTTAGCCGGAACATCGAGAAATTCCAAACCGTGGCTCCCGGACAACCCACCGTGCGCATCGCCCAGACCGACAAGCTCGAAGCCATCATCGCCATTCCCGAAAGCGAAAGTTTCGATTATCGCGACGGCCAAACCGCCGAATTCTCCCTCATCCAGGACACCACCCAGGTTTTCCAGGGAAAAATCAGAAGCATTGACAAGGCCGTGGAATCGCGCAATCGCACGGTGACGGCCAGACTCGAAATCGAAAATCGCGATGGCAAGCTTCGGCCCGGAATGGTGGGAAGAGCGCGTATCCTGCGCGCGAAGCTGGATAGCGCCATAGTGGTGCCTTCCGATGCCGTACTGAGACTGCAGGAAGGTCCCTCGGTCATGGTCATCCGCGAAGGACGCGCCGTCCGGGTTCCCATCGAACTGGGGCCCGCCACCGGCAAGTCGGTCATGATACGCAGCGGGCTCAATGCCGGCGACGTTCTCATCACTTCCGGGGCCTTTCAGGTCACCGACGGCACGCTGGTTTCCTACCGTTGAATCCCAAATGACACCCAGTCCTGATTCGAAGACTTCGAGGAGAAGCGCATGACGAATTTCGCGGTACGCAACCCGGTAACCGTTCTGGTAATAGCCCTGATCCTGACCATCGCGGGAGTGATGTCCTATCGGCAGCTCCCCCGTGAATCCTTTCCCGAAATAAAAATCCCCCTTATCTTCGTGAACGTCATCTATCCCGGCGCCTCGCCCGAGGATATGGAACGCCTGGTGACGGATAAACTGGAGGAGAAGCTCGAAGGCCTCGACGGCCTGAAAAAACTGACCAGCCAGAGCACCGAAAGCCGCTCGGCCGTGCAGGTGGAATTCAATCCCGACGTAGCGGTCGAAGTGGCGTTGCGACGGGTGAAAGACAAGGTGGACCAGGCCCAGAGCGAATTGCCTCCGGATGCCGAAGATCCCATGGTTGCCGAGCTCAATTTCTCCAACATTCCTGTTTTCGTCATCTCGCTATCGGGCACTTTTCCCGGTGAAAAACTGGAGCTGCTGGCGGAGGATTTGAAAGACGCCATCGCCCGCGTTCCGGGGGTGCTCGACGCCCAGATTACCGGCAAGCAGGAAAAGGAAATCGCCATCGACGCCGATCCGGCCAAGTTGCTGCAATACAACGTCAGCATCAACGACATCGTGAAGGCCGTGCAAAACCAGCATCGCAACGTACCCGGCGGCATGTTGCGGGCGGGGGGAAACCGCTTTTCCATCCAGGTCACCGGCGAACTCAAATCCCCGGACCAATTCGCCGACCTGGTGGTTCGCAGCGAAGGGGGCAGCCCGGTGCGCATCAGCGACGTGGCGCAGGTAAGCTTCGCCTATACCCGCGACCGGGGCACCATTTTCCGGTTGAACGGCGAAAACTCCCTGGCCATATCGGTAACCAAACGGACGGGTAGCAATATCATCAAAGTGGTCGACGATGCCCGGAGCGTCGTGGAAAAGGCCAGGAAGGGATGGCCCGAGGGAATCACGGTCGACTATACCATGGATCAATCGGAAGACATCCGGCACAGCGTGAATGAATTGGTGAACCACATCATCACCGGACTGGTGCTGGTGGTGGGCCTCATCTCCTTTTTTCTCGGTTTCCGGAACAGCTTCTTCATCTCGACCGCCATTCCCTTTTCCATGCTCATGGGTTTTCTGGTACTCGACGTTACCGGAGTCACCCTCAATATGGTGGTTCTGTTCGCGCTGGTCATCGCCTTGGGCATGCTGGTCGACGACGGCATCGTGGTGGTGGAAAACATCTACCGACATCGCCAGATGGGAAAGTCGAAAGTCCAGGCCGCCATCGAAGGCACGCGCGAAGTCGCCCTGCCGGTCACCACCGCAACCATCACCACCATCGCCGCCTTCATTCCCATTCTATGGCTGCCGGGCATCATGGGCGAGTTCATGAAATACCTTCCCATCACGGTATCGGTGACCCTGGCGGGGTCGCTTTTCGTGGCCTTCATTTTCAATCCCGTGTTCGCGTCGCTTTTCATGACCACGAAAGACGCCGGTAAAATGGGAAGTCATGGCGGGGAAAGATTCGATCGCATCCGCAATAAATATAAGGGCGTCCTTAACCGGTCTTTGGGTCATCCCTTCAAAATGGCGGCCGCCTGCCTACTGTTCCTTATCAGCGGTATCGCAGCCTATATCGTGTTCGGATCCGGTGCGGTGTTCTTCCCGGCTTCCGATCCCCGGGTAGTCGCCGTCGAAATCGAAGGCCCGCTGGGAATCGATATCAGCGCCACGGATTCGGCCTTGAAAGTGGTCGAGAAAACCCTGATGGCCATGCCCGCCGACGCCGGCGACCCGGAAAGTTTTTCGGGAGTGGTCGGCTTCGGCAAATCGGACAATGCCATGGGCGATCGGGTTCCGGAAAGTCATCGCGGCTACGTGGACGTTTCCTTCGTGGATTATGAAGACCGCAACGTTTCCACCTGGACTTCCATGCAATGGATGCAGGATAACCTTCCCCAGGTGCTTCCCGGATGGAAAGTACGGGTTAAAAAGCAGCACGACGGTCCTCCCCAGGGTTTTCCCGTCTCCTTCGAAGTCGTGGGCGATGATTACGCTCGCTTGGCCCTTTTGGCCGATTCGCTCAAGCAACGCCTGACGACCATTCCCGAGCTGGTCAACGTCAACTGGGACTACGACCCCGTGCAACCCGAACTTCGCGTGGAAGTCGACAGAGTGCAGGCCATGTCCATGGGTCTGGCGACCAGCGATGTGGCCATGGGTGTGCGGGGTGCCATTCACGGAGTCGAAGCGGGAAAATTCCGGCAGGGGGACGAGGAGCATAACATCATGGTCCGTCTCGATCCGGCCACGCGGGAAACGTTTTCGGGGTTGGATCAGATAACCATTCCCTACGAAGGCGCCATGATTCCGCTTTCCTCGGTGGCTAAGGTCAGCCAACAGGCGAACCTGGCCAATATCCGTCATCTCGACGGACAGAGAACCATTCAAGTCTGGGGAGAAATGGCACCCGGCGTCAAGGATGAAACCGGCCCGAAGGCCGCCGCCCTGGAATTGGCCCGGCAAATCCATGCGCCGACGGGATACGCCATCCATACGGGCTCGAGCAATCGCGAGCAGGAGGAAACCACGGCCTTTCTCGGAAAAGCGTTTCTGGTCGCCATCGCCCTGGTATTTCTCACCATGGTCTTCCAATTCAATTCGGTATTCCAACCCCTGTTGATCATCATCACCATAGTGCTGTCCATTGGCGGCGTGTTCTGGGGATTGCTGGTTTCCAATGTCACCTTTTCCATCATCATGTCCGGAGTGGGCATTATCGCCTTGGCGGGCGTGGTCGCCAAGAACGGCATCGTTCTCATCGACTTCATCAATCAGCTCCGCAGAGAAGGCGTTCCCCTGCGCGAGGCTGTGCTGGAGGGAAGTTCGGTCAGGCTGCGTCCGGTGATTCTGACCGCCGTAACCGCCATGCTCGGGCTGCTTCCCATGGCCACAGGCATCGGATTCGACTTCTTCCATTTTGAACCCGTGTTCAAATCGGAAAGCTCGCTTTTCTGGATGCCGCTGGCTTGGTCCATTTTCTGGGGACTGGTATTCAACACCATGCTGGTGCTGCTGGCGGTGCCCACTTTCTATTACTCGTGGGAGCATCGCAAGGAAAAGTGGGCGGGACGAAGAGCCCGTGTAGATGAAAGCGTTCCGGAAGACGCGCGGAGCGGCAGGATCAGGTAATTTCGGGCGACTCCGCCTGACCGCGCACGACGCTGTTGCCTTCAAACAGGCGTGTGCGGTCAATGCTCTGATCTTGCGACCAATCGGATTCGTTGAACCGACCGCTTTGTCCATAGACCTCAAGGGCATTCCCGTAACAGACCTTTTCGACCGTCTCGAAAGGAATTCCGCTGTCCAACATCAATTGGGCGGTTTTGGGAACCGCCAGGGGATCGCTGATGCCCCAGTCGGCGCTTGAGTCTGCGATAATCCTTTCTGAACCATACCGCTTCACGATTTCGACCATGCGTTGGCTGCCCATTTTGGTTTTGGGATAGAGGGTGAAGGCCGCCCAAAAGCCCCGGTCCAGCACTTCCTTCGCCGTTTCCTCGTTGTTGTGGTCGATCACCACTTTTCCGGGTGCAAGTCCCTGCTCGATGCACACGTCCATGCTTCGGGAAGTACCCTCCTTCTTGTTGCGATGGGGGGTATGGATCATGACCGGCATATCCAGATCCTTGGCCATGTCGAGCTGAATCCGGAAATACTTGTCTTCGGCCTTGGTCATCTCGTCGTAGCCGATTTCGCCGATGGCTACCACGCCTTCCTTGCCGGCGAAGCGGGGAATCAAATCCATGACTTCTTCGGCCAACGCCTCGTTGTTGGCTTCCTTGGAGTTGAGGCCAATGGTGCAATAATGACGGATTCCGAATTGCGAAGCCCGGAACCGCTCCCAGCCGACCAGCGAGGCGAAATAATCCTTGAAGGACCCGATATTGGTACGGGGCTGTCCCACCCAGAACGCCGGTTCGATGACGGCGACGACGCCCGCGGCGGCCATTGCCTGGTAATCGTCAGTGGTGCGCGATACCATATGGATGTGGGGATCGATAATCCGCAATTTCTTCTTTTCCTGACTCATTCGTCCAAATTCTCCCAGGTGATTCGACCCGACTCCACCTCTGCCGCAATTTCGCCATGCGCTTTCAGCAGCGTCTTGGCCGAGGGAAGCGGACAGGCTTTAAGCGCCAGGGCTCCGGCGCGTCTTTCGGGTAATGTACCGGTTTCCAAGACCTTTTTCAAATCGAGCAGCATGGCCTCGTCGGCATGGGGCCCCACCGAACGCCATAATTCCGGGGTAATGGAGCGTCCAGCGGCCCACCTTTCATGGGCATAATCCACCAGCATGCGGGCCAATGACGGATTGGCGCGTTCATCGATTCCGTAAATCCTGTTTAAAGGGGCTTCCACGAAAATCGCCTTCAAGATCAATTGATTCCAAGCGCCTTCGTCGAATTGCCCTGAGGGATAGGGGTTGTCGAGGGCTACGGCTTCGAATGCCGCCTTCATATTGCTGCGCGCACCCTGACATGCCCGTTCATAATGCCTTTCCGGGTGGGGCAGCAGGGCCAGGGACTTTTGCAAGGCCAGCGTCTCACCCACATCCGCGGTTTCCAGGGCCTGATCGAGCAGGCGGGCGTAATTTTCGGGGGGTTCGAACGGGAGTGAAAGCAACAAATAGGCGCGCGCCGCTTCTTCGCATGTCCAGCTAACCGGGTTCCAGCCCGGAAGTCTGTTTTGGGCTTCGGTCCGCTCCGGATCCGACAATGACAACGGCGCTTTACCCGCATATCGGATGGCCGCGCTGAATAAGGGGAAAAAAACTTTTCCTGTCTTGTCGGATGCCAGAGCGGCATTTTTTTCCCGTAACCATTGAATAGCTTCGGGTTTCACCCGAAGCGAGAGCCACCGGAGCAACAGGGCTTGGATTTCCGCTTGTAGCATGCAGCGTTCCCTGTGAAAATAAGGTTACCCGTTAGAAAGGCAAAGGCCCTGCAATGTGCAGAGCCTTCACCCATGAACTCCCCTGCGCGGGGATTAGAACAAATAGTGCGTGAAGCTCAAATCGCCGACCTTGAAAATATACAAGCCGCGCGGCAATGAGGCATTCATCCGATAGACACCCTGCCCCACTCTTTCCGTCCTTACCTTCCGGCCCGAGGCATCGATTACCTGCAGGTTT
>CAYNXV010000128.1:0-10664 GCA_964401245.1 uncultured Bifidobacteriales bacterium | reverse complement strand
ATCCCGTCCGATTGCAATTATTGCAGCCTTTACCTTGGAAAAAGGGCGTTCCCGGCCGGATGCCGATTTGTTCGAGCACCCCGTCGGGCAATTGAACCTGTTCCTTGCATTTCTGGCAAATACGGCGGACCAACCGTTGGGCTAAAACGCCCTTCACGCAGGAAGTCACCAGAAAGGGTTCGACCCCCATGTCGGTAAGCCGGGTGAAGGCGCCGGCCGTATCGTTGGTATGCAAGGTGCTGAACACCAAATGACCGGTCAGTGCGGCTTGCACGGCCATTTCCGCCGTTTCCTTGTCCCGCATTTCGCCCAACATGATGACATCGGGATCCTGGCGGAGGATAGCCCGTATGCCCGCCGCAAAGGTGAAACCCGCCGCATTGTTGATTTGTCCCTGACAAACGCCGGGAAGCTGCTTTTCCACCGGATCTTCCATGGTCACCACGTTCACCCCGGGCGTCGCCACATGATTGACGCAGGCGTACAAAGTGCTGGATTTTCCGCTTCCGGTAGGGCCGGTCACCAGGACGATGCCGTCCGGAAGCTCCACCAGTTGCATGAATCGCTCGTAAACCGCGGGCGCAAAACCCATCTTCGCCAGGGAAGCCGTTTCCGCGTTGGGATCCAGGATTCGAATCACCATTTTTTCGGTTACTCCGCGCGACCGGAGCATCACCGGAAAAGTCGAAAGGCGCAAATCCACTTCCTTTCCCTTGTAGGCGATATTGGCGCGGCCATCGAGAGGTCTCCGCTTTTCGGCGATATCCATGCCGCCCAGAACCTTCAAGCGGGAAACGATTTGCGTCATAAGACGCGACGGAATGGCGTTTTGCTCCATCAATTCGCCGTCGATGCGGTAGCGCACACGCAAATTCTTTTCCTGCGGCTCAAGATGGATATCCGAAGCGCCCATGCTTATCGCTTCGGTGAGGATAAGGTTCACGATCTTGATGATTTGCCGGCCTTCTTCGTCCGCCAGCGGTGAATCATCCTCCACCTTATCCTTGACAAGGACGACTTCCTTTTCCTCCTCCTCCCTGCCTATCAGTTTGGCCAGGCTCTGCTTGCCGGCACCGGTATAGGCCCTTCCCACGGCCACAAGCAATTCCTTCTCCGTGGCGATGACGGGTTCCACGTCCTTGCCGGTCTTGAACTTGATGTGGTCGAGGGAGCGCAGATTGGTGGGGTCCGCCATGGCGACGGTGAGCACGCCGTTTTTTTCATAAAGCGGCAGCAACTTGTAGGAACGGGCCATGTCCTCGGATATGAGGTTCACCACATCGGGAACGAACTGGAAGTTTTCCAGAACCACGTGGTTCAAGTCGAGTTGCGCCGCCAATACGTCGAGCAATTTATCGTCGTCGATATACCCGAGTTTGACCAGACATTTTCCCAATTGGAGGCCCAGGCCTTTCTGTTGCGCAAGCCCGTCTTCCAGTTGTTTTTGTGAAATGTATCCTTGTTCTACCAGAATTTCGCCCAGGCGCTTCCGGGAATGCAGCTCCAATTGCTTGCCCAGGACCAGGCCCAGGGTTTCCTCGTCGATAAACCCCAATTTCACCAGCACGGTTCCCAGGCTGATTCCGGTTTGTTGGTGCTGCTGCAAGGCGGCGGCCAATTGCTCTTCGGTCACGTAACCTTGAGCCAGGAGAATCTCCCCTACCTTCTGCTTGCTTTTACGCTGGATCATCGACATGGTATATCCTTTTCCGGTCTAATGCACCCAACCGCCGGCCGGCACCGCTTCGATTTTATCGTCGTGGTCCCAGAAAACTCCCGACCCGTCTTCCACTTTGCCGATACGGGTAATATCGCAGAAAGTGGACCATTCGACCAGTTGGGAATCGGAGAAATCGCCGGAAAAAACCAATTGGTAATCCTCCCCCCCATTCAGGACGAAATCCCTCCATTCGGCTTCGGCGAAACGCTCCTTCAGGAGGCCGTCAACCGGCAGCGCGGACCCTTCGATGGTCATGCGGACACCCGACTGCCGGGATAAATGCCAAAGTTCCGAGGAGAGACCGTCGCTCACGTCGATGGCGGCCACTTCCGTCGGGTGCCTGGAAAGGGCGGGGCCCAGCTTCAGGGGAGGATCGGGAAGCAGATGAGCCTCTATCCAGCGCGTCTCCTCGGGAGATTGCCCGCGCCCTCCCGCCTGCAGAATTTTCAGTCCCGCGGCCGAGGATCCGAGCCTTCCCGAAACGTACAACGATTGACCGGGTCGGGCATTGCTGCGCAACAAGGGGCGGGAAGCGACCCGACCCATCAGGGTAAAGGAGAAAAAACCTTCAGCCGGCTTGCGCACGGTATCTCCGCCGACGACCTTGAATCCGTATCGCTCTTCCATCTCCCGCAACGTCCCCGCGATTTGGGTCCAGGTCTCGTCGCTCCAATCGGATAACGCGCCCAGATTGAAAAACGCGAGTTCAGGCTCCGCGCCCATGGCGTTAATATCCGAAAGATTTGACAGTAGCGATTTCCGCAAAGCCCCGGCGGGAGTGGTCCAGGCGAGATTATAGTGGATGCCTTCGACGCTGCTGTCGGTGGTTATCGCCCACAGGGAATCTCCCGAAGGCAGCAGGAAGGCGTCGTCTCCCAAACCCCTTCCTTCCCTGGAAAAATGGGAGGCGTCAAAAAGTTTTTCGATTTGGGAAAACTCCCCGCCTTCGGAAAAATACCGGTTCATGAAATGACGATTCCCGTCGATTCGAGAAAGACTGTTGATATTTCTTCGGTGAAGGGCAAGCGGACATTCTCCTCCGACTTCCGCTTTTTAAGGGAAGACTTCGCGCATTGGTGCATTCCCATCACTATGCCTATCAAAACCAATATCATCAAAGTCAAACGAAGTTCCCGGCTCATTGTATTTTCCCGTGAGTATTCCCAATTATATCCATAGATCGGCAAATCCGCCAGTTGGCAAATTCTAATTCGGAATTCAGGGGGCGGGGTGCGAACCCGGTACGGGATCACTCCTGGGAAAGACGAGGCAATGCCCTATCGTCTTCGGGTTCCAGGCGGATGTCGAAAGTAAGGCGATCTCCGTTGGAGATTTCAAAATGTTTCTCGTAAAGCTTGAAACCCTCTTTACGGACTTGCAGCGAATGCGAGCCCGGTCTCATGGAAATAAGCCACACGTCCTGATCCAGGAATTGCCCATCCAGAACCGTCTTCGCCCCGGAAGGTTCGATATTGAGGCGTAACAGGCCGTAACGCAGCATCAAGGGAAGGGCATCGGGATCCTCCGTACCCCTGGAACTGTCCGCAGCGGGTAACGGCACGGCTGTGGAATAAACCGGCAAGGGACTGAGGGAGGAAAGGAGAAGTACCGTCGGAAGGGCCGAGAATAATTGGTATATGCGCATCTATTCAGTGAATTATACTTTTCCCGACCTCAAATTGCCATGTGCCTACCGAATCGCCTGTATCTCCATCACTCGTAAGAGGGGGCGGATTGTATGGGTGGAGGCGCCGCGGGCAATCCCGCAGGTGCCGCTGGAGCGGCGGCAGGCGCCTGAGGCCGCATATCTCCGTAAACTCCGGGTCTTTCCGAGAGGGGGGCGTCTTCGAATTCCAGGATGTCGGTACGGGCCACTTCCTCTGCCAACGATCGCCTTACGATATGGGGAGTGACGAAAATGATCAGGTCGCGCTTACGACTTTGCACCGCCTTGTGCTTGAACAGGTATCCGATAATGGGAATGTCCTTAAGGAACGGTACGCCTTTCTCGGTTTCGGTTTCCTCTTTGGTGGTGAGTCCGGCGATAACGACGGTTTCCCCGTCGTTTACCACTACGGTGGTTTTCGCGCTTTGCTTCTGGAGAATGGTTCCGGCGCTGGGGTCCACCCGGAAGGAGTTTTTCTCGGGATTCAAATCGAGCAGGATGCGTCCATCGGCCGTGACATGCGGAGTGACCTGCAACGAGGTTCCGGCGTCCTGCAATTCGATGGCTTGACGGCCGTTTGCATCCAAGACCCGAATGGGCACCTGTTCGCCCATGAATATGCGCGCCTGGGTATTATCCAAGGTGGTGATTTGCGGCTTGGCCAGCACCTCACCCTTGGCCGTCTGCAAAAGGTTCGCCACCGCAATGGCCAGATTTCCGTTCAATAAACCGAAGGCGACCTGCGAAGTCGCTCCGGCCACGCCGGCGACTCCTCCTCCTCCCTGTCCGCTTTCCCCGGACGAGCCTCCAGTACCGGAACCGGCACCGGCACCGGTTCCGGTAGAGACGCCGCCTTGGCTGGTTCCGCCCAATACCCCATAACTTGATTGCGATCCCGCCGGAAGAGAGGGAACCTTGCCGGCCGTCGTAGGCGACAATTGGGTGATATTTCCCGATCCGAATTGCCAATCCACGCCCAATTCCTGCAAAGCGTCGGAATCCACCTGGATGAGGTGGGCCAGAATATTCACCTGATGGGTCTCCACGTCCAAGGCCCTCACTGCGGCGCGAATCTCCCGGATATTCTGCCGGGTATCGAAAACCAGCATGGCGTTGTTCCGTTCCACGATATTCAACTTGCCCCGGGGGGACAAAAGGCCCGTGACCGAGCTTTCCAAATCCCTGGCCTTGGCATTCCTCAATTTGATGATATCCCTTATCAAGGGCGCCATGGATCCCGCCGTCTGGGCGGCGGTGGCGTTATCCACCGACTGGGAATTGTATTCCGTCATGGTCAATACATAGAGGTAGTTCTCTTCGACGAGATACTTGAGGTTGTACATCTGGCAAAGGATGAGCAGCGCTTCCTGCCAGGTCTTGTCCGTCAATTGCAGGGAAACGACCTTGCCCGCCACATCGGGAGCCAAAACGATATCCACCGCCCCGGACGCGGAAACGGCCTTGAACGCCGATCTCAAATCCATGTTGGAAAAGAGAAAGTTCTGCCTGCGCAAGGCGGGGCGTTCCATGGGCGAATTGGAGACGGGTATATCCTGACCTTCTCCGAATACGGCCAGCCCTGCGGCCAGTATCAGCGCCTTGTGGGTGGAAATTCTCATCGACTGACCCCTTCCTGGGAAACCAATTTCAAACTGTAAGAGCGGGAAATTCCATATTCGGTGATATTGAAAGTGACCGCATCTCGCGTGATACGCGTAACCCGTCCGTTATGTACGGGATCCCCTTGGCGGACCGTATACGAAACACCGGATTCCTTGGTATGTTCCAACACTGCGATAGGCGCGGCGCCTTGCCAAATGATGCCCACCACTTTCATCTGATCGATGATGATTCCGTTATCCGAATGTCCCGATTCCACCGGTACGAAGGGATCGCGTCGTCCATAACTGTTATAGGTGACCTCTTCGGCGAGCTTGACTTTGATCTTCTCTTCTTCGGCGGCCTTTTTCTCCTGCGCCAATCGCTTGGACATGGCTTCGGAAGGAATGGGAACGGGTTCGGGCATGGCGGCAGGAAGGGGGATTTCCTTGGGAGAGGCGACGAGCTCGGGTTCCGGATCCGCCGGCACTCTGCGTTCAGACGCTTTTTCAGCCTGGACCTGGGACCCGCTCCGGGAAACGGAATCTTTGCGGATATTCATAGGCTTACTTTCCCCGGAAGGCGAAAAAACGTCGCTGGACGAAATGCTTTTCCCGGTGCGGCCGTTGGAACCCGCTTCCAGGGATTTGCCCGCCTTATGGGCCCCTTCAACGGGATCGGGGAGTATGTCGGCTTGCCTGATTTGGCCGGAAGACGCCTGGGACGACCATTGCACCGGTTGTTTCACCTTGCCCGAAGCGCTGACGATATGAAATTCGCCTCCTTGCGGAAGCACATGCAATTTCGCCCCACCCACCGCACGCAATTCGACGGTCAGGATCCCATCCGAGGATTTCATCCGGATGGTGCGGAAAACGCCGTCATGGGGGAAAACGAGTTCCTTGCGCCCCATCGATTCTTGGGCGGAAAACGTAACCAGGAGCCAATCGGAACCCAGCTCCGATTTACCGGCGGTGAATTTGGGAACGGCGGTTCCGAAATCCAGGATTACGGTCTCCTGCGCGGGCGTGGCCGTCAGGCGGATTTCCAGCAAGCCGGCTCCAATGGACTGGGAAGCCACCTGGGGGGCGGACGCCTGCGATTTCGCGGCGGCGGCGAGAGACCAATTGAACTTTGCATCCACCTTGGCTTGAAGGCCAACGCGAACCGAAGTGGAACCCTTCTCATCCAACACCACCTGTTTGGGCGGTTCGGCAAGGTGAAACTCCAGCCCCAAAAAGTTTTTTCCGCTGGGACTGCGGAATCGTTTGAGGCCTAGATTGGTCAAAGTCTTTCCGCCGTTTTCAATGGCATAATCACCCAGGGCGAAAGCGGATTCGGTTTCCAGGAAGGATATCGTCAGTAATCCAGTGCGGGCATCGCTTTGGTGGAAAAAAAGAGGGAAGCCCTTCTCGCCCTGGGATTTCGAGAATTGGATTTCCGCGTAGGCTTTGCCTTTGACGGCCTTGATGCGTACGTCGCGCAATTCGAATCCGGGAGCCGCGCTCCAAAGGACCGCTGTCATGCCCAGCCACAGGGGTGTTTTTTTCCAAAAATTAGATCGCATTTTCCAGTAGTCCTTATTTCTTCGAGGTGAACGTGGTCAACTGGAAATTAGCAATAACGGTCTTGGCGATTTGGCCGTGGTCGCGCGCATAGTTCAATTCCTGCTCCATATCGGTACTGGCGATGATTTGCAACTTGCTGATGGACGTCGGATATTTGAAATTCGCCACTTCGCTGAAAAGCATTCCCAGGCTGTGATAGCTCGAAGAAATGGTGACGGAATAATGGTTTTCGCGGTAAAATTCCTTCTCCTCCACGCGCATGGGCAGAAAACGCGTGGGCTGGGTCAGGGAGCGCCGGGTCACGGCCGTCAAATCGATGAGGCGCCTGGGAATAACCTCCTCGTCGGGAAACATTTCCTTCAGTTTGGCGAATTCCCCATTGGCCCTTTCGATTTCGCTCTCCAAATCCTCCAGTCTCTGTTTCTGGGCCAGAATCTGCCGTAGTTCCGCTTTTTTCTTGCGGGTGTCCTTTTCCAGACGCTCGGTTTCCAGATTGTATTCCGAATAGGAGGACGTATAGAAGTGATAGAGAATGCCTCCCATGGCCGCGACGCAGACACCTAAATAGATCCAGATTTTCGCGTTGAGGTTCAGATTGAGCGGTTTCACAGCAGGCTTTCCTTTTTGGCGGTCTCGACCAGGTCATCGATACCTACGGTCGGATTCAGATTCACCTTGATGGTGAAATAGAAGGAAGCCTTCTCGCCCTCCTTCTGCCATTCGATGCTTCCCAGCGACACCCGGGCGAAATATTCATTCTTTTCGAGTTCAAGCATGTACTCCGCGATTTCGGGAAAGAGAAAGGTTCTCCCCTTTATCTCCATGTCCGTTTCGTTCTGCTCGCTTTGCACCACCCCTTCGAGCCACATATTGAGCGGAAGGGATTTGTTGACCCCTTCCATGATGCGTACCCATTTCTTCTTGCTTACATTGATGCTTCTCAGCGATGTATTCTTGGCGTTCTTCTCGTCGCGCAGTTTTTCGAGTTCCTTGATTTTATCGGCCACAAAGGCATTGGCTGCTATGTCCTTTTCAATCGCCTTCAAGGCCTGGCGCTTATTGTCGAGCGTCGATTCCATGAAGGAAATTCCCGCGTAATAGGCGATGACGAAACCCACGAGCGCGAAAGTCGGCGCCACGATACGCCAGTCAAGCAAGAAGGAATAGTCCTTCTTGACGACCCGATACTCGATGGGAAGCAGGTTGACTTCAATGAAATCCGCCATCAGGCCCGCCTCAACGCCATACCGGTGGCAACCGCCAGGATGGTGGAAATATTTTCGGGTATGGGACCATTGAATTTTTTATGGTCGTAGTCGATGTTCTGCAGGGGATTCGAAACCTCCACCTCCACGTTATGGCGTTTGGCCAGAATTCCCGCGAGATTCGGGATGCACGCGCCCCCGCCGCAAAGTACCATCTTTTCCACCTTCAAATTGTTTTCGGAAGACTGGAAGTAGCTGAAAGCCAGGTCGATGCCCACGGACAGCTCTTCGGCCGAGAATTCGATGCTGCGGTTGATGAGTCCTTCGTTCTGATTTTCCGTATCCTTCCCGCGCAGGATATCCGCGGCCGCTTCCTCGTCGCATTTCAGGTTTTTCATCAAAGTCTTGGAAAAAAAGTCGCAAGCGGTGGCGATGTCGCGGGTGGAATGGTACGTCCCGTTTTTCAGAATGGTGAGATTGGTGAGATGCTCTCCGATGTTGATGATGGAAACCACTTTTGCAGCGTCCTCCACCGGGGCCGAGAGCAGATAGGCGTTGGTGACTGCGAAGGCGTCCACGTCTATGACCACGGGCCTGAGGCCCGCCTCGTAAAGCAAATCGATGTAGCCTTGCATCACCTGAAGCTTCGCGGCTACCAGCAGCACTTCCATTTCGCCGCTTTCCTCGTCCTTCGACAGAATCTTGTAATCCAGGGTGATGTTATCGACGTCGAAGGGACTGCGCTGCCCCGCTTCCATCAGGATGAGTTCTTCGTCGGATTCCAATTTATTGCTTTTCAAACGCACCCGGTCGGCAATCACGCCGTAGGACCATGACAGCGACAGGAAAACCTCCTTGATTTTTCCCGACGGTTCTATGCGATGCACGAGCGCTATGAGAGATTGCAAAAGGTCGTCGCGGTTCTTTATTTCACCCCCGACGATTGTTCCCGGTTTGAGAACATGGATTCCCGCTCCCGCCAGCATGGGACCCGAGGGCTTGTGCACTATTTTGGCGATTTTGATGCTGTAGTTTCCCACATCAATGCCGACCGTATAGGGCTCTCCCTGGATCAGATTCAAGATTTCTTGCTTGATTCCCAAAATCTGCCTATTCCTTAAAATATTGAAATCCGCTCAGCCCTCGAATTATATCACCGCCGCCGAGGAAAGATCAATCATCTCGAATCATCCACTTTGCCCGGTTCCCCTCAGTTGCGAATCAAGCCTTTGCTTTTCGAAAACGTAGCGCACCACTTTCTCCTGGGCGGCCGTTTCCAGGGAATCGAACTTCAGGTTGTGCTCGAATTGATCGCGCCCTCCCCGGTTATTCACCGAAAAACGCATCACGTCGGCACGTATTCCTCGCAACGAGGTGCCGGGCAAATCGAAATTCAGGGAAAGACGGCAGCCCCGGGGCAATGGCGAAGCGAACCGGGCGCAAGCTCCGCCTCCGCTCAAGTCGATTAACCGCCCCTCGATCACCGTTCCCCGCACGGGCAAATCAGAATCGTCGAATTCGGCGTGCATCTGGATTACGGTTACCCGGCAGGGGATATTCACGTCCACCCGCACCCAATTCCGCAATTGCTTACGCTCCAGGTCGCGCGCATGGTCCAGATATACGGCCCCTGCGCTGAGTTTAAGTCCCCGGATACGCACATGGACACGGTACTCACCGTCCCCGGAGCGCAACAGAAACACTCCCAGCTTGTCCCCTGGAGAGGCTTTTTCCACCAAGGCCTTGTCTTCGAACTCCAAACCCCAGCTATTTTCGTTCACATCCAGAATAACCCCTTTGACGGCTTCGCCTTCATCGGCTCCCGGCAGGATTATTTTAACGGGAGTACCCGGGTCGAATTGACGGGTGCTCGTCAGGGGCACTTCCGGCTGCAGCCGAGCATATCCCATTTTCAATCGGAGGCCCCTCAATTGCACATAATGCGTGGGATCTTTTTCCAGCCGGGAGGCGACTTTCTCCAGATAAGCCGTGAGGGCGTCCTCGTAAAGATGCGCCGATTCGAAAATCATGTCGGCGCTGGAAAGCCCTCCGGCCTCGACAATGCGCTTCAATATCTCGGATTCAACGGCCGTGAGACCTTTGCCTTGCGCCAACTCGGAGAAATAGCGCCAGCCCACCGCTTGGCGTTCCCTTTTCCGAGAGTCGGCCCGGCTTATTTCCCAGGCCGTAATGCCGGCAAGCAACGCGATGAGAACGACCCCTACGATAACCATGGACGTGGTGCTGGCCTTGCCGAAACCGCTCCCTAGAGCGCGCAGGATCTCCTGGCTGTTATCGGCGGCAGCCGCAGGGAACGAAAGCAGAATGAGTGCCGTACCGAGGGTACGGCAAAGGAAACGGTTTTTCATCGGCATTGGATGATTCAATAGGGCGCGTTTAATTCTCCTAAGTCATTCTCCTATATTTTCGATTGCTTGTCTTCTACGAACGGCGCTAAAATGATCCGCGTACCGGCATTCTTCCCTCCGGAATGCCCTTTCGGGAAGGCAATATGTCGCAAACGGCGAAAATCCTACAGAAAACCGTTGCCTCCATCGGCGACCTTCCGGCCTTACCGGAAATCCTGGCCACCCTTATCCGGCTCCTGCAGGATCCCCGCACCACGGCGGACGATATTGGTAGGGCGGTATCGGCCGAGCCCGCCTTGGCTTCGAAAATGCTGAAGCTGGTGAACTCCGCCTTCTACGGTTTTCCAGGCCGCATCGGCACCATTTCGCAGGCAGTCGTAATCCTGGGACACCATACCCTGCGTAACCTGGTGCTGACCACATCGGTGCTGCAATCGCTCAAGCAAACCAAGCCCAATTCGCAGTTCGACCTCAGGTTGTTTTGGGAACATGCCATCGCCACCGGATCGGCCGCGAAAATACTGGCGCGGGAAAACG
>CAYNXV010000127.1:0-10680 GCA_964401245.1 uncultured Bifidobacteriales bacterium | reverse complement strand
GGCCTTGGCGCTTGTAATCGCTCAAGGGGCGCATGCACAAAGCGAAGCTTCCAAAGTGTCGTTGAAGCCCTATAGCGCCGGCGTGCAGGTCGGTAGCTTCGGAGCTTTGAACGATGGCTTGGATGAGTATAACGGACAATTTCTGGACATTTCCTTCATCCAGCAATTCGAAGTTTCACCCCGGCTAAACATGTTTCTCGATTTGGATTGGATGCTGCCCGACAATAATTTCGGCGGGCGATTGGGAGCGGATTTCCTTTTCGCTGCCGCAGCCGTGAGGCCTTTTATCGGCGCCGGAGTCGGCATGCATTATTTCGAAAAGGACGGGGGATTGGGCGAAGGCTTCGGACCTTCCGCCACCGCCCATTTCGGAATCCTTGTCGATGTGATGGACGAGGTTCAATTGCGGATACGCGTGCCCTATCTGTTCGTGCTCAATCAGACGCGCGACAATCTGGCTGGGTTGGAAATCGGCATGCTCTTTTCCAGCCCCCACCGCAAAACCCGGGTGGAAAAGCTATAACCGCAAGGTTATTTCCGGCATAATACATTCACCTGTGACGCCAGCCAGATGCGGGCGCGCTCCTTGGCGTCCTTCGCCGCCGCTTCCGGAGTGGAAAAATAATATTGGATACTGTTCGATTTGCCGGCGAAAATGTCCCCATTCGCCGGGTTGCTGGAAAACTCCCGGGTTTGTTTCAATTCCCGTTCCACCTCGCGAAATGCCGGCTGCTGCCCCTGCACCGATTTCGTGGTGACGATGATTAAATCCTGTTGGTGAAGCATATAATTCACTTCCAGACGGGCGGTGTGAACCTTGACCTGTCGGTTGTCTCCGGTTTTTCCGTTGATATCCCGCAGGAATTTGACTTCCGAATGGATTTCCGCTTCCAACCCTTCGATGGAGGGTAGCGAACCGAGGCATTCTTTCACCTTTTCCGTGGTGATGGTGCTGCCTCCGTCGGCACTGGACTGGGCGGTAATGACGGTGACGTTTTTCGAATCCTTACCCTCGGGAGCGCCATGGCTCAAGAGGGGAAGCGCCAATACGACGCCGAAGCCCACAACGGAATTCATAAGTTTCGATTTCATTTCATCCTCCCGGTTTGCTCGATCGAACCTTCGACCATCAATTTACCTTATTGAGGGATGGGGCCTTGGTCCGTATTTTGCAAGTAATCCAACCGCAATAAACGTACCAGGCATGATTGACCCTCTAGGGTCAAAAATGTACAATACTAGCCTTCAAGGAGACCGCTATGTCCACATCCCTGTTCAAACCGTCCATGTCTTTGACAATGG
This sequence comes from uncultured Bifidobacteriales bacterium, assembly GCA_964401245.1. Classification (GTDB taxonomy): domain Bacteria; phylum Fibrobacterota; class Fibrobacteria; order UBA11236; family UBA11236; genus JBGTHM01. Next base: position 9,378 of record CAYNXV010000127.1, on the reverse strand, counting down.
CCCTTTTCGCCGGTCTGGTACTGGCGGGATGCGGAAAAAAAGTGACCCGCATCGGCGCCGATTCCACCGTCGATCTCTCGGGCCGATGGAACGATACGGATTCGCGTCTGGTAGCTGAGGAAATGGTGCAGGATGCCCTGTCCAAACCCTGGCTCCAACGCTATCAGGTTCAAAAAGCCACTCCCCGGATTATCATAGGCGAAGTGCGCAATAAAAGCCACGAGCATATCAGCGTCGAAACCTTCGTAAAGGATATAGAACGTTCACTGCTCAATTCCGGCCACGCCGAATTCGTCGCCGCCAAAACCGAGCGAAGCCAGATTCGCGACGAAAAAGCGGATCAGGCCCAACACGCCTCCGCGGATTCCCGGCAGGTGATGGGGGAGGAAAGCGGAGCGGACCTGATGATGATAGGCAGCATCAATACCATTGTCGATCAGGAAGGGAAGGATGCCGTGCTTTTCTACCAAATCGACATGGAGCTCATCGAGATAGAGAGCAACAAGAAGGTTTGGATAGGCAACAAGAAGATCAAGAAATTCGTGGAGCGCAGCCGGACCAAGTTCTGACCGCCGCGACTCCGGCGGTCAGACCGGCATGTTCACCGACAAAACCCTTCCCATCCTCATGGAAACAAGGACAGCAGCTTTCCCGGGCATAGCCCTGTTTCTTGGCGCGACTATCCTATTGCTGGGATCCGTGTTGTCGGGATGCGCCAATCGCAGCCTGACGCGTTACGACGCCTTCGCCAAAGAGATCAAATCCCCCGATTATTCCCAGTTGGCGCAGTCCATCCGGAAAAAGAAAAAGCTCTATCCCTCGCGCGACGATTTTCTCTATCGGCTCGATTTGGGAGTAGCCTATCATTACGCGGGAAAATTCGACTCTTCCACCATTCACCTTCTCAAGGCGGTGGACATCCTCGACGGACTCTATGCCCGCAGCGTCACCAACGAGGCGGTTTCGTTGGTGACCAACGATAACATCCGCCCTTATCGCGGCCGGCCGTTCGAAGTCGTTCTCATGCACCAGTTTCTCGCGTGGAATTTTCTGGCTCTGGGCAAAGTGGACGCCAGTCTGGTGGAAACCCGGCGGGCTCAGCTCCTATTCAATGAATGGGAGAAAAAAAACGGAGACTCCGGAAAATTCCACGACATCGGACTTTTCCACTATATGTCATCGCTTGCGTATGCCGCCGGGGGAGAGCGGGACAACGCGATGATTTCCCTATTCAAGTCGGTGCAGGCTTATCGAGAGGCGGGTCGCCTTCCCGAGTCGGTAAAAAATGCGGCACGGACGCAACTGAAGGCTGCGGGTCGCGAAAGCGATCTCGAATTGCTGGGATTGAAATCGGATGAAACTCCCGACCGTCCTGATCAGATACCGGAAACGTACGATGCGGCCGAAATCGTGCTGGTGGGTTTCGCAGGACATGCGCCGGTGTTGCGGGAAACCGTATTCTGGGGAACCTGGGTGAAGGACGGCATGTTGATTTACCACTACCGCAATCCCCAGGGCGATACCGTAACCCAGGTGTTGCCGGCGCCGGGTCTGCCGCCTTCAGAGGCACAAAAAGCCCGGCAGGGACGTAAAACCCGCAGCGGGACGACCTTCCATGTCAAATTCGCTATGCCCTCCATGAAGACGGTTCCTTCCCGATCCGCCTATTTCACGGCGCGATTGGAGGGGAAAGAAACGGCCTTCCGTTCCGATGAATTGGCCGATACTGAAAGGATGTTGGAACGGTACTTGGAAGAATCCAGAACCGCCATGCTCACTCGCACGGTGATAAGGGTGGTATTGCGGACTATCGCTCAGGAAAAAACCAAATCCGAATTGGCCTCCGCCAATCCCCTGCTCAATCTGGTGGTAAGCCTGGGAACGGACGCCTTGGCGGATCAATTGGAACAGGCGGATACCCGTAATTCCTTCTTGCTGCCGCGCAGCGTCCAAGTCATCCGGATTCCCGTCGCACCCGGAAAGCATCGGGTGGAAGCCCAGGCCCGCGGCAGGTCCGGAGAAACCGTGGCCACGCAATCCTTCGAAACGGAAGTTTCCGCAGGGGAGAAGAAATTCCTTTTCTTCCCCTCGCTTCAATAACCCTTCGGCAAAGCTTTTTTATCGCCACCCAACCGGGTGAAATTCCTGAAATGTTTCTGGGCTTCCTCTTTCTGATACGACTTGTCCGCCGCGAGCCCGGCATAATACGACGACATGGGATCTTCGGGGCATAGAGACAGGGCGTAACGCGTGCTGGCCGAAGAAGCCTGGATATTGTTCATGTCCAACAGAACCTTCGACTGCGAAAGGTAGAGCGCGCAGGAATGCGGATTTGCCGATAGGCCTTCCTTGAGAAGTTCCTTGGCACCCTCCGCTTCCCCCTGGGCTACCAATACGTCGGAAAGGGCGACTATCCCCTCGTCATATTCCGAATCATGCTCCAGGCTGCGCTGCGCCCATCGCTCCGCCTCGGGAATATCTCCCAGCTGGAGACTCGTGCGCGCCAGCAATGCCATCACGGCAGGATTGTCCGAAAAATCAAGGGAACGCAACAAGTGGTCCCGGGCCTCCTGAGTCTTTCCTTCGGCCAGGGCCACGCGGGCCAATCCCTGGAATCCCTTGGCCATGCCCGTGCGGTTGAACGATTGGGTCAAGGCGTGGAAGTGATCCCGGGCCTTTTCCATGCGGCCCAGGCCCAGATAACTTTCGCCGGCGGAAAAGCTGGCGGGCGAGAAATCGGGTTTATGCTTGAGCGCCAACTGGAATTCACCCAAGGCCTTGTCGAATTTCCTTTGCTCGAGATAAGCCTGTCCCAGGTTATATCGGAAGATGGCGTTGCTTTCATCCTGCTTGACCAGACCGGCGAAAATGGTTCCCGCCTTCTCCCTTTCGCGCAAGGCCAACAGCGCTTGGCCCAGCGCCAGCCTTACCGCGGTGTCATTTTTGAAGGCTGAGGATTCGATCAGCTTCCGCGCCGCTTCGGCCCGCTTTTTCTTCAGATGCAGGTCGGCCAATCCCGCCAGTGCCGCGGCGCTGGGAGCCTTCTTCATGAGATCGTCGAATTGAGTGAAAGCCGCCTTTTCCTGCCCCGTGCCCGCCAATGCCTGGGCGTATACCAATCTACCCGCGGGGCTTAACTCGGCGGAGCGGGGCGTCAGCATTTCCACCGCGATGGCATCGCCTTCGGTGCGGTGGAATACTTCGGCCAGGGCTTCGGTATACGACAAGTTGCCCGGATCATAGCTCAAAGCCGTGCCGAACATCTCTCCCGCGCTTTCCGGGCGCCCTTTTTGCAAATGCACCAATCCCAGCCAATATCCCGCTTCATGGTTCTGGGGTTGCCGGATGACCAATTCCTCCAATGCGGGCTGGGCATCCGGAAGGCTTCCGCGCCCATGGTGGATTCGACTCAGATTGTAAAGCAGCGCTGGATCCCGTTCACCTTGCGACCAGGCCTTGGTATAGGCTTGCAATGCCTGGTCTTGACGGCCGGACGCGAACAGGGCATGCCCCCATTGTGCGAAGTGATCGGTAGTCGCGGGATCGACCGTCACGAGACGACCGTATAGGGCCGCCGCCTCCGCGAATTTTTTTTCCTCCAACCGAATCCAGGCCAGGCCGTTCAACGCGTGCACGTGATTCGAATCCAGGCGCACGACGTCCGCGAAAGACTGCGCCAACATCTGCTCGCGACTGAGGCTCTGGACGAGTTCCATTTTGGCTACCGCGATTTCCAGATCGGAAGGGGCGGTCGCGAAGGCCTTGAGGAAGGCATCCAATGCGGGACCCTCCTCGCCTTGCGCTTTCAGGCTGAGTCCGGTCAACTTCCAGGCCATGCCTTGAATGGGCTTGGGTTGTTTGTCTAGCACCGATGCACCCTGCTTGAGCAGGGGAGAGGCCGAGGCGTAATCCTTGTTCTGCGCCAGCCACAGTCCCACGTATAACGAAGCTTTCGCATGTCCGGGCTGCTTGTTGAGCAGAATGCCGTAATATTCCGAGGCTTCAGCGAGTTCGCCCTTGGCGAGGCGCGCATCGGCCAGCTCTTCCAGATAAGCCGTCAATTCGGAAAGGTATTCCTTGCGATCGAATTTGAGTTCGTGGGCACGCACGTAATATTCCAGAGCTTTTTCGACGCGTCCCAGTTTCCTTTGCAATTGGGCCGTTGAGAAATGCAATTCGGCGTTCATGGGTTCCAGGGCGATAAGGCGCTCCCAAGCTTCGGCCTGGCCGGAGGGGTTTTTCATGCCGGCGTGGGCTTCCGCCATCAGCCTCCAACTTTCCGGCACATGGGGTTCGGAGCGGGTCCAGGCTGCCAGAAAGGGCAGCGCCTGGGAGTGGAGGTTCAAACTCAAGGCCAATTGACCGCCTCTGCGTTGGGCGTTGATATCCCCCGGATGCGAAGCCATGATTTCGGCGTAGAGCCGCAGGGCCGCAGGATCCTTGCCGAGAGCCGAGGCATAGGCTTGTTTTACGGCCAAATCCTTGGGAAAGGATTCGTGGCCGATGCGGAGGATTTCGGTCAGATGACGCGAGCCGGTGGCCTCACCGTATATCCACGCCTTCTCGAAAGCGTTTTTGAAATCCGGGGCGGGACCCACTTCTTTGCGGTAGAGCATATGGTCGTAGAAAGCCTGGTTGGCCTCGTTCTTCTTTTCCCCGTAGGCGAAGGTTTCCGCCAGCGGCGCGAGCATCCACCTTTCCTTCTCCCTTTCGTCGCGCATGAATTTCTCGAAGTGGCGCAGGCGGTCCAGATCATAGCGCCGGTAATATTCCGATACGAGAAGGATGCGTCCGGCCCGGTATTTCGGGTGTTTCTTGATCAGATTTTCCAGCGGCTCGGGATTGCCCGTGAACTTGAAATCGAGTTCCGCCAATTGGAAAGTATACCTCGTGTCGGCTCCCTTCAATTCGACGAGATAACGCAGGGAGCTTTCCAGGCTGGCGGTATCCTTGGCTCTCTCGGACAGGGCGTGCAGGGAAACCAACGATTGCATATCGCGCGGATTGCGGGTCACCCATTGACCATAATGCGAAATCGCCTCGGCAAGTTTTCCTCCGCTTTCTTTCGCCTTGGCCAGGCGGAGTTGGAAATCCTTATAGACAGGGTCATAAGCCACCACCCGTTCCAGGGCGTCGACGTAATTTTCTACGTCGGCCACTTTCGCGTACAAAAAGGCGAGGGTATCGAGAAAGGGAGGGCTGACCACTCCCGAAGCGTCTTCAGCCCGCAACCGCAGCCGGTACATGGAAATCGATTTGATGAATTGGTCAGTGCGCAAAAAGGCTTCAGCCGCCAAGGGGAAATACCCCCCCTTTTCGTTTTTGTCCGCGAATACGACGTCGTAGGCTTGCGCGGATTTCGCGTAATTTCCGTTGAGGAAATAGGACTTGGCCAGATGTTTCTTTTCGTGGGGCTGGGGATTGTTCCGTGCCAGGAATTCGAACAAGGGCAGGTTTTCCTTTACGTCCTTGTCGGTGTCGAGAGTTTGCGCGTAGGTCCGGGCGTAGGCGATGTTGGTGGGCGCGAGTTCATAAGCCTGCTTCAATGCCTTGGCGCTGGAGGCGCCCATGCCCAGTCTGCCGTAACTATATCCGAGCTTGTGCCAGGCTTCCGCGTTTTTCGGAAGCCCTTTCACGGCTTCGCTCAACAGGGTGGCCGTGGTCCTGAACTTCTCCCCTTCGAAATAGAAGTCCGCCAGGCGGAGTTGGTATTCCGCCCGGTTTTCCGTGTCGAGTTGAATCAGCTTTTCCAAGGTAACCACATAGGATACCCTCTCTCCGGGCCTGCCCTTGGTGATGGGAAGCAGCATTTTATATCCCCGCACGTCGGTCGGATTGGTGTTCAGGCAATTGCGGATGTTTTGCAAAGCCATGGCGGTGTCGCCGGCCTTCAGGTCCAGCTCGGCGAGGCGCAATAGCCCGCCGGCGTTCTCCCTGTCTACGATGAGCAGATGCTGAAGCGCTATGCGGAGATTGTTCTCATTGCGGCCGGTTTTTTCGTAGGAGAGGATTTGGATTTTCCGGACTTCCATATCGAAATCGGGATTGACTTCGAGGTACCTGTCCGCCAATTCCGCGGCCAATGGGTAGTTCTTGGCGGCGAACACACCAATAACCGCCTTGCGGTTTCCCAGCATCCGGGACGGCACCAGGGCATTGGCCAGGGAGTAGTACTCTCCGGATTTGCCCCATTGCTGCTTGAGAAAATAACCTTCGCCCAGGTGCAGGAACAAGTCCGCGTTTTCCTTGTCCTTGGGGTTGGGCTTGGCGCTCGCCAGCTTTTCCAGCAGGGCGAAATGCCGGAGAATCTGCCCTTCGCCGGTGATGACCCGGGGAAGCATGGCTTGGTAGGCCGGCTTGTTGGGTTCCTTTTCCAAGGCTTGGCTCAGGTAGGCGTACGCCTTGTCCTTGTCTTTCTGTTGGAGGTAGATGCGTGCCAATTCGAATTGGGCTTCATGGGCGCTGGTATCCAAAGCCTGGATTTCTTGCAGCACCTGGGCCAATTCATCCTCTTTCCGCAAGGACTTGAGCAATCCTATCACCTTTTCCCGCACGGATTTGTCGTCCGGTTTCATGTAAAGTGCGAAACGGTAATATTGGAGGGCTTTTTCCGGTTTTCTCAATTCTCCGAATACCTCGCCCAACCGCAAACTCAGCTCCAGGTCGCCTTGGCGCAGGGCGTGAAGACCTTCGAGAGCGGGAGCGAGTTTACCCTTGTCATGGAACTTCGAGTGCAATTCGATGAGTCGCTGCCAAGGCTCGGGATCGTTCTTGTCGGTTTCGGTCCAGCGGTTAAGCCACTTGTCCGTTACCTCGGTTTTCTTCAGGGAATGGGAGATCTCCACCGCTTTTTTGATGGCATCGAGATCCTTGGGGTGCTTGGCCAATATGGCTTCGTAAAGGGCGAGAGCCTCGGGAGTTTTGCCCAGGGTGCCGGCATAGGACGCCTTGACGGAAACATCTTCACCGAAGGAGCTGCTGCCCAATTTCAAAATGGCCTGAAGGTGGGGCGAGCGGGTTTTCCTGGCATGATCCGCGACCTTATCGAAAAGCGGGCGGTCGTTTTTCCGCCCGGAGAGCAAGTCGAAATAGACGCGGCCCGCTTCGGCATGTTTCCCCTTGAAGGCATAGAGATCACCCAGGGCTTCCAGGAGTTCGGGTTTTTCCTTGGCCTTCGACGACAGAAATTCTTCCAACGGGGCCATACGTTCGAAATCGCTGCGCTTGTGATACTCCTGGACCAGGATGAGCTTGGCCTTGGTGTAATCGGGGTTGGAGGCCACCAATTCTTCCAGTCGGCTCAGTTCGCCGCCGCGCTCATAGTGCAGTTCCGCCTGCTGGAAAAGATATTTGGGGTCGGCGCCCTTATGCCTTACCAGGAGGTTCAAGGCTTCGATGAGGTTGGTGGTATCCTTTCTCGCGCCGGCCAGTCGGTGATAAGCCTCGAGCGAAGCCAGATCTTCGGGATTGTGATAGGTCCACTGCGAATAGAAGCGGAGCGCTTCAGCATAATCCCCGGACTTTTCCTTGGCCCGGGCCATTTGCAGCAGGTAATCCTCATGGGTGAAATTCACATCGAGCACCTGGGCCATCAATTCCATATGCTTCTTGGGTTCTCTGACTTTGTAAATCTCGGCCAGTTGGGTCAGCAGTTTAAGGTCCTTGGGGCTTTTCTCCAATCGCTTCTCCAGGAGGAGGCGCGCCTTGTCGGTCTGGCCCGATTGCAGGTAGGCTTCGGTGGCATGCGGGTCTTGCAGAGCGGCCGGATGGCGGTTCTCCACGAACCAATCCCATTGCGACGCCGCCCCGCGGAAGTCGCCGTTGAGGGCAAGGGCCATGGCCAGTTTCCGCCTGTGCTCGGGAGTGGGTTTATGCTGGACCACCCATTTGAACAGGGAAAGATTTTCCTTCAGGCCGGCGGGAGATTCGATCAATTCGGCCAGGCCTTGGGCGTACTCCGCGTTGCGGGGATCGAGTTCCCAGGCTTTCTGAAAATAGGGCACCGAGTTGTCGCGGCCGAGCTTCCGGTAGCTGTGTCCCAGGCGATACCATAGTTCCGCACGATCGGGAAAATGGCGGCTGAGACGGAGAAGATGCTCGGCGGCGAGGGAATAATCTCCCTTTTCGAACAGATAGTAGGCGCGCAGCAAATCGTATTCATTCTGCTTGGCCGGCTCCAATCTCGCCAGGTTTTCCAACGAGGTGAGATAGATGCCTTCGTTACCCTCCCTTTTCCGGGTAAGGGGTTCAAGGAAGGCGTAGGCGCGCTTGTCGTCGGGAGCGATTCTCAGCCAATTGCGGGCGTGTTCCACGGCCGCCGCGGTGTCCTTCTCCGCCAGATCGAGTTCCGCCAGGCGGAACAACCACTTTTCATGGTAGGAGTCGAGCGCTATCACGCCTTGCGCCGCCGCGCGCAGCTTCGCCGTGGATGCTCCGGTTTCCGAGAGACTGTGGGCGTGGGCCAGGCGCACTTCGAGATCGTTGGGTTCCTGATTGAGGAAATCGTCGGCCAGGTCCGCCGCCAAGCGGAAATTTTTGGCCGCATGCAAATCGAGGATTGCCTTCCGGTGGCCCATAAGCAGGTTTTTGTCCAGGGAGTGAGCCGATGCGTAGGCTTCGGCGGCCCGGGGGACGTTGCGATGGAGGGAGTAGCCGATTCCCAATAAAAGTTGCAGGCGCGCGTCTTTCCCTTCCTGCTGGGCCAATTTCTGCAAAGCGGGAAAGTGCTTGAGAATCTGGCTTTCGGTGTGGATTACCTGCGGCAATACGGCTAGGTATTCGGCGCGGTTGGGGCTTCCGGCCAGGGCCTTGCTCAGGTATCCATAGGCCGATCCGGTGTCCTTGCGCGCCAGAAAACGTTGGGCCAGCTGGAATTGGAGCGTATGATCCTTGGGGTTCTTCTTTTCAAGATTGGCCAGGGCTTCGGTCCACTTTCCGTCTTTGGAGACGGGTGCCAACTCCAGAACTTTTGCTTTGGCTTCCGGGTGGTTGGGGTTGATTTCCAAGACCTGGTGATAAGCCGCCAGCGCCTTTTCTCCCTGTCCCATTTTTTCAAACAGGGCTGCCGCCTCCAAAGGTATTTCGATTTTCGTGGGTGCATTGCGCGCCGCTTCCAGGTAATAGGGCAGGGCCTTCCCGGGATCCGTTCGCGACCAAAGGCGGGCTACATGCAAATTGAAATCGGAATTGTCCCGGTAATTGGGAGCGATGGTCCCATAGATTTCCAGCGCCTTTTGCGGATTGCCCTGGGCTTCGTGCGCCAGGGCGAGTTCTCTGGAAACGCCCCAATCGGTGGGGTTGATTTTGAGATAGGCTTCACGAGACTTTAAACCCCTGGGATCCTTGACGCCGTATAGCCGCGACATTTCAAGCAAAATT
>CAYNXV010000126.1:0-10717 GCA_964401245.1 uncultured Bifidobacteriales bacterium | reverse complement strand
TTGTCACGAGTCCGCCTTATGGGGGGTCTAATATTTCAAATGTGAGCACGCGCTTTGTGCGCGATCAAACAGGCGATCAGGAACTGGATTCATGCTACCGATTTTGCGAACATTGGGTATTTTGGCGACGCTTACTTTGTTATCGGCCTGCGGAAAGGGTGAAAAACCGGCGGTGGAAAGAGACGGTACGTCGTTCCCCGAAACGGCTTCGGCTTTGGCAACCCCAATAGTAGTGGAGAATCTCCAGCCTTCCGTGGATTCCCTGATTCATAAATTCTTCGACGCATTGATACGCAAGGATATGACTACCGCCGCTTCCTTGGTAGTGCAACGGAAAGAGTACGAAGCCATATACCCCCTGATGCCGGATGCCGACTCCAACCCCCAATCTCCCGGCTTCATCGCGGAGATGTATGTGAGCGGGAATAAAAAGCACCTGGATCGCTGGTTAGACGAAGCCAAGTCCGAAGGTTTCGTCTTTTCCCGATACGCCGTCGAGGGAGAGGAGCAGGGCGGTTCCCGATACTCCCTTGTGAGAAAAGTGAGGCTATGGATTCGGGACGCGGAGGGCGAGAGGGAGTTTCCCGCCTTTCGAACCCTGCTTAAAATGCCCGACGGCTACAAGATTTGGAGCATTTTGGATACCTGAAATTGCTGCCCCACCATTGTCACATGCGCTGCGTAGTTTATCAACAAACCTATTTTTTGTAACGGTTTTTTTCGGAGGTATTTATGGAATCGGCCAACTTGTTAATCCTCGAGGACGACCCCGATATTTCCGACCTGCTCAATTATACGTTGGAGCGCGAAGGCTTCAAGCTGTTCCTCGCCAAAACCGGCCAGGACGCGCTTTCGATTATGAATGACGAAATCATCGATTTGGCCGTATTGGACGTGATGCTTCCCGACATGTCGGGAGTGGAGGTCTGCAGGCGCATCAAGAATAACGAGCGGCTTGCCGACATTCCCGTTCTCTTCGTAACCGCCAAAAACCAGGAAACCGACAAGCTGATCGGATTCAAGGTGGGAGGCGATGATTATATGTGCAAACCCTTTTCACCCAAGGAGCTGTTGGCGCGCATCAAGGCGTTGCTCAAGCGCAGCAAGGGCAGCGACGGCCTGCGCTTCCACGGCTTGGAAATCCAGTTCGCCCGTCACATCCTTACGGTGGATGGGAAGCGCGTCCCGACGACTCCCCGGGAGTTCACTTTGCTTAAGACCCTCATCGAAGGCCAGGGAAAGACCATCTCCCGCTCCGCCCTACTGGAGCGGGCCTGGGGCATGGAATCGAAGGCCGGCTTGCGGAGCGTGGACGTGACGGTGACCCGCATACGGGACAAGTTGAAGCCTTACGACAGCTGTGTCCGCACCGTCACGGGGTTTGGCTATCAGTGGGACTTGGAGAACTATTCCCCGGCCAATAACGCTTGAGGCATACTTCTGCGGAATTTCGCCGAAACCGGGTATCGGAGCGGTTTAGGTAGTCGGCGCGAAGGTCCGGTTCAGTGACTCGAAGGCCATAGCTTTAAGGCGTTTTCGAGTCATTCCCGTCGGGTCGATGGAGGGAAGGAATGACACCTTCACCTTGAGTTCGCAGGTACGTAAAAAACACCAGAAATGTTCAATAAAAGTCATGTCCCCGTACCAATAAACCCTGTCGCGGTTTTTCCTGTCTATGGGTTTGCCGTCGAGGCTTAGATATTCGATTCGCAATGGGACCACCGGCTTTCCGGTTCTAACGGCTGCTTCGAAAAACATGCCTTTGAAGGGGAGCTTTCGGTCTCCATTACCGGTGGTTCCTTCAGGGAAAAGCAGCACATTGACGCCTTGCCTCAGGCTTTCGCAAATATCGGGAAGCAAGCGATAACTCGCGAATGGCCTGTCCCGGTCGCAGAAAAAACAACCGAACAAGTCGGCCAACCTTCCGATTACCGGCCATTTCCGTACCTCCGCCTTGGCGATAAAGCGTCCTCTGACGGCGCTTTGTAAAATCAAAATGTCGAGATATCCCAAATGATTGGAAACGAATAGGACGCCTTCGCCTAGGGACTCCGCTTGGGGCGCATCGACTTCGATTTTCAATGTCCGGCAAAGCGCCATGCCCAACCGCATTGCCATCCGTCCATTTCGCTCTCCGTTGGGTAGCAGGTATTTGCAGCGCCCGAACCGTCGCGACAAAACTGCGGAGATACCGTAGCAAAGGCAGTATCCCCCCATCATCAAAAGCTTCAGCATGGCGTTTCCCTTTTGCGCCAATAATCGAAAAAATAGCGAACGCTTTGGTTGCGTTCCTGTTTCAATCTTATGTCATGTCTCCATTACAATATTACCATACGAGATGGTGTAACATAAAAGTTACACAATCCCAATTCCGGGGAAATGTGCGCGTGGTAAATTATCTGGAATGACGTCAAAAACCATACTATACGGCGTGCAGGGCGAAGGCCGGGGCCATGCCACCCGCAGCATGCATATCATCGAGCATCTTATGCGCCAGGGACACAGAGTATGCGTGCTCAGCGGAGGCGACGCTTTGCCTGTCCTGGCGTGCCGGCGGATAACGGTATTCGAAATCCCGATTTTCCGCTACCATTACAACCGCGAAGGCCGTCTCTGCCTCTGGTCTACATTTCTCAAGAATCTTCCTATGGGTATGGGGTTGTTGATGGGCGCCGGAGCCAAATTCCGATCCATCAAAGGACTGGCGTCCCGGATGAATCCCGACCTCTTCATTTCCGATTTCGAGCCCTACCTGGCCCGCTTTGCGCCGGTATTCAAGAAACCGTTGCTGTCCCTGGATCACCAGCACTTCCTCACCGAATCGATGCTGCCCAAGCTGCGGGGATTCCATAAAGTTTTCGGGCTTTTTCTATCCCGCACCGTAGTGGGCGTTCTGGGTGGACGGCCGGATCGGGTCATCACCAGTTCTTTTTTCCACTTTCCTAGGAGAAGAGGAAGCAAAGCCGTATTCGTAGGTCCCTATATCTCCGAAAGGCTGAAGGATTTGCAAGTCGGATTGAACGGCCATATCGCCGTTTACCTGAAGCGATCCGCCTATCTTCAGTCGTTGCTCGGCGTCTTGATGCGGGAAACGGACGTATCCTTCGAAATATTCTCTGATTGGCAATCCCACCCGCCGGCAAGTCATGCGAATATCCGCTGCCATCAAATCGATAGAGAGGCGTTTCTCGCATCCCTATCGTCCGCACATGCGCTGATTACCACGGCGGGAAACCAGGTAATCGGAGAGGCCGTTTTTCTAGGAAAACCCATCCTGGTTTTTCCCGAGCCTGACGTGTTGGAGCAGGAACTCAATGCCGCGGCCTTGCTGAGAAGCGGCTTCGGACAGGTATTCGAATTGGATGGGTTCACCCGGTCGGTATTCAGGGAATTCGTGATAATGCGACACAAATACGCCGAAACCATCCGGCGTTTCCTGGACGACATAAAAACCTATGACGGAACCTCGGAAACGCTCGCGTCAATCAACGATTTGCTCAGCAATGAGTCCACGATAAAATCGGCATTCACCGGCTAGGAGAGAAAAAAATGGAGTCTAAACAGGATAACAAGAAAAGTACCGATGAAAAATTGATTCCTGAAATCGATTCGGGCCGTTTCAAGGTGTGCTTGGCGGCAACACCCGACGACCTGTGCGAGGTGCAGAAATTCCGCTACGCCATTTTCAGCAGTGAGGCCCAGCTCCGAAACGATGAAGGCCTCGACTCCGACTTCTATGATCCGTTTTGCGATCATATCATGGTGTTGGATCGCGAAAACAACGCCTTGGTGGGAACATATCGACTGCACCCCGGGGCCCGGCTTGAATCTACGCAAGCGTTTTACTGCGAAAACGAATACATATTTGGCCACTTCCCTTACAAGCGCCGAGAGATTTTGGAACTGGGTCGCTCCTGCGTGCACCCGGATTTCCGAAAAGGAGTCATCATCCAATTGCTTTGGATGGCGATTACGGCTTATATGGACGCGGGAGGATTCGAATTGCTGTTGGGAGCGGCATCGGTACCCGTCGAACAGGGTGGTAGAATAAACCGCCTGGCAGGATATCTCGCCCATCAGGCGGCGGCGCCTCTTCCTTACCAATGTCTGGTGCAGGACGGGTATCGATTGACCCGCAGCCACCAGACTCTTCTGCATTACCGGCGGTATATTTCGCCGTCGGATATGAGCATGCACGATTTCGTGCCCCCGTTGCTCAAGGGCTACCTGAACCTCGGAGCATGGATTGCCAGCCCTCCTGCATTGGATCGCGAATTCGGAACCTTCGATTTTCTCGTCCTGCTTCCGAAGGCCAACATCCACCCCGTGTATTTGAAACGCTATCGACGTCAATTGCAAGTCATCCGCAACGAGCGGGCATTGTGAAGGCGGCCATGGCTATAGGCAGGCAGTTGAACATCAAGGTTCTGGATTTGTGCAACGCGACCTGTTCCTTTTGCGGTTATAACAAGGAGCGCTTGAAAGAGCGCGTGAGGAATGGACATGTCCCCTACAAGTTGAACGTGGAGGCTTTGAAAAAAAGCTACTCCGATCTGCGGAAAAAGGGCATCCGCATTCTCCACCTTACGGGCGGGGAGCCGACCTTGCATCCGGAGTTCCGGGAATTGGTGCGTTCGGCCAAAGCGGCCGGATTCCAGGTCCGGACCGGAACGAACGGTTCTATGCTTGATACCGAAATGGTGGATACGCTCGGAGAATCCGAAGTGGACTTTCTTTGGTATTCCCTCGATACGTTCCCATTCCAGAAGCATCTTGACCATCGCGGGTTCCGGTCCATCAGGAATAAAATGGAACATGGGTTGCGCCTCTTGCGTCGGTCCCGCATCAATTTTTTCGGGCAAACGGTGATTTCCCGGGTGTTGCCGGTTCACGAGGGATTGCCTGACCTTCGGGGACATATGGAATATTACAGCGCCGAATACGGCATAGATCGTTTCGTTTTCTCCTATCCCATGCACAGAAGCGATTCCGACGACATGGCCCACCTGGCCACTCTGGGATCCGAAAGCGTCAGCTTCAGTACCGACGAGTTGCGGGCTATCTTTCTCGATCTGTTACGCATCAAGTCGAGCATCAAGCCCCTGACCATCGTCAATCCTTACGTTTCCATCTGGCAGCAAATACGCGAACTGGACGGAAAATCGGGCGGAATGGGATGCTATGCGGGACGCGATATTTTTTTCCTGGGCGCGGACCAGAAGTCCCTTAGCCCCTGCTATCACCTGTCGGGAAGGGTGGTGGACTCCCTCGATTCGGCGCCTTTGCGCCAAGCCGAGGACTTGCGCGATTGCAAGGCTTGCAAGGATCAATGTTTTCGCGATCCCAGCGTGGTCTATTCTGCGATGGATAGGCCCGGAAACCTGGCCAAGCAGGTGATGCTCGCTCCTATGCTGCTCAAAATGCTCGTGCTTGATGTGGCGAACGTGGCGGCCAACCGGGGATATCGACGTCACTCTGTACGCCAAAAAGCGGTTTCATAGAATGCGCGTTCACCTTGCGCGCAATCCGTAAGCGGTGCTTGAAGGACCCGGCGCATTTCAACGGGTTCCGCGGGGCCGCGTAAGAACCGGGTCCTTGCCGGGAGATTCGGATGGGTTCTTGCCGGGGGCCTCCACGGAAATGTTTCGGAGCCAATAATTCATCCGTCCCACCCAATGCACCAGATCCCTATGGGCGATAACTTCATCGGAGGCGCCACCCAGCTTGGCCAGTTCCTCGCGGATTCGCCCGGGTCCATATCCCAAGCGCAGCATGGCTTCCGCGCGCATCATCAAGAAGGCGACGTCTTGTTGCTTTTGGAGGTCACGCAGAATGCGCACATAGGGCTCCGGATCCCGGCTTTCGGTCAATCCATAGATTATGCGAGCGTCGTGATACAAGCGCCTCAATTCGAGACGACGGCGGTCGGCTCCGGATTCGAATAGAGGCGGGGGAGTCCAGTGGAGGTTCCAAGCCTCGGCGGGCGAGAATTCGTATTTGGTTTCGCGCCAGATTTCCTCCCACATGGCCTGTATCTCATATGGCAGGTTGAAATTCCAGAGCGTGGTTGCAGGGGCGTTCCGCGCCACCTGCCAGAACGCCATTCGCGACCGGACCGTGTCACCCATGAGCACGGCGTGCAGGACGCCCAGCACTTTTTGGCCTTCAAGCCAACAGGGCATGTCTACCGACAGGCGCAAAATCCGGTTGCGTTGAAAGAATGCAAGCCAATTACGGTACACCGACTCCAACTCGCCGGCCTGGAAGAGGGCGGCGAGCTGATCGGAATCGAGACAATCCACTTGGGCGGTTTCGGATTGCGGGGCGGATTCCCGCGGCGAGGCTGGCGCCGTCGGGGAGAGAACCGAAAGGCAGGTCGAAAAAACGCTCAGGGCGACGGCATGGTAAACACGGAATCGCCTTTTGAGAATGGCCGCGAACATTCGGGTTTCACTTTCGGTCGGGCCAAAGCGGCTCGTCCGGCGCGTCCAAATCGGTTGGCGACCGATTGCCGCCGTCCGGTTGGCCAACAAAATACCAGTAGCCCCCTAAGCTCAAGGCGGCGACGCCCATGCCGCCCCATAGCCATTTGGATTGCAGTCGGGAAGGATTGTTTTCAGCCTTTTTCGCGGCCGTACTCCGGCCGGTATTTTTCCGGGCGTCGCTTTCATCGGCGAGGTCGGGCTCGCCGGGTTTGTCCGTGAGCGAGGCGAAGTCGAGGGATCGGATTTCGGTGCGGTCCATATCGAGCTTCTTGAATACGTTGCCGGGAGCGAGGAGATGGCTGCAACCGACGGTGGTGACGTTTTCGAGCCGCACGTTTTCGGATTGGCTTTGGATGATGATGGCTGAATTGTAAAGACGCGCATGCTCGAGCGACAGGGCGCCAGTGTTCGTCACCTGGAAGCCGCCCCAGACGGCATGTCCGGGTTTGACCCCAAGCGCGTGTTCGACCAGAGACCCCGAAAAGAATATCGGATGCGCGGGCGTCCCCTGGGCAATGAGAACGCCCTTAACGAGAATGACATTGGCGTCGCCGGATTGGGGTCCGAAATGCAGGCGAACGCTGGAATGGATGCGAGTAGTGTCGCCGACGCGCACGATCATGGTATCGCAAGGCAGCTTAACGTATTCCGGCAAGGCGCTGCCGGGTATGCCTATCCGGGCGGGCAGGTAGGGTGATCCGCCGTCGCGGCAGGTATTGGCGGACCCCAAGGAGAGCGTAGCCGCAAGGAAGACGGGTGGAATGAGGCATTTCCAGGCCTTCATTGCAGGGCCCCGGCCATGGGCAGGCGTCGGGAGAGAGTTTTCACGCCCACCGAAGTTGCTATTTCTGCCTTGAGAATACGGATTCCGGGATGGGATTGGGATTGGGTGAAGGTCCACTCATTGTTTCCCGGCGTGACGGGTCCTTCTTCATATCGGGCCAGTAGGCGGCCGGAAATGTCCACCACTTCGAAATGCAACCGATTGACGGCTCCCCATTGCTCGGGCAAGCGCATGGTAACATGCATATTGCCGCCACGGTTGACGACGGAGATTTCCGGTGAAGCAGCCGCTGCGAGCGAGCGCCGCAATTCTTTTTCCATGGCGGTCTCCGCTCCGGTTTTCACGGACACCAGCTTATAGGAATTCCAACCTTGCCGAGCCGCTAAGGATCCGGGGTTGGAGGTGAGAAGGCGTTGTTCCACCGGGTCCCATATCGCCAAACGCTCTCCGGGAAGCGACGAGGCGGGCAAGGCGAACGTAATGGAATCGGTCGCGGGTGCGTGGATGAAAAAGTCGCCCGCGGCCGAATCGGTGAGTATGGGCCCTTGAGGTTGATGCCAGGAGGCATAAAACTCGGGCTTGATGAGTGATAGGGTTGGAGCTTTGCGGGCCAGCGGGCGGTTTTGCATGTAGAGGCGCGCGCGGGATTTCGATTTCGATTCCGGCCCCGGGTTTTTCGCGGCGAAAGTGAATTCGATTCGCGTCCGGCGAACCGGGGTTGTCTTGGGCGCCGGAGCAATATTGACAGCGGCGTCAAAACTGAGGGCGGTCCGGGACAAGGCATGCACGGCATAGGCCTGGAACGGCTGGAGGCTGTCCGCGATGGACCAATCCGAGGTGGCGGATTTGCCGGCGCCTGTCCAATCGAGGAAATAAAAATCCGATACCGCCGACGCATTGCCGCCGATATCCTCTACGGCCACGGGAACGGGAAAGGGGTTGGCGATAAGTTGCCATCCCGTATCCAAATCAATGGTCATGGGGCTTAGAGACGGCTCCTGGCCCGCAGGCAATCGGGGGCTTTGGTCGGCGGGCAGCCAAACGAGATAACCCCGACCCCGCTTGAGTTCGGTTTTATTGGGCTGCACGACCCACCGGCCGTTCCGCCAGGCTTTGACAACGGGCCTTTCGGAGGCCGTTTCGATTCCGGGTAGGGCGGCCCCCAAGGTGGCGTCGCTTGGAAATCCCACCAATTCCCAAACCTTGGGCGCATAAGGGACGGCCGCCGCGTTCACGGCGCTGCGGAAGGTTTCGGTGGCAAGCGGAGCCTGGCGGAATTCCTCCTCCCAGGTCATTTGCCCGCCGTAGGATTCGTAACCGATGCGGTACAAGGTGAGCGTACTATCCGGGGGCGCATAGGTTACTGCGGCATCAAGGGAGGTTTGGGTTTGCACGGCGCGTCGCCGATGGCCATTGGCGTCGAGGCTGATGGTTTCGAGATGGTAGGCGCGAATGCGCTCCTTTTCCGCGGGAGTAGCGGAGGGCGTCACGATCAGGAGGCCACCTTCCGCCGAGGCGCTGGGCGCCACCGTTACCGGAACGGGTTCGTTGTCACTTGGATCGATGCGTTCGGCCACCACGAGCGCCTGGGCGTCCGCAGGCAGAGTGAGCCGGAAGCGATTGGTGGCCACCGCATCGGCAACGAGGCTTTTCCAAACCCCGCCGCTCTGCACATAGGCCGCCAGACGCTCGGAGCGGGCCAGGTCATCGCCGCTTATCCAGGCGAGGTAGGGCTCGGTCAGGGTGAGATCCTCCAGGATGATTTTCCGTTTGGCCAGGACGCGGAGCGAGTCGAGCGGTAAATCTTTTATGGCGAAGGCGCTGTCGAGCGTGAGGTCGCCGGGCGTGGAGGACAGAAGCCCCGCCAGGGAGTCGGGGCCAAGCGTTAATTGCGAGGCGGTGTTTGCGGCGATGGCGTAGGCCCGGGCCAAAAAGAAGGTTTTGCCCGCATCGTCGGGAGCAAGTCTCTGGATGGCGACAAGGGAACCAGAATCCGTGGTGGCCACGGGAGTCAAGGTATCACCGGCGAGAAAAACCTGCTGCCTGGGATGGGTTTTTTTCCAGCGGAGGCGCAAGGAGTCACCCGGCGCGCGTCCGGGCCAGGAGAGGCTCAGAGGCCGGGAAAATTCCCCGAGCTTCGGATAAGCTTCCGGCGTGGGCTGGGCGACGGTGGAATCGATACGCAGCTGATGCCCTTGTTGCGACTCCGACAGGAGAGCGTGGCCCTGGGCGAGAATGAGGCTGTCCGCGACTCTTCCCAAGGCTAGGCGCTCGACGAGGGAGAGGGCGGATGCGTTGCGAATTTCCGCCCAGTCGGCGGAGACTTTCCAATCGTCTCCGCTATCGGTTGCGCGGCGGAAGTCGTTTGACCCGAAGCGGAGGGATACCGAATCTTTTAGAAAGTGAGCCGGCCGCGATGCCAAGGGCAGGAGGAGTTCGGCCGTCCCGGAGATTTGGGCCGTGGTGGCCAAGGAGAAGCCCATGGCTTTTCCGGTTTGCGCCAAGGTCCGGGTGCGGGAATCGAATTCGAGGGAATCGGCTGGTTGCAGGGAGGTACGTCCCGTGCGGGTGACTTGGGCGAACCGGATGGCGGCGCCCTCGAAATCAACCCGCACCGATTGGCCGCGAAAGGTGTTCTGTCCGCCAAAGGCGGGAATGAATTGACGCGCCTGAGGCTGGGCATTGAGGAATGTAGAGGCACCTTCGGCTCCGGCGGGCCCGGGTGTGAAGGTGGAACCCCCGGCACTCAGCAGCACGGGTTTGCCGGGGCCGACGCTGCCGGGTAATGCGATGGAAGCGATGGCAAAGGGGCCGGAGAGGGACAAGGTGGTATCCTTCAGCCAATGGGTGCGCAGCGAATCGGGCAGCTGGGCATAGTCGGTGATGCCTGCGGAGAGGGTGAGGACCCGGGGGATGGCGGCGGAGGGGAATTGCAAGGCGATATCCTGGCCTTGGAGGGCGCCTGTATAAGTGGTGTCGCCGGGGAAGACGTTGTAGGCGGGGAAGGCGCCAGCGGGGTGGTGATGGCCGTATGTCGCGCCTTGGGGAGGAGGGAATTGCCAGAGAGATAAGCTGTCGCCGAAGGGGGGAGTTGGACCATTGGACGGATGCGTGAAGGTACTCGAAGAAGGGTAATCCCATCCTGCCCATGTGGAAAACCGGAGGTTATTCTCTTTAGTTCCTCCGCCTTCAAAGCGGATGAATGAGATGGGAAAAAACTGGCTTCCTCCAGGTAATTTATTTTCCTTCGGAGGATGCCCGAAAAGATTATCATGGAACTTGTTAATGCCAGAAAAACCACCATCCAAATCAAACTGGACACGGTTCAATGTATTGCTGGTTAATTCAATCCGACCTTTGGTAGTCGATTGAATTAACCCTGAAAAATTGAAATGGGAATTGGACACAATCACGTCCTTGGCGGTAAAACTGATCTTCGCATTGCTCC
>CAYNXV010000125.1:0-10722 GCA_964401245.1 uncultured Bifidobacteriales bacterium | reverse complement strand
GGTGAAAGCGGCCGGACGGCGTCCGGACATGAGCGCGGAGGATTATCTGGCCGAATCATTGTACGACCCCGACGCCTTCATCGTGGAAGGTTTCAATCCCGGAATGCCCGCCGTACATAAGCCGCCAATCGGATTGACGGACCCCGAAATCATCGCCATCATCGCCTATATGCAGACCCTGGGAGGAGAGACTACCGTTGATCTTGCCACTACTTTCAAATACTCCGGTGCCGCCGAAGCATCCGGGGCGCCGGTTATCGCCCATGCTTCCGGCGCCAAGCGAGCCGGAGAGGCCGCCCTGGATGGTCGCGAGGCTTTCCGGAAATACGGATGTTCCGCATGCCACAGTCTCACCGAAATAGGGGGGTTGCAGGGCCCCGGCCTGCTCGACGTAGGTACCCGGCTTTCAACGCCCGAATTGTACCGGGCCCTCCTGGAGCCTGATGCGACCGTGGCAGACGGCTATCCTCCCGGAGTCATGGAAGCATCTTTGCAGGCCACCGGATTTTACGATCAGGTATCGGCAGGTGAATTGCGCCTGCTGGTGGAATTCCTATCATCGAGGAAAGGCTCGCCATGAACCTTTGGATCCTAGCCATTCTGATAGTCGCTTTGACCGGATTGCGGTTTTTCAGGCCAAATATACTCGCGTGGTTGGCTGCCATTTGGGTTTCCTGTTTCATTTTTCTCAGCTACGGAATCGAACCTCCGGCACCGGCATCCATCGTCAAATTCTTCATGGCTATAATAACCGGTTCGCTGGCCATTTATGCAACCGCCGAGGCGGGACGCATGGATGAATCCGCTCGCCTGATCCGGACCTGGATCACAGAAAAAAAATATGGCCGCGCTTTAGCCATAGGTGTATTGATAATTCCGGCACTCCTGGGTTACAGCGCCTATAGACAAGCCACACTAGGTGTCCAGCCTCCGGCCTCCGGAAGAACGGTCCATCCCGCTCCTCCGGATGAAATCAATTTCCGGGGCAAACGAATCGATTTGATTACCGGAGAAAATCCCTACCGGAAACTGGAAAATTCGGATAAACCGGCATTCGCAACCCACCTCGAAAACGGCCGCCGCGTTTATTACCAGAACTGTGTTTTCTGCCACGGTGACAATATGGAAGCAGAAGGAAACTTCGCCCATGGCTTCGATCCCCTCCCCGCCAATTTCCTTCAAGCCACTACCATCGCCATGCTGGAAGAAGGTTATCTGTTCTGGCGAATTGCCAAAGGGGGCCCCGGACTACCCGAAGCCGGAACCCCTTGGCTAAGCAGCATGCCGGCATGGGAGGATCGCCTCAGTGAAGAGGACATTTGGGACGTAATCCTGTTCCTCTACGATTTCACGGGCCAACGGCCCCGGGCCAAGGAGCATGTCAGATGAGGGCGTCGCACTACAACATGGCGCATCCCCGCTTCAAACGGGTGATAGTCCTGTCCCTATCGGCACTGGTAATGTCGATAATTTCCCTCAATCCGGCGGGAGCGGCTGATCCACAGCAACTGGCTCGCGGGAAGCAAATCTACGATGCCAAATGCAGCCAATGCCATGGCTATGACGGTGATGCCAAGGCGGTTGGCGCGGAATTCAATCATCCTCTCCCCCGCGACTTCACCTACGGAGTCTATAAAATACGCAGCACCGAGAGCGGCGAACTTCCCACCGATCAGGATTTACGCAACATAATCAGAAAGGGAATGCCCTATACGGGAATGCCCGGCTGGCCCCGCTTCACGGAACAGGACCTTGACGATGTGGTGCAATACATAAAAACCTTCAACGAGGATTTCGCCGATTCGGTGATGACCCCGGTACAAATCGAAATACCCAAGGCCCCCCCATACACCGAAGAATCCGCACGAAAGGGTAAAGATGTCTATCGCGAAAACAAATGTATGGATTGCCATGGTGAGTTCGGGCGGGGAAACGGAGAATCCGCTCCCACCCTGACCGATGACTGGGACCAATTCATTCACCCTGCCAACCTTACCAAACCCTGGACATTCAGGGGAGGCGGAAACCGCGAAGATATTTACCGCACGATTGTAACCGGTCTCAATGGAACCCCCATGCCTTCCTTCGCCACCATCGAAGAAGAGAACCGCTGGCATCTGGTGAACTATATCCACTCCCTTTCGCCCACCAAAAGACCTCCTTACACCAACCTGGTCATCGGTGAACAGGCGAACGGCCCGCTGGATATTTCCCGCGGAGATGAACTTTTCGCCAATACCGTGGCGGCCCTGTTTCCGGTCGTGGGACAGGTGATCGAGGATCCACGGAGCTTTCAACCTGCGGCCAATGCCATCGAAGTCAGTGCGGTTTATGACAGCACCCATATCGCCATAAGGCTGGTCTGGCACGATATGCGGGCGGAAACCAAGGGGGGAAACAGCCCGGTCACCCTTGCCAGGCAAGGTGATTCCGCTACGGGTAAACCCGTCATTTCAAAGAATCCGCCGGAGGAAACGGTTTCCGACGCAGTAGCTTTACAGATACCCCATAGAACCCCCAACGGGAAGGCGCTACCGTACTTTATCTTCGGTGACAGGAAAAATCCCGCGGATATCTGGTTCGCCGATCTCGGCCGGGACACCCCCCAGGGCTATATAGGCAAAGGAAGTTCTGATTTGGCTAAAGCGGATTTCAATTTGGAAATACAATCCCGGTACAGTGACGGCGAATGGTCCGTAATTTTCAAAGGTCCACGAAGGCCCGAAAATGGCATGCATTTCAATCTGGAGGAGTTCATTCCCATTGCCTTCTCGGTTTGGGACGGCTTTTCGGAGGAAACCGGAAATAAAAGGGGCATTACCTCTTGGTACAGCCTTTACCTGAAATCTCCCGTAAAGACTTCTCCCCTCATTCCAGCTGCCACCAAGGCGGGTACGGCCATGGCGGTGCAAATCGTGCTCCTTCTCGCGTTACGTTTTCATTTTAGGAGGAAAGGGTAACTTGCAAAAATGGCAACGCTTTTACATAACGGATTTTTATATCCACTATTATATTGGGAATATGTCAAAATTGCCCGGGAAACCATAAAACCAGGCGTTGGGAGCCGACATGGGATTTGATGTAGAAGACCGGAATACCTTGGCGAATTCGTCGCATGCAAAAGGGAAACACTACATGAAAACGGTACGATTGGGAATCATGTTCCTTTTTACCGGGGCGCTGGCCGGTCCCGACCTTTTGCCTTCAGAAGTAAGGGGTGAAAGCGTCTACCAACGCGCCTGCGCGACCTGTCATGGTGATAACGGTAACGGAAATGGCCCTGCGGCGAAATACCTTGACCCGCTTCCCAGGAACTTCACTACCGGCATGTACAAATTCCGCTCAACTCCCAACGGGGAGTTACCCACGGACCAGGATTTGGTCCGCATCGTGGAAGACGGCATTCCCCGCACCCAAATGCCCGGTTGGAAGGGATTGCTTACCCGGCAGGAGATTCTCGATGTGGTCGCCTATCTGAAAACCTTCAGCGCGGATTTCCGGGAATTCGGGGCCCCAGAAGCCTTGGAAATTCCGTCTCCCTCGCCTGCTTCGCCTGCCCTCATCGAAGAGGGACGAATGGTTTTCATGGTCATGGAATGCTGGGCATGCCATGGAGGAAGCGGAAAAGGAAACGGCAAATCAGCCCAGGGGATGCTGGACGACGACGGAAATAAAATCCTGCCCTGGGATTTGACCCGCTTCCGTTACAAGGCGGGTAACTCACCGGAAGCATTGTACCGAACCATCTCAACCGGATTAAATGGGACTCCCATGCCCGCATTCTCGGGGGTCTTCCTCTATGAAGGCGGCCACCTGGACGCCGCCAAATACTCGGAGGAATACGGGGAAAACGACATCCAGACCCTGCGCAAGTATTTCCAGGCACAGCCTTCGCTGTCCGCCATCGAAACAATGCCGGAAGCTGCCCGTCTGGCGCTGGAGGAAAGACGCAAGTGGGCCCTTGTCCATTATGTGGGATCACTTCCCAAAAAACCGAACCTGTTTCTGCGGTGGCTCTGGGAAGACACGGAATTGACGAAGTGATCCGAGAAAAGGAGAAGGAAAACATGAAAGCATTGACATTCCTCCTTACGATCGGCATGGCCGCGGTCATCCTGGTGGCATGCCTGGATCCGGTTGGAAGCGGGACCGGACTGAATCCCGGCGGCTCCCTATTGACGCCGCCCGACACAGTGGTCGTGGTCAACCCCGATCCGGATCCCGATTCCATACCCGATCCCAATGCCCTTCCCCCGTCCTTCTTCGCGAATCAGGTACAACCCATATTCAGGGATCATTGCGCCCAATGCCACTCTCCCGGCTCCCAAGGATACGCGATGACCAAACTGAGCCTGGAATCGGACAAGGCGTATGCGGCCCTGGTGAACATTCCGTCGGTGGAAATGGTAAAGCCGAGGCCGGAGATGCTGCTGGTAAAGCCCAAAATGCCTGATAGCAGCTATCTGTACCTTAAAATCACCCTGGACAACCCTCGGGTCGGAGAACGCATGCCATTGCTAAGACCCAAACTTTCCGCGGATGATATTCAAACCATAAAAAAATGGATTGAAGGCGGAGCTCCGGAGAATTGACGTGAAAAAGGAGACCATAGCGATGCGCATGCACAAAACCGCGATTCACCTGTCACTGTCCCTCTTGGGTGCGACTTTCCTTTCCGCCGTACCCACGGTAGATGCCGAGCCCTATATAGCCGTTCGCACGGGAATGAAATGCAGCGTCTGCCACACCAACAAATCCGGCGGCGGCATGCGAACCGATTATGGAGCCGTCTATTCGCAATATCAACTGCTTATGGCCGAGGCCGGAGCGGGAAAAATGCCGTTTTCCTTCGATCCCAAACTGAACAAATCGATTACGGTCGGCGCCAATTGGCGGGTAGAGCAGGTACATACATCCGAATATACCAACGACAGCGGCAAAGTCTTTCCCTCCGCCGACGAAGCCACCATCCGCGAGGGTAACCTTTATATCAATCTGGAACTGGTCAAGAACTTCCTCTCCGTCTACATCGATCAGACCATGGCCCCCGCATCGGCAAATAGGGAATTTTTCGCCACCGTGGAAGGGCCGCACAATACCTTTTTCAAGTTCGGCCGCATGCTTCTCCCTTATGGCCTGCGCTTGATGGATGACGACGCCTTCATCCGCAATACCCCCAATTATACCTATAATCGGCACGATTTGGGATATGAAGTGGGATGGGAACCCGGCCCGGTTTCAGCCATCGTCAACGTCACCAATACCCAGCTTTCTTCGGTAGGATCGGTGGTTTTCCGCCGCTTCAGGGTGGGAGGCTCCTACGGTTCAGCCATCAAAAAGCACGAACGTAACGATAAAAATACGTACGGATTTTTCGGAGGCGCCAATTTCGGAATGTTCACGTTTCTGACCGAGCGCAACTGGACCCGGAACATGGACCTCAAAAGCGTCTCCACCCTGGCCGAGGTCAACATGCTTCCGATAAAGGGATTGAATTTCAAAACAACGTATGAATACCTGCATCCCGACACCATGATACCCCGAGCGCTGAACGGTCAGCAGCGCTACACATTCGGAGTGGAACCGTTCCTTACGCAGTGGTTCCAGGTCGGGCTTTACTATCGGAAAAATGATTGGATTCCACAAAATGGACCAAAGAACCAGGACCAGATACTCTGGAGGCTGCACGCTTTCTTTTAGTCGGCGTTCGGCGCATGCATCGAAATCACCATGGGAGGAGTCGAAATGAAATCCACACTAATAACAACCTCATTGTTTCTCGCTGGAACTTGCGCCGCCTGGGCGGGGGGAAGCATCAGCGGAACCATCAAAGTGAAAGGCGATATTCCGAAGGATGAAACACGCATTGTCAGTAAGAATGCCGAGCAATGTGGAGCCAAGATGAGCGCCCAGAAATACGTCATTTCGTCATCCGGAGGCGTGAAATGGGCGGTGGCCATGCTGGCAGAGGCGCCGAAGGGCGGAAAGGCCTGGGGAGAAGTCGACCTGGTTTACAACAACCAGGATTGCCGCTTCGATCCCCACATCCTGATTGCTCCTACCGGAGGCACTCTGAAGGTTACCAATAGCGACGACATGCTGCATAACGCGAACTTCTCGCAGGTCGACGGCGACAAGAAAAAGGGAATCGTCAATCTTGCCCTGCCCCGAAAGGGTCTGGTGCTGGAAAACAATCGGATATTGCGGAGGCCGGGCCTCATCTCCGTGGAATGCGACGCCCATGACTTCATGCAGGGTTATGTGTGGTCCCTTCCCCACCCATACGCTTCCATCACCGATGAGAACGGCGGATTCAAAATCACCGATGTTCCCCCGGGCAATTATAAACTGAAAGTCTGGCACGAAGGGCTGGGCGAGCAAACCGTCCAAGTCAAGGTCGAAGAAGGCCAGGACGCGAAGGTAGACGTCCGGCTCTGAAGCCGCTCGGCAAACTCTTCTGGAGGATGGGAAAATGCAGACCGCCGGCGCAGAATTCATTCCCTACCTGGTGGCCGTAAACCTAACCTCCAGCTGCAACCTGGCCTGCGCCCATTGTTATATGGATGCGGATCAGCGCGGAAAACCTTCTCCCGACGAACTCAGTAATGCCGAGCTCAAAACCCTGTTTCAGGAAATCGCGGACCGCGCGCCCGGTACCATCGTGGTACTGACCGGCGGCGAGCCGCTCCTTCGCCCGGACTTGCCCCTCATCGTGAAATCGGGTGCCCAGGCGGGATTACGAATGGTTTTGGGAACCAACGGAATCCTGCTTACTCCCGAAAAGGTGAAACGCCTCAAGCAAGCCGGTCTTCAAGGAGTGGGAGTCAGTCTCGATGCCGTGGAACCTACGGCCCATGACTCCTTCCGGGGAGTTCCCGGGGCCTTCGCCAGGGCCCGTCAAGGAATCCGCAACTGCCGCGAGCAGGATTTGCATGTGCAAATCCATTTTACCCTGACGCGAGCGCAACTGGGCCGCGAAAGCGACGTAATAACAATGGCCAAGGAGCTGGGTGCCTCCATTGTGAATTTCTTTTTCCTGGTATGCGTCGGACGCGGTCAATCTGCCATGGACTTGACGCCGGAGGAATACGAAAGCGCTCTCATCCGCATCGCCCACCTACAGCGGAATTCGAAGGAGATCATGGTGCAATCACGTTGCACCCCGCATTTCAAACGCATTCTCTATGAGCAAGACCCGGAATCGGAATTCACGCGCGCCATGGGATATGATGGCGGCGGTTGCCCTGCAGCCACGCATTATTGCCGAATTACTCCCAAGGGTGACGTCACGCCTTGCCCCTATCTGGACCTTTCCGGAGGCAATGTGAGGAAACAGGGGTTCTGGGAAATATGGGACAAGGCCCGATTGTTCCAATCGTTCCGCGACCCATCGCTTCTCCAGGGGAGATGCGGCAGTTGCGAATACAAGTTGATTTGCGGAGGATGCCGCGCCCGGTCGCTGGCGGAAACCGGCAACCTCATGGCGGAGGATCCCAGTTGCGGGTATCAGCCCGCCGGTGGAACTCCCATTCCCGCACGTTTGACTACCGGTGCGGAACAGGTAGAGTGGACCGACGAAGCGCGCGAACGCCTCAAGCGCATTCCCCTGTTCCTCCGCCCCATGATCAGCAAGAAGCTGGAGGAGAGGGCCCGCCGTGAAGGCGTAGCCGTCACCTCCGAATTGATGCAAAAACACCGCGCCGAAAGGCAAGCCCAATTGGGCATGCGCTTCGGGTAGCCATTCGATTGGAGAAAAAGATGCAAGTCGCCAAAGCCGAAAACGCCAGCTCGGAAAGAAATGTAACTGTTCACGAAAACCACGTTGACGTGCGCCTTGAATCCGGCCTCAAGCGGCTTCCCTTGGTACCGTTGCCCGACCGGATGGTGGAATGGATGGAAGCGGGACGCCGCTCGATTTACGACAAGATCCAGAACAAAGGCAAGCCTGCCTTCTTCTCCTCGCACCTTCCTGTCATGGTGACCTGGTCGGGAGACAAGGAAATTCCTTTCAATTGCTCCAACAAGGGCGTCGGCTTGATTCCCAATGCCGAATACCTGGACCACTACATCGAATTGTTTCGGACGGTATTGCGCGAAACCAAGGGGCGCCCTTGGCAGGAATCGATGGCGGAAAGGATCAAGGCCGTATCCAGTTTCTATTTCAATCGCGAGGCCATCGATTTCCGGGCGCTCTCCACCTTGGAAATCTTCCAGAAAACCACCTACCGCAATCTGATGTCCAATCCGGTCGCATCGCTCCATTATACCGGAAATGCTCCGGACTATATGAGCTTCCAGGTGAATTGCGCCGTCGAGGTGATTGGACCTGACGATCCCCGGCATACCTTCATCAAGCTCGCGCGGGTGATGTTCGAGTACGACAGTTTCCATATCGCCCAACACGAATTTCCCCATGCCTATGTGCTATGGATAACCGAAGTATCGGACAAGACGCCCTTTCGCGTACCCGAGAAACCGGGAAAAATCCTGCATGTAAAAGGTCGGGGCGATTTGGAATGGGATCCCGAAGCCATGCAATCCGTCAACCGCGCGCCGGGAATGGTCAGGCAGTTCATTACCGAATCGATTGAAAAATACGCACGCTCGCGCGGATTCACCCGCATTGACGCCAAGGTGGTGCAAGAGGCGCGTGAAGTCATGGAACGCCCCGAACCCTCCGCAGGGGAGGAAAAATCCGGCCTGGAACCTTCCCTTCCCGTGGATCTCACCCGCTATCAAAGCATTTACGTGGGACTGGATTCTTCGGAATTGTCGGCAGCTGCCACCGAACTGGCCGTGGGCATCGGGAAGGCTTTCGGATCCAAATTGCACGGAAGCCATGTCTACGCGGCGAAAATGCATGACAACCGTTTTCGCGCCATGGAAGGCGGCCTCCCCGCTGAGTATCGGCAGGAAAAGGAGTTGGAGAAGCAACGGAAAATCCACGACAGCCTCATTACCAAAGGCCTGGAACTTATCACCGACTCCTATCTCGAAGTGATGGCCCAGGAGTGCCAAAAGCACGAAATGCCCTACACACCGATTTCCCTGGAGGGGAAGAATTGGAAAGCCCTCTCGGATGACATAAACGCCAACGGACACGACTTGGTGGTATTTGGAGGATTCGGAATCGGAAGAGTGAGCCGTTCCCTATTGGGATCGGTTACGGAGAGAACCTTGCGACGGGTCAGGCGCGACTTCCTTATCTGCAAGCGCTCCGAGGCATCCAATCAATCGGATACCATCGTGGTATGCCTGGACGGCAGCGAAAGGAGCTGGGGTGGATTGCAGCGCGCATTCGTCCTAGCCAAAAAATTCGAAAAACGAATCGTAGCCGTTTCCGCTTTCGATCCCTATTTCCATTACGCCATGTTCAAAAGCCTCAACAAAGCCTTGACCGATAAGGCCCGTAAGGTATTCAAGTTCGAGGAGCAGGAAAAGCTGCATGAGGACATCATCGATTCGGGTTTGGCAAAGATCTACCAGTCTTATCTGAACATTGCGGAACGACTGGCCGAAAAGGAAGGCATCGCCATCGAGACCCGGTTGCTAGATGGAAAGCCTTTCGAGAAAATACTGCAATACTCCGAAGAACACCCACCTTGGCTCCTGGTATTCGGACGTATCGGATTCCACAGCGAGGAGGATATGGACTTGGGCAGTAATACGGAAAATCTCTGCCGTCTGGCGGCCTGCAACCTGCTGGTGGTGGAAAGCAAAAGCAAGCCGCCAGTGGAATTCCAGGCCGAAGAAACGGTCAGCTGGACGGTGGAAGCCAAAGAGCGGATGAACAAGGTTCCCGATATGGCCCGACCCATGGCGATGAAGGCCATTCAAGGCTATTGCGTGGCCGAAGGCCATACTGTGATTACCGAATCCATCCTTTTCGAAGCCCTGGGTTCAATCATGCCTCCCGAAGCCCTGGCCCGAATGGGTATCAATCTGGAAACCAAACGAAAAGCCGAATCCGAAGTGGTGGACCGCATCGATTTGACGTTCAGATGCCCGATATGCGGATATTCCCACCATGGCTCCCGCCCCATCGAATGCCCGGTATGCGGCCGGGAAGGCGCGATTTTCCAGTTGCTGGAAACCGCCGAAACCAAGGATGGGGAATCGATTACCGCGCTCGGAAACCGAAAATTGACCTGGGATCGCGCGGCCTTGGAACAAGTGGAATCCATCGGGGATCCGATAAAACGGGAGCAGCTGCGAAATCGCGTGGAAAAGCGGGCTCTTACCGATAGAATAGGAACGGTTACCGTTGAGATGGTTCGAGCCGCCCACTCCCTGCAGTCTTTTTCCGCAACGCCCATCACGGTTACCTCCGCCCCTTCGCCCCAGGATCCGGTTACCGTACCAAAATGGACGGAAGCGGGTCTGGCCAGGCTCGATCGCGTACCCGAAGGTTTTATGAGGAAAGCTTCGCGTGAATTCGTGGAAAAATACGCCGTCGAGAATGGTCACGCGGAAATCAACCTGGAAGTGGCCGATGCCGGTCTCGGCAAGGCTCGGGCCATGATGTGCCCTCACAAGGAGGAGGGCGGGAAAAGCGATTAATTGTATTAGTGTTGTACCCCATGTTCAACTCGGTTTTCCAGTCGCTGCTGATAGCGTTGTTTCCGGTATTCCTTTTTCCGACCTTCACCACGGCCGCTACCGAGGATGACGGCTACCGCGCGCCGTTCACCGTCGAATACGGCAATGAGAAAAGCGACCTCC
>CAYNXV010000124.1:0-10934 GCA_964401245.1 uncultured Bifidobacteriales bacterium | reverse complement strand
GCGCCTCGCGGATCTTCGCTTTGGCGCGAACGATACGCTGGGCCATGGTGGGCGTTTCTGTGAGAAAAGCCCGAGCGATTTCCTCGGTGGTGAGACCGCAAACTTCGCGTAAGGTCAGGGCGATGCGGGCATCCAGAGCCAAGGCCGGATGGCAACAGGTGAAGATGAGTCGAAGCCTATCGTCTTCCAGACCCTCCGCTTGGGGTTGCTGCCGTTCACTGTTTTCTGCTTCCCCCTCGAAATACCGCGCCATGGCTTCCGCGCTCTTATCGAAGCGGGCCCGCCGCCTAAGGTCGTCGATGGCCTTGAAGCGTCCCGTGGACACAAGCCAGGCTCGGGGATTGTTGGGCACGCCTTCCTTCGGCCATTGTTCTATTGCAGCCCGGAAGGCCTCGTGCATGGCCTCTTCGGCAAGTTCAAAATCTCCCAGGAGGCGAATCAAGGTGGCCAGTACCCGGCGCGATTCCAAACGGTAGACTTCATCCACCTTGGCCTGCGTCGATCCGGTTCCCGCTTTTTCCATATTGTTTGCCGTGCTCAAAACCTTTCAGCGACGGTCAAGCCCCTACAGCCTCGGTGACTTCGAAAAAATCAATGGGCCTTATCTCGACGGCGCATCCCATCTTTTCGCCCACCCGGGCCGCAGGATGCTTGGAAGCTACGTGGATGGCTTCATTCAAATCCCTCGCCTCGATGATAAAGAATCCACCCAATTGCTCCTTGGTCTCGGCATAGGGTCCGTCGCTGATAACGGTTTTTCCGTTGAGGGGACGCAAGGTGGTGGAGGACCGGGTAGGAGCCAGGGAGGCGATAAGGGCCAAATGCCCTCCCCTGTGCAATTCCTCGTCATGAGACTTGCATTGGACGCCCATTTCTTCGAGCTCGGCTTTGGACATGGCCGCGTATTTTTTCTCGTCTCCGTAAGCCAGGCACAGATATTTCATGAAAACCTCCACTAAGGACGAGAACCCGCTCGCCTACCCCTAGTCGAAACTGGAATGGAAAATCGACAAGGTTTAGCGAAATTTTCCGGCTATTCCGGGAGGGGGGACTGTTTAATGTCGGAATGCACCGGCCCGCTACCTGGTGAAGTACCGATCTTCGATGTTAGCCCGCCCGGCACCAATTTCTCCCACCATGCCTCAAAGACCTGATTCTCCTTGGGCCTCACGACCTCCCCCAGCATCGGCGTGAGAAGGCGCACGCCTTTTTCGCGGGCCGCCACCGAAATGCGGCGAATGGGTTCGAACCAGTCATGATTGGCCAGGCTGAACATGCCCCAATGGACGGCCATGAGCGCGTCGCCTCCCAGGTCGAGATGGGCCTGTACTCCCTGCTCCGGGAACATATGGACATAAGGCCAGCGTTCTCCATAAGCTCCATTTTCCAGCAAGGTCAAATCGAAGGGTCCGAAGCGGCGCCCGATTTCCTTGAAGTGGGAGCCGTAGCCTCCATCCCCGCTATAGTGGACTCGATTGACCTTTCCGATTAAAGTCCAAGAGGCCCATAAGGTTTCCTTGGAGTCGAACAGGGCACGACCGGAGAAATGCTGGGCCGGAGTGCAGATGAATCGCAAACCATTCAGATCATACTCCTCCCACCAGTCCAGCTCGACGATGCGCTTCGGGTCCACGCCCCACCTTTCCAGGTGTCGGCCCACCCCGAGAGGAACCAGGAAGGGAATGTTCCCTGCCATGCCGGCGAAGTATTGCATGGATTCGGTTTCCAGGTGGTCATAATGGTCATGGGAGATGAGGATGGCGTCCATTCTCGGCAATTGCTCCCGCGTTAAAACCGGAGGCTGGAACCGCTTGGCGTATATGGGTACGGGTGAGGCGTGGTTTTCGAATACCGGGTCGACGAGGATGCGCTTTCCCTCCACTTCGAGCACCAGGATGGAATGCCCCAGCCATACCACTTGCAAGTCATGGGGCGGCTCGGTAAAGGTGGAAGGCCCGGGGATAACTTGCGGGAGGGGTTTCAATGGCACCCGGATTTCGTTTCCGAAAAAATGTTCCTTCACCATGCCCCAGGTTCCGCCCTGCAGCAAGGGGCGCTCGACCGGATTGTGGAACTTTCCGTCGCTGAAATTCTTCGACTGGCGAATCCTCTTCGCCCTGTCCGCCTCGGATTCCTTGGCCATGGGTATTCCTTGCGATAGGAGGATGGCGCCGAGAAAAGCGGTGAAAACGAGGGATGGGGAAATTTTCACGCGCTTGATAAATCGCATTTGGTACTAATGAAATCCCTGCGACATGAATAAATTCATCTTTGAATTATAGATAATCGGTTGGATTCCCTCGAAAGCCGAAGTGGAAGGTTTCAGGTTTTTTAGCAATTCAGAGGACTTAAAAATATTTTTACACGACTTGTCGATTTTTGGGCTGCCCGTTCGACGTGTATTTGAAGGGCAAATAGGGCAATTCCGCCCCGGTCGCCCCGATAGCTAAAGGAGCTAAACATGAAGGTTGTAGTATTCGTCAAAGCCACGAAAAATTCCGAAGCAGGGGTAATGCCTACCGAAAAGGACTTCGAAGAAATGGGCAAGTTCAATGAAGAGCTGGTGAAAGCCGGCATAATGCTGGCCGGCGAGGGTCTGCATCCCTCCAAGAAGGGAAAAAGAATCCGCTTCGGAGACGGGAAACCCACGGTCATGGACGGTCCTTTCGCCGAAACCAAGGAATTGGTCGCTGGGTTTTGGATATGGCAGGTGAAATCCATGGAAGAGGCCGTGGAATGGGCGCGTCGTTGCCCCAATCCGATGCCCGGCGAGGAAGGTATTCTTGAAATCCGTCCCGTATTCGAAGCGGAGGATTTCGGCGAAGCTTTTACCCCCGAGTTGAAGGCGCAAGAGGATCGCCTGCGCGCAGAGGTAGAAAAGCAGCAGAAAAAGTAGATGCCATTGGAGCCGGAATCCATTGCTTCGGAAGCGGCCCGCAAAAGGGTTGAGGTGGTGTGGCGCATCGAATCACCGCGCATCATCGCGGGCTTGGCCCGCATGGTAAGGGACGTCGGCCTGGCCGAGGATCTCGCACAGGACGCCCTGGTAAGCGCGTTGGAGCAATGGCCCGGGTCCGGCATTCCGGACAATCCGGGCGCCTGGCTGATGACGGCGGCCAAGCGTCGGGGCATTGACCGGTTTCGTCGCCTCCGGACATGGGAACGCAACGAGATTGAAATCGGCAAGGAGCTTCGGGCGAAGGAAGCCGGCATACCCGACCTCTCCGGCCAGGTGGATGATTTCATTCCTGATGATTTGTTGCGCCTCATGTTCACGGCCTGCCATCCGGTGCTGTCGAGGGAGGCTCGGGTAGCCCTTACGTTACGGCTGCTGGGCGGCTTGACCACGGGCGAAATCGCCCGGGCCTTTCTGGCGCCCGAGTCTACGGTGGCCCAGCGCATTGTCCGGGCCAAGCGAACCCTGGCGGAGGCGCGCGTCCCTTTCGAGGTTCCGGGCCGCGCGGAGTTTCCCGGAAGACTGGCCTCGGTGCTGGAGGTTCTCTACCTCGTATACAACGAAGGCTACTCGGCCACCGCGGGTGAGGACTTGATGCGGCCGCAACTTTGCGAAGAAGCCATGCGCCTAGGGCGCGTTTTGGCGGAACTCGCTCAGGGAGAACCCCAAGTACACGGTCTGGTGGCGCTGATGGAGTTGCAGGCCTCGCGCATCCCGGCCCGTACCCGCCGAGACGGCGCCGCCGTGCTCCTCACCGAGCAGGACCGCTCGCGTTGGGATCGGCTTCTCATCGGCCGTGGACTGGCCGCGCTGGAGCGGGCGCAGAAATCCGGTGTCACCCTGGGTCCCTACTCGCTGCAGGCCGCCATCGCGGCCTGCCATGCCCGGGCGCTACGGCCGGAGGACACCGATTGGAAACGGATTGCGGCGCTATATGATGCCTTGGCCCAGACCGTTCCCTCGCCCGTGGTCGAACTCAACCGCGCGATGGCCGTCGCCATGGCTTATGGTGCAAAGGCCGGGATGGAGATTCTGGACGAATTGGTCGATGAGCCCGCGCTCAATGGCTATCATCTCCTCCACGCGGCGCGCGGCGATTTGCTGTTGAAGCTGGAAAGGTGGAGCGAAGCCAAAGTGGAATTCGAACAGGCGGCCACGCTTACCCGTAACGCGCGTGAGAGTCGATTGCTTCTGGATCGCGCCGCTGCTTGCGCCGCCTCAGGGTAGCCTGACTTCTTGCCATGACATTACACGTCGGACGCTTAAATTTCTGACTTCTTCAATTCGGAATAGCTTTTCCGGATGATTCCCAGCGCCGAGCGCAAAAGGATGATGATGAGGATTCCCGCGACGAGAATGTCGGGCCATTGGGATTGGGAAGCCCAGATGGCAACCGTGGCAACGAGAACGGAAAGATTTTCAATGACATCGTTTCTGGAGCACTCCCAAACCGAAGCCATATTGATGTCTTCCCGACGGTGTTTCCAAAGCAATGACAAGCAAAGAACGTTGGCCAGCAGGCTGAACAGGGTCATGATTCCCATCACCTCGAAAATGGGAATTTCGGGATTCTTCAACTTATAGAATACATGCACGCAAACCATCAAGGCGGCGAATAGAATCAGGAACCCTTTAATCAAGGCGACTTTGGCTTTGTAGCGAGCTCCACGCGACACGGCATACAGGCTTAAGCCGTAGGTGATTGCATCTCCCAGGTTGTCGATGGTTCCCGAAAGCAGGGCGGATGATTTTGCGTAAAGCGCGGCTACAAGTACAGCCACAAACATCACGGCATTGATGATCAAAACCCGGACCAGGGTTTTTCTTTGGCTTCGATTCAGCGAATCGGATTCGATTTCACAGCAATCGGCCATTTACATAATCCTGAATGTGCGGCTCGCGAACAACCCCAGCATCAAAGGCGACGAAAGGGTTCCGGGCGGCTCGTCACCGGACACGATATGCCGATAAACCGGAGCACGCGCAGATAGGCCGAGCGTGGCGGTTCGGAAGGCATGGACCAGCGAAAACGCCATCATAACTTCCGACCGTCCCAGGCTTCCATCCTGAAGGATTTGTCCGTCCCAGCGCTCAGGCCCTTCGTACAAAGCTTCCGCTCCCAAAGCCCCGGTTAAGGAGCCCCATAACCGCTTCCCCACTTGTGCCCCACCTGAAAACCGCGTTCCCGCACGGAAACCATGACTGTTTTCATACAAAGCGCCTTGGGTTTGGACATGACCAGATAATAAAAAGCTTCCCACGCTTTGCGAGAGATCGAGAGCGAGAACGGGGTCGAAGGTGCCGGATCCGAATTGGATATGCTGATGGCGTTCGCCCAAATCACCTAGGACAAAGGGGTTGGGCTCGGTGCGCCCAAGAGGGATGGAAACCCCGGCCCGTGCGGATAGGGAGAGGCCGTTCCATACTCCGGCCCATCGGGTGAGCAACCAGGGATCGCCGAAGCCTGCCAATGTCTCATCGCGGTGGTGGATGCCGGCATTCAGGGGCTGATAGGGTTGGCCTTCCAAATTGGTGTAATCGACGGTGGTATGGATGGCGCGGAAAGGAAGCTGCATCTCCACCCCTAGAGCGGGCGTAAGACCTAATTCGCCGGTAAGGCGCAATTCACCCGGCAGAATTTTTTGGTCATGCAAGTGGAGGGGTTGGGCAGGCACCTCGGCGCAATTGCCGAGGTCGTTACAACCCGCCTCATGAGTTACGCGGAGGGTCGTGGCGGCAAGTGACGCGCTGGTTCGCAATTCACCCGGGCTGAGTTGGATCGTCTCGATACGGGTGACGGGCATATTGGGATTCCGGCAACCCGCGCAGGCGTGAATGTCGAAAGGCAGCAGCACCAATACGAAGAGAACCGCGGCGATGGGCGCGGCCATGTTCATTGCCTGCTCGCGTCTTCGATGGCCTTGTCCAACTTTTTGAGATTGAATCCCTCCACCGTGGCCACTCGTTGGCCCGACTTTCCGTAGACCACGATATAGGGTAGACCCGGAACGTTTTTAAGGTAGCGCCCGGCCAGCGGCGTGTCCCAGGAAACGACATTCAGTTTTCTTATGGCCAGGTCATTACGTTTTCCCAGCAGCTTGAAAAGGTGGGCGTCGATTTTACGGCAAGGCGCGCACCAGACGGCGTAGAAGTCGAAAACGGTTACCTTGCCCGCTACCGCATACGGTTCCAAAGCGGCCACATCCTCACCCTCGTGGGAAATCTCGGCCAAGTCCGCGCCTTCGGGCAAGGCCGGCAGCGGATCGAATGTCAAGTCGGGATGGCATTTGAAGCATTGTGATTCAGGCACGTCATGAGGTCCGCACCAATCCTTAGCCTCCTTGAAACGGGCCTCCAGGTGAGAATTGCAGCGCGTGCAAACTTCGGCGGGAACCTTGTGGGAGCAGCGCTCGTAGTCTTCCGAGGAAGCTGCGCTTAGAGTGGTGATTTTGCCGTGTTTGTCGGGCCCGCCTTGGGAAGGCCCGGCAGTTCCCAAAATCAATGCTGAAAAAAGCAATAGGGGAATGCATCCGGTTCGCGAAGTTTTACGAAAAAGATCCATTCAGAGAATATAATAAGGAGAGTATGGACAAACCAAAAGCCCCTCGTATTATGCATATCAATGGGTTGAAGACGGGGCAGTAATAGGGATGTGATGGATCATGGCCTGGTAATTCCTATTTTCAGGAGGCCGGCCGTCTCGGAGTAATTTGGGAATGAACCCCTTTTAAAAAGAGCGCTGAATCCGGAATATTTACCCACCATTACGGGATACCTATGAAAATCACACCTGAACACAACGAACGGATGGCGAAAATGACTTTCGCCTCGGTGTATCCTCACTACGTCACCAAAGTCGAGAGAAAAGGCCGGACCAAAGAAGAACTGCATCAGGTTATCAATTGGTTGACGGGTTTCGATGCCGGAAAAATCCAGGAGTTGATCGATAAGAAGGCGACATTCGCAACATTTTTCCAGGAAGCGAAATTGAATCCGAATTCCCCCTTGATCAAAGGGGTGATATGCGGATATCGAATAGAGGAAATCGATAATCCTCTGACGAAGCAGGTGAGGTATTTAGACAAGCTGGTCGATGAATTGGCGAATGGAAAGAAGATGGAGAAGATATTGCGAAGCGCCTAAACCCGAAATAAATATTTCAGCCTAAAGTCGTTGTGAAGTATTTTGGATTGAGTTTCAGGCTTTTTTGGGAAGAAACGAAACATCCACCCAGTACTTCTTCATATTCCTGTGATTCATTTTTACGATTATGTCTTCCTGGAGAAACTCCGAAGGGTCGTACCAAAAATCTCTGCTAGTGAAAACATGGACTTCATTCGTGTCCGGGTTCAACCACTGTGCTTCGATTACATATGGGGATTTACCGTTCATGGAAATCGAAGTGTTCTGAAATACCCCATTGACTTTGGCTTTTACTTCCTTTGTGTACCTCATTGCCTTCTTTTCATTAATCGAATCGCGAAAGCTAAGCCAGAATACGAGTGAGCCACAACCGGTAAAGGCTATTCCAAATATTCCAAGAAATACGCTCAACCCCCACATGTGCAGGAATGAGTTGGAGATTCTGGCTTTTTCCGGATTATCGGGCAAGTACCTTACTTTCACGATTTCACCCATATTGTTTCCTCCGGCAACCGAAGTGGAGGATTTAAATTCAATTATTGAACCATTCAGATCTTCGAATTGAACCAGTGGAAATTTATTTGTGACACTACCTACAAAATCAATTACCCTCCCATCGGTTATTTCGGAAGCCCCGATAAAATCGTTGGTCGATTTTATGGTCATTGCGAATCCAATAAGGGATCCGATTCCGACGATTGAGAAAATTCCGCCAGCTAATTTCAATAGATTCAATGCATACCTCTATTTTGATAATGTTTTTTCGGATAGACACCCCCTGGAATTGTCTACCCCCTTTTGAATCGGGTTGACATAATATCAAACTGCCGCACCAATGGATTTTTGCAGGACGTCTCCCGTCGGTCGCGCCGACAGGTCTTTCCCGGACGCCTTCGCCAGAATCGCCAGCCGCTCATGCATATATTCCACGAACAGCCCATGCAGGATGAATCGATGACCGATACCGGTAGGTCCCATAATCAGCATGGGGTAACGGTTTTCGGCCAGCTCCGCCGCCGACGGATCTCCCAATATGCCCGCGATGCGCAGAGCCAGCGAATGATCGAATTGCAGCGAGGTGGTTGAGCGCTCGTACTCTTCCCAGGTGAGAAGCAGGCAAAAGGTGGCTTTGA
Organism: uncultured Bifidobacteriales bacterium; assembly: GCA_964401245.1. Taxonomy (GTDB): domain Bacteria; phylum Fibrobacterota; class Fibrobacteria; order UBA11236; family UBA11236; genus JBGTHM01. The sequence goes on along the minus strand of CAYNXV010000124.1, from coordinate 2,702 downwards.
AAAGTTCGTGCGCGGTTTCAAAGTCGACGAACTGGGTCCAACGGCGTTGCGTGGGGTCGAGCTTCACGTCCAGCGGACGCATCAGCGAGAAGTCGAGTTTTTCGCGGGGCAGCGGCCAGTTCTCCGCCTCCACGGGACCCAGGTCGTACAGGGCGTTGAACATGGCGATGTCGTGATGCACGAAGGTATGCGTCATCAGGTCTTCGACCCGGTCGGGATAAAGATCGACGGGTGCCACCGAATCGCGTTTTCCGGAATTGGCGATGATGAAATTGAGCAGGTTCGATTCGGTCCAGAAATGGTTCAGGATTAGGTAATTCGCTTCGGGTGTGACGAACCACTTCATGAAAAAACAGATGATGCCTTGCAGCAGGTTGGGGAAGCTGACTTGCATGAAATCCGGGGTGATGCGCCTGCCGAAGTAGAACACGTAGAGCATCAAGGTCCGGATGATACGCACAAGGGAAAGGACGCCGCGGCGCAAGGGGCTGCGGAGGTTCTTTACCCACAAATGCCTGACATACGGATCCATTGGGAGCGCGTCGTCGAATTCCAATACGTCATAAAGGCTGGGATTGGAACGGTCATACATGGTCGAGCTCCTCGAGTTGCAAGGCGTACAGGCGAGCTACCACCCGCGCCGTTTTCACGATACCGGGGATGTTTAAGAAGGTAACGGATCCGTTATCGGCGATGGAACGCAGTTTTTCCAGGTGGCCTTCGTCGTTGGCTCCGTGATAGCCTAGGAAGCGGGTGGCTTCGGAACCCACGCCCAATGCCCTTTGTATCCTTTCGGCCCAGGTTGAGGCCATGCGGTTTCCCAGCCCTTCGATGATGAACATGGCGCCCAGCATGCCTATGGGGTTGGGCTTCGATCCTTGCTGGAACATATAGGCGGTCAGCGCTTCGGTGCCGACATTTTGCGGCGCGCCCCGGATTTCCTCCGCCTCTCCGCCCATGGCGACATAATCGGATTCGAGCAAGGCGTAATCCCGGTGCTCCTCCTGGGCGTGTTGTATTACGGTGGAGCGTATCTCGAGATGGTCGGAGTCGAAGTTCGAGGCCGCGCGCGTAATCCAGCGTGCGCCGTCGACGACCTGGGCGCGAAGGTTGCGCAGCAGGCAGAGGTAATCCGGGCGGGTCACGCGTCCGCTTTCGATTCTTTCCACGATGGGGATTTTGGCCAGGCGTCTTTCGAAGGCCAGCCACACCAGCATGAGTTCGCGCATCAACTCCTGACCCGGCTCCAAAGTCGCTGCCGTCGACCCGTTCGATGGGCTTTCCAAATTCACGGTGTATCCCCTTCCACGACGGTGAGCTTCATATAGGCCGAGACGAAGCGCCCGCTTTCGGGCACAAAGCAGAAAACCGTCTGTCCGGGCCGCAGCTTTCCGGAATAAAGCAATTCCTCCAACATGATGAAAATCGCCGCGCAGCCGGTGTTCCCCTTGGTATAGAGGTTGGTGAACCACTTTTCCTCGGGAATCCGGCAGCCCATCATGCCCATGAGCTCAAGGGTTTTGCCGCGGAAGTAATGCGAGGAGTAGTGGCAGGCGAAGTGATCGATTTCGGCGGCGGAAATGCGTCCGGCCTGGAGCAGTCGCAAATAGCCTTCCAGGCCTACTTTGACGACATTGTCGAGTAGCTTCAAATCCTGCCTTATCAATAACGCCCCCGCGCGTTCGGCACCGGTGTAGGTGGGAAAGTCCTGCCACGACCGGGCGCCGGCGTTTCCATTGGCGCCGGCCTTGGGGGTACCGCAAGACATGCATAAGGGATAGTCTCCGGCGAACGACATGATTTCGATCCAGTCGATGCGCAGGCTCAGTCCTCGCTCGGCCGGCCTGTCCTGAACCAGCATGGCCCCGGCTCCATCGGAGAGCATGAAACGCAGAAACTCCGATTCGAAATCGAGACCGGCTTCGGTGCGTCCTTCCTGTGCGGCTTCGTAACGGCTTCCCTTGAGAAGACGCGATGACAGTTCCGACGCGCAAACCAGGGCCTGCCTGCGTTCACCCAAGCGGATTTGGGCGCTGACGCCGCGCAAGGCTTGGATGCCGGCGCTGCACACGCCGTGGGTGGTCAGGATTTCGCATGGCGGGAGGCCCAATTCGCCTTGGACCATGCTCGCCAACCCGGGCAGGGGAAGATCTCCCTGCGTGGAGCCGACGGCCAACATGTCAATCCTGTCCGCATCGATGCCGGAACGTGCCAAGCACTGGCGAGCCGCCTCGGCGGCCATTTCGCTGGTTTGGTGGGTGGTACGCTGTTGGGAGTCCATGGCGTAATGCCTGGTGAGGATGCCGTTGCTTTTGAGTATGCGAGGTCCCAGGCGCGAAGGTCTGCCGTCAATGCGCCCGAGAATGTTCTCGACCTCATCATTGGCCACGGGCTTTCCGGGAAGGAAGGCGCCCATACTGGTGATATAAGAGTTATGAAGTGGCGCAGTGTTCACCGGCGTCTGCCTCGGAAACAACGCCAGTTTTCTTCAATATAGGGCACGAACCCGAGCGCGACCATAAAGAGGAAGTATCCCAGGATGAAATTGCTGTCCAGAGCCTGTTCCTTGGGGGAAAGGGTCAGCTTGCCGGCCCAGTCGAGGGTGACGAGGTCAACGAAGGCGGGCCATTTGAGCAGGGCGACGAGGCCGAAAATGCCGAAGGGAATGACTTCGAGGAAGCTGTGGGCATGGTTCTCCCAAA
>CAYNXV010000123.1:0-11078 GCA_964401245.1 uncultured Bifidobacteriales bacterium | reverse complement strand
CCGACTACCGGGGCACGGATTTGCTGCAAGGGCTTTTCGAGCACAGCCTCAAGCATTTTCTGCTTTCGGACCGGCAGTGGCTTTTGACTTCGGCCGTCACCGATCTGCTTCCTCTCTATGAACGTATCGGCTTCATCCGTCTCAGGGCCAGCTATCGGCATCCCGGTCTCAACAACCAGGAGCACCACCTGATCATCTGCCATCGCAGCAATTTCATCTGGGGCATGAACATGAGCATCGTGGTCTGGAACGGCATTTTCGGAGACATCATCCACCACCTGCATGCCCGCGATCTGGTGACCTTGTCGAGGTGGGAACGCGCTGCGGTGCGCTTCATGCGCCTGTTCCGCCTCCCGTCCCGGCTCCTGGTGGAGCGAAAGGCCCAACGGGCGTTTAAGCAGCATATGGATTATGTGCGTCGGGGAGTGGCGTAGGGGCGTGGCCTAGGGGGGCGGGTTAAGGGTGCTTTGAGAGCCCTTTAGGGATGCTCTGAGGTCGCCTTGAGGTCGCAACAACCTTGCAAATTAAAAATGTGGTTTGTAATATGCGAGGTTACTGTACTTTCCCCGATTGATAAAACCCCTTTTTCGCACCAATTTTTGGGGTTTTCAGACCCTGCTCTAAATTACCGGATTTCGGAAACAATTCTCGCGGTTCCGGCGACCTGGGTGCTGGTTTAATTCGAGTATTACGGTTGGATACATTAACAGATTAACACTATCTGTTAATCTGTTAACATGAAAGTGCTCCTTTATTTGCAGGATGCATTACCCATCAATTTGAACCACCTCGGCGGTCCCCCCGGCATAAACTTGCCCCATTTTCCCGCGCTCGGTCCTGCTATTGGCTCGGAAATTGGCTAATTTTCGTCTATCCATGGCCTTGTCTAATACCCCATCCCCAATCCCCGCTTCAACCCCTTCCAGGGTGCTTGCGGCGGTATTTTATTGTTTGTTCGCCATCCTCGCTTTGTCTACGCAATGCCTTCAAGCCGCGACTTATCTGGTGGATGCTCCGGGAAAACTAACCACAATAGCATCTCAAATTGCGGCGGAGCCCGGAGGGAGTCATGTAGTTCGTTTCAAGACCTATGTTGATGTGGGTCCGTTCAACTTGACGGGGCTTAATGCCGACAGTTTGATATTCGAAAGAGATGAACCCAGTGCTGAAGTGATTAAGTTCACTGGCACATTATTTCAGTTGAAAAATATTACTGCACCAGTGGTTTTTCGTGGGCTGGCCTTTCGGGCTTTGGATGAATCCGCAATATTCATTGAAGGTCCACCTGCCAGTCCCAATCAAAATCTGCTTATCGATTCCTGCCAGATTTTCAGCGCTCAATTCAATTCGCTCTTTTTATCCTGGAACGGAGATGAGGCCAATTCCCATATCGAAATCCGCCGCAGCTTCATCGTAGCCAATCAAGGGGGTGCACAAGCTAGAATCGATTTTTCGGCCAAGAACATCACTTTAGCCAACAACCACTTCAATTTTGCGGGTTTGCTGGTGGCAAAAACTCCCGGGCAACTGGTAGTCTCTCAAAATACTGTTAATCGTATGCAATTCGACTCCGATGGGAATGGTATCGGAACCTATTCCTTCACGAACAACCTTTTGGCTTTCCCTCCGCTACAAAATCGACTTCCTGTCGGCGGTGACTTAAAATTTGCGGCTCGAATACGAGACTTTATTTCCATCTCCGCCCCAAATAATACCCGCTTCGACACCTGGGCCGGATTCGATTTCTCCAACTCAACAGCTTTTTCAAACGTCTACGGGAACATCTCCGTCGCCCCCTTCGGCGACACCCTTGCCCTCTGGGACTTCCGGCCTACCGGCAACAACACCCGGGGGCATACCAACCCGCCCGGCGCCTTCCCCGCCTACAACGTCTTTCCCGGCGACACAACCCTCGCCCTGCGCCTTTCCTCAGACAGCCTCGTTCTCAAATTCGACTCGGCCCCCATCCCACGTATCATACAAGCCACTTATGGCAATCTCCCCTATCCCACTATAACCGATTCCACCCGCTCCTTCTGGCTTAAAGACACCACCCTGCAGATAACCGGACCGGCATCTGTGCAAAGCCTGACTTTTCCGGAGGCCACCCCACAAAGCCCTCCCATACTATTCGCTCAAGTAGGCAACGACTTCACGCCCGGCACACCCGGAACTTCGGGAAGCCTGACTTTCGCCAACGCTTCTCCAACGGCCCGAACCTTCATTCCGGCTTTCGCGGGACAAAACACGCATAAGGGAAACGCCATTACCGTAAAAGGTCTCTCCGCTGATACCGTCGTCCGATTTACCCAAGTCACCCGTGCCGGCATCACCACCGTCTCCGCTCCTGACTCCGTTCCCACGAATAAGCGTACCCGTGTCCTCCGCCACGGCGACAAACCCGTAGGAATGGTCGTCGCCACCAACGCCGCAGTCTCCGGATCCATCCTCATTGGAATTGCTCACCAAAATGCCGAATCGCCCTGGTTGGCTGATTCCCTTAAGTGGCGGCTGAATGCCGACGTTTCCGTCTCCGCGAAAGACTCCGTGAGCAAGTGGTGGGGCACATTACCCTTCGCCACCGGCCTGCAAGCCATGCTTATCGAACGCCTCGCATTGGGGGCAGGTCAAGATACTCTGGAGCTTCCCCAAGGTCACACCATCCTATCGGAAAGCGCCAAAGGCCATCAATTGCAAATCGATTCCACTACGCAACTTGAGCCTTCAAAATTTCCCGACTTCGGAATGCTTACCAAACCCCTTGTCCTGCGCTGGCCCGGTCGAGACTCGGCAGATGCGTTGCGGATTCGATTCAGGAAAACCCACCCTCGGCAAAAAGTCTTCCATGTCGATAACGATGAAGCCCAACCTCTATCCCCCCTTTCAGAAGATTCAACCACCTTCACCCTGGCCCTTGATCCCACCGACACCGCCCAAACCCTCCTCCTGGCCAGGCGGTACGCCGTTCCCGCCAACGTGAAAACCGATATCGCCCTGGAAGCGGACTCGGCGCTGGGCCTGCTTTCGGACCAGGCCGGCGATTTGATCCTGGATTCCAACTACATACCTATCGGCCTGAAATTGGATACCCTCCGTATCCTGGCCAAACGGAAAATCGATTATGACAGCCTGAACCTGCAAAATGCCTATACCCTGCTGCTCACCGGCTTGGCGCCCAACCGCCCCGAACGCATGGGGGCCTATGTGCTGCGCAGCGGCGTCTGGGTGAAACAGAACCTCACCTAGTCCGGCCACCGTTACCGCATCGACATGCAAGCCCAGGACTTGGCCGTGTTGGCGGTGGAAACTTTGTTGCCTTCCGATACATTGCCAATACATCCCCAGGCCTCGGCCGCCGTCAACCTTGAGGGCAACCGCCTGGAATTGACTCCGGAATTAAGCGGAGAAGAAACGGAAAAAACCAAGGACTATACCGTTGAAATCCGTTCCATGCCCCTGCGCGGGACGCCGGGATTTGAGCGAGCGCCCTTTCGCTCTCCCGGTGAAAGCACCGAAATAACCCTCGCGCCGGAAACCGCCTACGCCTATAGACTGATTTACCGCAACTTCGCCGACGGGGAATCCAAGAGTCCCTGGAAAGAAGTGGGTAACCTGGAAGTATCGTCCCTGGAGATTCCCCATAAACCGGAACCCCAAAACGCCTGGATGAAATACCTGATCGGTTTTCCCTATGCCGCCGCCTTCAAAGAAGCGGTTTCCCCCGCCTTCGATAACAACGCCCCCGTCACCCTCAAATCCGCGAGCGGTAGCGTATGGCAAACCCTTACGATAAAGAATGGATTGGGTTTCCAACGGGGCAAGGGATACTTGCTGGGAATTGGAGAGGCCTTCTCCCCGGCTCTGCCTCAAAAACTACCCCTGCATTTAGAAACCGTCTCGATTGACCTGGCCGACACCGGATGGCATACCATATCCAACCCCTTCCTGTTTCCCCTAAGCGCGGAAAACGTCGAAACCATAGGAGGAGACCGCTCCTCTTTCCTGTCCTTGCAGGTGGTGGGCGGACCCAAGGATGATAATCCCTATGTGTGGGAAGCTGCGGATACCCTGATGCCGTTCCAGGGATACGCGGTTTATGCGGAAGCGCCTACCCGGCTGGTTTTCCACCCCCCGGGGTTCGAGACGACACCCGCTCCGGTCGCCAAAGTGGGAGAATCCGAAAATGCCAAGTGGCGGATAGTCATTCGCAAAGGGGATGGAGTACACCACCTGAAATTTTTCAGCGGCCGGGCGGGTAGGCGCACGCCGTTTCTGGCCCCACCTGCGGGTAAGCTCCATGCCTGGATCCAATCCGACGTGGCCCTCAGCGAAAAGCCGGTAGCGGGCTTCGACGCTTTGGACGAAACCTTGATAATAACCGATTCCCGCGGCGGAAACTTCGCAGTCGAAATCCTAGGACTCCAAACGTCCCGATCACATGCGTCCCCTGGCCCGGGCACCGATTTAACGGTATTAATCGATATGCGAAGCGGAAAAATCCATCGGGAAGACCAGATGACGAACATACCGATGGAATCCGGAACCGGTTCCTATCGATTGCTGTCGGGATCGCCTGCCTTCGTGGAAAACGGAATCCGCTCCTTCACGCAATCGTTTGCCGCCAAAACCGCTTTGTTGGAAATCCGCATGTTGTCCCAGCCGGGGAGGTTTCGCGTAAGTTACGTCCTTCCTTCGGGCGGAGGAAAAATCATCGGGTCGCGGCTGGATATCTATCGCCTCGACGGCGGAAAGGTGCAGAGCATCGAATTACCGGCGCGGGAGCCCGGGCCACAAACTTTCGAAAGCGACTCGAAAATCCGCGTTTCGGGCAAGCATTACGCTCGCCTTTGGGTAGACACCGATGGGGGCCGCTTCTCAGCATCCATGGGTTTTTAATTACGGATTAACAGTTGAACGGATTAACAGTTGAACGGATTAACAGTTGAACGGATTAACGGATTAACGGATTAACGGATTAACACTATCTGTTCATCTATTCATCCGTTCAAACGAAAACGCCCCGCCCGGGAATCTCCTCAGGGCAGGGCGTCCGTTGCGCGGGTAACGCAATAGTCCCATTATACAAGGTTCACGACGTAGGCCGCTTCCGGACCGTTCCCCGGTCTTCCACGACCGTTCCCAATCGCTCCCGGGTCGGCACCCGAAGCCTAAGCCTCCACCTTCTGCAGCTTCAAGTCCACCACCCGCAAATCGCACACCTCCGCACCCGAGGCCAGCGATATCACGGAAGTCATGCCCAAGGGATCGAGCCTAAGTTTGAAAGTATTGACCGCCAGGGATTGACCGGCTTGCAGCACCGCGTCGAGAGTCTCCGACGTCTTGTTTTCCACCACGAACAGAACCGAAACCCCTTGGGAGACGCAATTGGCTTGTTTCTTATAATAGACCCGCACCGAATCCGACTCCTGCAGCAATACGAAAGAGGGATCCATCCCCGCAGCCGGAATCGAACAAAAACCTAAAAGCAGAATTATCGAACGGAGTAGGACCATTGTTACGCCCTTTCGGTGAGCTAATAACAATCAAGACCTTTGTCCGCAGCGGCGCAAGAAAAATATCGGAGATGAAAAATCCGCAGGGCGATCTAAGGAAAGCCGAAGAAAAACAGGAGAAAAACTACAACTGCTCTTTCGAACCGCCGTATACGCCTTTTCCCACGATGCGATCGATTTCGGCGCGCACATTTGATTCGAAAGAGACCGATTGGACGCGCGGAGCGGCGGCCACTTTATGCAACCGGAATTGACGCAATAAATTGCGGGCTTTACCGAAAAAGGTTTTCCGCGATGCCCGCACCGACATCGAAGAAATTCTCAACCCCCCTCGCGTGTAAATGGGGGAACGGAATCCCGGGCTTTTTTCCGCCAAACGCTTCTCCATCGCCTGCAACCAAGCCATCACTCCCACCATCATGGTGAAAAGGGTTACCCAGGCAACCCGGCTTTCGGTATCGGTTAAATTGCGGGACTGTAAATCGCTCATAAAACCTCGGCGGCTGGGCGGATTGGATATTTCGATGAGAAACAAATCGAAAGGGTTCTCCTGATTATAATGCTCCCTCTTTCGTTCGGCCAGGCATTTCTATAGATATTTGAGTAGTTTGGGCTATGCCGCTCATGTCACCCTTGAATCAACCCCTAACATGCTAAAAACGCGGTTTTCCAATAAATGCCTCTCATACCCCAAATCCCGGAAGAATCCCCGGAATTTTCTAATTTCATGGCCATATGGCCATACTTTCCCGCATCCACCGCGCCTTTCGCCACCCCTACCTGCCCGGTAATCCCAAGCCGCTGGCGGCTTTAACCCTGGCCGCCCTGATTAGCGCTTCCCTGACCGGCTGCCGCAGCGAAATGGGCCCCGCAGGCCGCCCTCCCGACACCGACACCGAAAAGCTCAGCTATGGCATGGGTGTCGATATCGGAAAAAGCCTGCGCCAACAGAACCTGGAAATCGACCCCGAATACCTGCGCATGGGCATACGCGATGCCAGGGCTGATGAGGGCTTGCTCATCAGCGAAGACGAAATCAACCGGATCATGGCCGCCCATTACCAAAAGCTGGCCAAAGACGAGCAGCAGGCGGTGATGCAGGAAGAAATGTCCAGCCGCGACTCCGTGGCCGCCGAACGCTATCGGCAAAGGCGCGAAGCCAGCCTTAAGTTCCTTAAGGAGAACGGGGCCAAAGACAGCGTCATCACCACCGCCTCCGGATTGCAATACCAGGTTATCCGCGCCGGCCAAGGCGTGAAGCCATCCCTAAAAGACACCGTCGAAGTCCATTACCTGGGCACCCTGATTAATGGTCGCGAATTCGAACGCCGACTCGGCAGCGACCCCGCCGTATTTCCCGTCGCGCAGGTGTTGCCGGGATGGAAAGAGGCTCTTCCCCTCATGCGCGAAGGCTCGAAATGGAAAATCGTTGTTCCCCCCGAACTGGCCTTCGGCCGCGAAGGGAGCGGACACATGATAGGCCCCTATGCCACCCTGGTTTTCGAACTCGAACTGGTAAAAGTGCGCCGGGCCGGGAAAAAAGACGCGTAAGCGTCCACGCACACCAGCACCCCCAATAACGATGCCGATGCCGTCGCATCGGGTTCCCAGAGGAAATGATGGCGAAAACCGAAATCAAACCGTTCCGGAAAATTCTCGTCGCCAACCGCAGCGAAATCGCCATCCGCATCTTCCGGGCCTGCAACGAACTGGGCATCGGCACCGTCGCCATCTATTCCGAAGAAGACCGGCTCCATCTCCACCGCTACAAAGCCGACGAAGCCTATCTGGTGGGACAGGGCAAAGGCCCCATCGCGGCCTATCTCGGCATAGACGAAATCGTGCAACTCGCCGTAGATAAGGAAGTCGACGCCATCCATCCCGGTTACGGCTTTCTTGCCGAAAACGCCGACTTCGCGCGCGCCTGCGAAAAGGCCGGCATCGTCTTCATCGGCCCGCCCCCCAAAGTGCTCGACGCCATGGGCGACAAGGTAGCCGCCCGCACCATCGCTATCGCCGCCAAAGTGCCGGTTATTCCCGGAACTCCCGACGCCGTCGAAACCGAAGAAGACGCCCTGCTGTTCGCCAAGGAATTCGGCTATCCCCTTATCATTAAAGCCGCCAGGGGAGGCGGCGGACGGGGCATGACCATCGTGCGCAACCGCGGAGAATTGGTGGACGCCATTTCGCGCTCGCGCGCCGAAGCCGAAAACGCCTTCGGAAGCCCCAGAATCTTCATCGAGCGGTTTCTCGACCGGCCCAAGCATATCGAAGTGCAAATCATGGGCGACCGGTATGGCAACCTTGTCCATCTCTTCGAAAGGGATTGCTCCATTCAGCGGCGCCATCAGAAGGTGGTGGAAATCGCGCCTTCGCAATCGCTCACCCAACCGCAAAGGGACGCGCTCTACCGGGACGCCCTGGCCATCGCGAAACATGTCGGTTACTCCAACGCGGGCACCGTCGAATTTCTCGTCGACCAAGCCGGCAACCATTATTTCATCGAAGTCAATCCGCGCATCCAGGTGGAACATACCATTACCGAAGTCATCACCGGACGCGACATCGTGCAAACCCAGATACGCGTCGCCGAAGGCTACCCCCTATCCCACGACACCATCCGCATCGCATCGCAGGCGCAAATCAAGAAAAGCGGTTATTGCATCCAACTGCGCCTCACCACCGAGGATCCCACCAATAATTTCGCGCCCGACACGGGAAAGATCACCGCCTTCCGCGCCGGCGAAGGCTTCGGCATCCGGCTCGACGCCGGCTCCGGCTTCGACGGGGCCGTCATCTCGCCCCATTACGACAGCCTGCTCATCAAGGTATGCGCCTGGGGATTGCAATTCGATCAGGCCGCCAACAAGGCGCTCCGGTCCATCCGCGAATTCCGCATACGCGGGGTCAAGACCAACATCCCCTTTCTGGAAAACGTGCTCCGCCATCCGGTTTTCCTGGCGGGAAAATGCGACACGGGATTCATCGAAAACCATCCCGAACTGTTCGATTTCAAGCCGCGCCTCGATCGCGCCAACAAATTGCTCGACTATCTGTCCGACGTGGTGGTGAATGGTTTCAAGGGCATAGACAAAAACCTGATTCCCGCCCAAATCGAAACGCCCAAGGTTCCTTCCGTTCCCAAGACCCCGGCCCAGCCCTCGCCCGCCTATGCGGTATTCGCCGGGCAGGGCGCCCAGGCCCTGTCGAAATGGATAGTCGCGCAAAAGCCCCTGCTGCTTACCGACACCACCTTCCGCGACGCGCACCAATCGCTGCTGGCCACGCGGGTGCGCAGCCATGATCTCTACCGTATCGCCCACGCCACGTCCCATCTGGCCCAGCCGGTTTTCTCCAATGAAATGTGGGGCGGCGCCACCTTCGACGTGGCCCTGCGGTTTTTGCACGAAGACCCCTGGGAGCGCCTCGCCCGCATGCGCAAGCTCATGCCGGGAACCCTGTTGCAAATGCTGCTCCGCTCGGGCAATGCCGTGGGCTATACCAATTATCCCGACAACGTCGTCAACCGTTTCATCCGCCTGGCCGCCAAGAACGGCATCGACATCTTCCGCATCTTCGATTGCTTCAACTGGATAGAGGGCATGAAGCCCTGCATCAACGAAGTCATAGCCACCGGCAAAATCGCCGAAGCCGCCATCTGTTATACCGGCGACATCACCGACGGCAAGCGCGTCAAGTACACGCTCTCCTATTACGTGAAAATGGCCAAGGAATTGGAAAAAACCGGCGCTCACATTCTCGGCATCAAAGACATGGCCGGCCTCATCAAACCCGAAGCCGCGCGCATACTCATCTCCGAACTTAAAGACGCGGTATCCATTCCCATCCACCTCCACACCCACGACACCAGCGGCAATGCCGTGGCCGCGCTCCTGGAGGCTTCCAAGGCGGGCGTAGACATCGTGGACGCCGCCCTATCGTCCATGTCGGGAATCACCTCCCAGCCCTCGCTCAACGCCCTGGTAGGCGCCCTGGAAGGCACCGCGCGCGATACCGGCCTCGACATGATGCGCCTGCAGCAATTGGCCGACTATTGGGAAATCGCCCGCGACGCCTATGCGCCCTTCGAATGCGGCCTCAAGGCCGGCACCGCCGACGTCTACCGTCATGAAATACCCGGCGGGCAATATTCCAACTTCCGCCCCCAGGCCATCGGCCTGGGCCTGGGAGACCGCTGGGACGAGGTCAAGGAAATGTACCGCGCGGTCAACGACATGTGCGGCGACGTCATCAAGGTTACCCCTTCGTCCAAAGCCATCGGAGACATGGCCCTGTTCATGGTGCAAAACGATTTGACACCCGAAGAGGCGGTGCGGCGCGGCCGCGAGTTGGCCTTTCCCGAATCCTTCGTATCCATGCTCAAGGGCATGATGGGACAAACCCCCGGGGGCTGGCCCGACGAATTGCAAAAAGCCGTGCTCAAGGATGAGAAGTCCATCAAGCGCCGCCCCGGAGAGCTGCTGGAGGACTTCGACTATGCCGCCGCGGAAAAATCCCTGAAGGCCAAGTTCACCTTGCCCTTCACCGAAGAAGACCTGGTAAGCTATTCCCTATACCCCCAGGTATTCGAAGACTATTGCCGCAAAGTCCGGGATTACGGCAACCTCTCCGTGCTCGACACTCCCACGTTCTTTTACGGTCTCAAAGTGGGCGAGGAAAAATCCATCACCATCCAGGAGGGCAAAACCCTCATCGTAAAACTGTTGGCCATCGGCAGACTCGAAGCCGACGGGACGCGCGTCATCTTCTACGAACTCAACGGACGCCGCCGCAATACCGTGGTGGCGGACCGCGCCTCGGGCGTGGAGGTGAAGAAGCGGGAGAAGGCCGAAGCGGGGAATGCCGACCATATCGGCGCGCCCATGGCCGGCAAAGTGGTGGAGCTGGCGGTCAAAGCCGGAGACGAAGTGGCCGAGGGTCAAAAGCTCATGGCCACTGAAGCCATGAAAATGCTCAACGTGATAGTCGCGCCGCGCGCCGGGAAAATCAAGCGGGCGCTGGTGCAAAAGGGCGAAGAGGTTTCGCCGGGAGATTTGGTTTTCGAAATGGATTGACCCGGCAACCCCGGGAAGTGGGCGAAGGAGCCGACCCCGGCCTCCCTCGCATTCCTTGACCGCGCCTAGTGGACCACGCCTTCTTTCACTGCCTTCTTCTCCACCAGCTTGGCCGAACCGGGGTCGGATTGCGCCAGCATGTCCGACAGTATATGCGTGACTTCATACAGATGGAGATCGCGTTTCAATTCGACTTCCCAGTTCTGCCGGATTTCCACCTCTTCGGGAAGCAACTCCTTGGCGGGCTTGCGCTGAGACACCGCCAGCGGCAGCTCCTTCTTGTTCACCTTTTCGAAGGCTTTGGCCTCCGCCTTCGCCGACTTTTGATCGCGGAAGAAATCGTCCTTGCTCAAGGCCACCCTGGTCTGTTCCCGGCGGGCATTCATCGCTCCGTATTGCCGCATCAGATTCTGGTAATCCTCGCTTTTGCCCAGGCGGGCGGTATGTCCGGCCTTCAATGCCGCCGCGTCCACCGTCTTTTCCCAGCGCA
>CAYNXV010000122.1:9986-11296 GCA_964401245.1 uncultured Bifidobacteriales bacterium | reverse complement strand
ATGTCCGGCTATTCCGAGGACGAACAGCTCAAGAACGATATGCTGGTGCTCGACGCCCATTATCTCTCCAAGCCTTTCAATCCCGCCATTCTCGCCGACTCGGTGCGCAACCTCCTCGACATCGAACGCTGAACCACCCTCCCCCCCGGGGAATGACTTGCCTGCCGGGCTCGGATTGCCTTAATTCTAACCATGAGCACATATCAAGGCGAAACTCTTGCAAACCGGGGTGGACAGGGGGTTTTCGGGCGCAAAATCCATCTTTTCACCTTTTTCGGATTCCGCGTGGCCATAGACCCCAGTTGGTTCATCCTGTTCCTGTTGGTGACATGGACTTTGGCCGCGGGATTCTTTCCCTTCTATTACGGCGAACTGGCCGGAGCCACCTACTGGATCATGGGCGTAATCGGTTCGTTGGGGCTTTTCGTATCCATATTGCTCCACGAATTTTCGCATTCGCTGGTAGCTCGCCATTACGGATTGAATATGAAGGGAATCACCCTGTTCATGTTCGGCGGCATGGCGGAAATGCCCGAGGAACCGGAGAACGCCAAAACGGAATTCCTCATGGCCATAGCCGGTCCTATTTCCAGCGTGGCGCTGGCGGGCCTGTTTTACGGTTTCTACCGCCTGGGTCAATTTTCAGACTGGCCCACTCCCGTTTACGGTATTCTGGGATATCTCGGCCTGATCAACATCATCCTCGCGATTTTCAACATGGTACCCGCCTTTCCCCTCGACGGAGGCCGGGTATTACGATCGATAATCTGGCATTACAACGGCAGCATGCGCAAGGCCACGCGCATTGCCGCCGAAATCGGCGCCGGCTTCGGCATCATCCTTTTGTTTTTGGGGGGCCTCCGCGTCATCACCGGCGATATCATCGGCGGTGTCTGGTTCATATTGATAGGCCTTTTCATACGCTCCGGCGCCAAGATGTCTTACAAGCAGTTGGTGTATAAAAGCGTATTGCAGGGCGAATCGGTGCGGAATTTCATGCGTTCCGACGTGGTGACCATAGACACCCGGACCTCGGTGCGCGATATGGTGGAAAACTATCTCTACCATTACCATTACAAGATGTTTCCCGTGCGCGACAACGGGAAGCTGCTCGGGAGCGTGGGCACCGAGCAAATCAAGGATTTATCGCGCGCGGAATGGGACGAAAAGCGGGTGGGCGATATCTTCGAACCCTGCGGCGCAAACACCTGCATCCCCGAAAACACCGACGCCATGGAAGCCTTGACGTTGATGAACCAGGGAGGGAAGTCCCGTCTTATGGTCGTGCGTGGCGACGAACTGGCGGGCAT
>CAYNXV010000122.1:0-9886 GCA_964401245.1 uncultured Bifidobacteriales bacterium | reverse complement strand
CCGTTCCACGTCGGCGGGTTTCCCCCGGGCTTCGTCCAGTCCCACACTTTGCCGTAATCCACGAAAGGAACCAGTCTCAAAGGCTCTATGCGATTCCACCAAACTCCGCGGGGATCCATGCCCAGAGAGGGGAGGCCGAAGCGGTATTCGAAGGTGGCGAGATAATAGGCGGGCCTCATGTCGTTGGTTACGCAAGTCGAGCCCTTGCGGGGGTCGTTCGGATTGGATTCGGTTTCGGGACAGAGCCGGTTGTATCCGAAGCTGCGCACGCTGCGGGAGCCTCCCAGCCAGAAGCGCTCCGAGTTGAGGCTGCCGTCCTGGAAGAAGAAGCCGCCGTCAAGACGGAAGGCCAGACCGGTTCTTGAGCCGAGGCGATGGTAGAACGCCGATTGGGCTTCCAGCCAATTGTGACGATAATCCCAAAAAGCCAATTCGCGCTCGGGATAAATGGGACCGCCGTTGCCCCAGGTTAGGGCCAGGCGCGTTCCCTGGGTGGGATTGAGGGGTTGATCGAGAAAATCCATGGAATAGGTGTTGATGAAGTTGAGCAGAATCTCCCTGTCTCTTCCCGCCGCTCCCAGGCGGCTGACCCATTCCACTTCCGCGCCGCTGCGAAAGGTGGAACGGGAGGTTACCGGACGCGACAGGGACGCGGAGTTGGTCGCCCAGAAGGTTCCGTCGTAAATCCCGGATTGGGCGTGCGCCTCTTCGTTCTGATACCAGTTGACGTCGAAGGAATTGTCGAAGCGGAGCAATTGCCCGAAAGTAAGAGGGGATCCGTAGCGCGCCCGGAATCCCTGCTTCTCCATGGCGAACACGGCCCCGAATCCCACCTGGTTCATGCTGCCCCGGAAGTTTCCGTGTTCCACGTCGGCCGAAACGCCGGTTCCGAATTGCGTTTCGTAGAACAGCGAGGAACTGACCCTGCCGGGAACCCTCTCCCGCATTTCCAGCAACAGGGCGCTTCGCGTGTCCGAATCCGACAGCAGGCTGTCATTCATGCGCACGTAAACGAAAATGCCGGTGCTTTGCAGCTTGCCGATAAGTTTGTCGTTTTCCGAAATGCGAACGGTGTCGCCCCGCTCATAGGGGACCAGTTTCCGCAAGGATTCGTCCGGGGTAATGCCGTTCAGGGCCGACGATTCGCCCGTGCGGTGATTGCGGATGATGAGGGTGTCGTATACTACGGGATAGGAGGAAAAAACCGCATAGGTAATATCCACCTTGGGGGAATCGGCGCGCACGACCACGCGCTCCTCCACCTCGGCCCGGACAAATCCCGCGTTTCCATAACGGCGCAGAATATGCCTTACGTCTTCCAGAACGTTTTGCCGCCTGTAGGGCTTGCCTTGCTGGGCCTCCAATTCCTTGGGAGCCACGGCAATCGGCGGCTCTCCATGCGCCTCGTTCCCGGAATCGAAACCGGCGGCATCGTCCGGAGAGCCCTCCACGGCCACGGTTTTCACCGCCCCGTAGGTATATCGGACACCCTCTTCCACCTTGAAGGAGGCCTGCCACCGGCGCTGGTTTTCATCGGCTGTTTCGGAAACGATGGGAATTACTTCACCCTCTATGCGCACGTCGAAAAAACCGTTTTCCTCGTAAAGATTCAGCATGGCGTCGATGGCATCCTGTTTCCAATAGGTCATATCGTCGGAGCCGTCTTCTTCCGGAGGCAAGGGAAGCACTCTCAGCAATCGTCTTTCGCTGAAATAATCGCTTCCCTCGATATCCGTGTCCATGTCTACGGCCAGGACCAAAGCCGACGGAACCAGGGCCAGGAGGAGAAATCCGAATGACAGGGACTTCATTTCAGGAACCAGAACTTCCAGAAGGCATAATTGTAATCCAGGCTGACTTTGCGCTGCACCACGTCTTCATTGGGGTTGGTCTCCAGCGAGGGATCGCGTTCCACCGAACCCAGCACGCGCAGGTTGTTGCGGAACCGACGGCTCCAGGTGGAATCCGATATGAACCGGTCGACGGGAGGCCGCCATTCCAATCCCACCATCTGCTCCCAGGGGTTTTGCACGTTCTTGGCGGGATGGTATCCCGCGCGGGCCCTAAAGCGCGTGCGCAGCACCTCCTTGGAGGCGATTTCCACGGACAGGGCCTGAGCCGAATCGCCTTCGGCCTGGGTCAACGATCCCAATCCCGAAATTTCGGTGGAGGAAATCCAATCGCGCGAGTAGCGGCTCAATACCTGGGTCAATTCCTGGCTGACGGGAGCTTCGAGCAGGGTCAAGGCGCGCGATCCCAGCGAGGGGCCGGATTCGGCGTCAGCGAAGGAGCCGTCGTAGCATCCGCGGCGCACCGACAGCAGCAAGGCCGTCACGTCGGCGCCGTCGCCGAACGATCCGCCGCAATCGGTTTCATAGGAGAACTGCAGATTTTCGAGGGAGCCGTTCAGGCGGGTGTATACCAGGCACGAATCCATGTCTGATTTGCGTTCGCAGGTGCGGCCCAGGCGTTTCTGCGATTCCATGGAAACGTCGCCTTCTTCCAGGGGAGAATTCGCCCAGCGCACTTCGAGCCGGTTGATGGCGTAGGCCTGTTTCTCCAAGCCTATCTCGCCCGTAACCGCGTTGATACGACCGCGTACCAGGGCATAAGGCCAAATCCCCTGGATGTTCATGTCACCCACCAGGTTCATCCGTAAAATCTGGGTATCGATATGATTGTCGGTTCCCTCGGTTTTGACGTTGACGCGCACCTGCATGGGCCGCGAAGGTCCTTCGGGCGCCGCGGCCCGGACCGACCGCCCGCTCCCGCGCTTGCGGAACAGGCCTTGCAACGCATCGATACTTTTAAGCCGGTAGCGGATAAGCGAACTGTCCAAAGTGGCGGAAAGATTCATTACCGCCGGTTCCTGGTTGGCCGAAGCGTCCCTGCGCCTTCCGTTGGAGGTCCCGTTGGTCATGGGGCTGAAATAATCCAATGAAATGCCCCGCAATTTTCCCGATACCCGCGTGGGAAGCTTGACCATTTCCACCCGGGCCCCGGCCACCTCGGCCTTCACCCGCATCGCCAGGGAATCGATATGCACCTGCGCGTCCAGACCGTTCAACCGGAATTTGTTGGACCCGTTCCAGGCGCCCGCGAAACTTTGGCCCTTGATGGCGACGCTGAGGCTCTTGTTTCCGCTCAACTCATAGCGGGCATTGCCTTCCAGGGATTCGCCGGCCGCATTGCGTATCCGCAAGACGGGAACCGATACCAGCCCCTCGCGCACCGTGGCCGACACCTCGAAATATTGCGTGTCCAAACCCGGCACGGCGTAGGTGCCGCGCATGCTCTCCACTTCGACGCGCATGGCCGCCAAGGCGTCCTTGAAGGGAATGTCCAGGACGGCGCGCACATCCAATCCGCTGATGGTTCCCGCGTTGTCGGGCAAAGTCACGCCGCCCCTTACGTTGACGTCGCCCCGGATATCCTTAAGCTGGCGGGAGGTTCCGTCGAAGCGCAAGGTCAAATCCTTGCCGGCCTTCAATCGCGCCGTGATCTTCTGCACCTCGCTTAAAACCCCCGTCACCGACAGGGTCAAGGTGTCGCGCAGCAAAGTCTCCTTTTCGGAATCGGTGCGCACCGACACCGTCAGGGTATCGCCCAGACCAAATACCTTGAGTTCTTTCATCCGCATGCCTTCGGGAAGGCCCTTATGCTGCAATTCCACCACGCGCATCTCGCCCGTGAACCCCTCTTCGAAATGATAGGACAGATTGCCCTGCAGGCTTCCCTGGGTCAGGCCGGACTCTTCCTCGGAAGCCAGTTCCGCGGCTTTGCGCAAATCGAATCCATCGGTGGAAATCTCCACCCGCTTGAAATCGCCCAGCCCCAGGCCGGCCAGGTCGTAGAACTGGCGCCCCCCCAAGGCGGCCAACAGGCTCGCCTTAAGCTCCGAATCCCCCTGCCGCACCGTCGCCTCGGCTACCCGCAGCGAGTCCTTGTCCCAATCGCCTTTTACCTGCGCCCGGATTCTCCGTTGGCGGTAGTCCGCGCCCGCCCGCATATCGACCTCTCCGGTTTGCTCGGGTATGTTCCAGGCGAAGGTTCCCGTAATGCGGGGGTTGCCTACGGGAAGGTTCCGCAGATGATCATAGGGTATTTCGGAAATCGCCAGACGCTCGGCTTCTACCTTCATGGCCGAAGAATTGGGCATCACATACCGCAGAAATCCATGTTCGGGATGCCTTAAAGTGAATTCGAGGGACATTCCCTTCCGCATGTCGACATGTCCCGCCAGCTTGAATTCGTTTTCGCCGTGGAAAATCGAGCCCGAAAGCAACTCATAGCGCGAGTCGGCGAAACGATGGTCGGCCCGCAGGGAATCGGCGCTGACCTGATAGGCCCGCACCTTGCGCGCCCGGGTGGAAAATTCCACCGCGCTTCCCCGCAATTCCCCCCGGACCCGCAAGTCGGAGTATGTGATACTAGTATCGATGAATGGCTTTACCCACCTCTCATCCGCGGCGATATCGCCTTCGAAGCGCCCTCGCCATTCCCCTACCGAGTCTTTAGGAACCCGGCGCAATTGCGCCGCTACGCGCGATTTTTCACCCGTGATTAGCGCAAGCGAAAGGCTGTCGGCCGCCAGATGCGAGCCCGTCAATTCCAGATCGGCGGTAACCGTTTCCGAACCGGCCCGTAGAGGAATCCCTTTTACCCGTCCCTCCAAAGCCGCGAAGGCCTGCGCCATCGCCGACCCCAGTTGCGACAGCGAATCATAGGCGCCCAACCCAAGGGAACCGGCCAACTCCACCCGCTCGCCCTTTTCTCCCCGGCTGGTAAAATCCAGAGAACCTACGCTTCCCTTAAGGTCCAACTTGAGGGCGACCCTTTGCGGACTCAATTGATAGGGCGCGCCCGTATCGAAATGGCTGACGCGGGTTTGCATATCGGCGGCCAAGGTGAGGGTTTCGTCCCAGCGCGCCTTTACGCGCGCCGAAAAAGCGCTCGCCCGGGGAAGAGCGTCGGCGCTGTCCATGAAAGCCTTCGCATAGGGATGCGAAGAAGCGAAATATGTTGTAAGGGAATGCTCTCCCCGCAGCATGTCCTTTTTATCCAAAGAGGAGGAGAGGGTCACGCTGTCGGAACCCCGTCGCAGCCGCGCCTCCAGCAGCAGGGAATCGGAAGGTTTCCAATCCGCGAATAGGTTGAGGCCGGGCGCCAGTCCTTGAGCCTCAGGCGAGATGAGAGAGTCTACTTCCAGGCGCAGGGAATGCATGTTGGGATTGAAAACGCGTACACCTTCCACCGCCGCCAGCAAGCCGGAATCGCCATGAACGGCTAACCGCTTGAGATGGACCCGCACCTTGGCGGGAATGTTGAAATCGGGAAATGCGGGAGCGCCCGTATCCGGCTTTTCCTTTTCGGGAGCCTTGCCGAGCCGAATCAGCACGGTATCCAGCTCCACATCGGCCGAAGGCGCGAGCGTGAACAGGCTGCCGAAGAGATTGGCCGAAGCTTCGATGCCGCCCGTTTCCACCCGGAGGCCCGGACTGTCGTAATACAGGGAGTCGGCGCGCAGATTGAATCCCCAGGTGAGGTCCGCGTTGACCACGCGTAACGCCGCATCGCCCATCCTCACTTCGTCGGCGAGGTATTGGCGCAAATATTGGCGCCCCGCGAAATATCCCGTGGGAATGCCGATGGCCGCCAGCAGCAATAATAGAAGGGTTCCCCATTTCAGGATTTTGAAAGCCATTATTCAGGGTTGCATTTCAATTGGGGTGGCTAATCAAACGGGAAGGTTGCGCAACAAGGCCAGGGAAAAGAGAATCAACAAAATCGCGCCGGCCACCGCCACCCAGGAGGGAATACCGAAAAAACGCCGGGCGGGGCGCTCTCCCAATAGCTCCCCCAACTCCCTTTGCACGCTTTCCGCATAATCATCGTCTTCCGGCAAATCGATTCCGTCCATATAGGTGGCATCGGACCAGCCGGTTTCCTCATCGGAACCGCAATATTTGCAGCTGGCGGCATCGGATTCGATGTCCTCACCGCAATAAGGGCAAGGCACCCATTCCTTCTGGTTGGCTTTACCCACCGTTTCTCTCCCGACGGGGGGTGCGACCCCGCCGATTCTTTCCGTCAAACAAAATAGATAACTCCGCCGAATCGACCCCAGACGCCGAATACGGCGGGAAAGGCGGGTACGACCGGGGCCCGGATTACTTGACCGCGGCCGCCTTGGTGGTTCCGTAAAGGGATTCGCGCAACTTGCGGATATCCTCATTTTCCAGATAATCCTCCAAGGTGGTCAATCGGTCAATCATGCCCTTGGGCGTAATCTCGATGATGCGATTGGCGACCGTTTGGATGAACTGCCGGTCCTGCGAGGTGAAAAGCAGGGTGCCGTCGAAGTCGCGCAAGCCGTTGTTGAGGGCCATGATCGATTCCAGATCGAGATGGTTGGTGGGTTCGTCGAGCACCAGCACATTGGCGCCTTGCAGCATCATTTTCGAAAGCATGCAGCGCACTTTTTCGCCTCCCGACAGCACGTTGCACTTTTTCAGGGCCTCTTCGCCCGAAAACAGCATCTTCCCGAGAAAACCGCGCACATAACTTTCTTCCTGATCCTTGGAATATTGCCGCAGCCAGTCGACCAGGTTGAGGTCGGATTCGAAGAAGCGGGCATTGTCCTTGGGAAAGTAGGCCTTGGAAATGGAGACGCCCCATTCCACCGTGCCGCTATCCTGCTTCTGTTCGCCCATGATGGTTTCGAAAAATACCGAACTGATGATATCATCGCGGCCGATGAAGGCGATTTTATCGCCGGGATTGACGTTGATATGCACGTTGCGGAACAGAAGTTTTCCGTCCAACGATTTGGTGAGTCCCTCCACGTTCAGGATGACCTTGCCCGATTCGCGTTCCTGCTTGAATAGGATATAGGGATATTGCCGGTTTGAAGGCTTGATGTCTTCGAGCGTGATTTTGTCGAGCAGCTTTTTACGCGAAGTAGCCTGCCGCGATTTCGAGGCATTGGCGGAAAAGCGCTGGATGAAGGTTTGCAGGTCCTTCATCTTGTCTTCTTTTTTCTTGTTGGCGTCGCGTTTCTGTTGCAGCGCCAATTGGCTGGATTCGTACCAGAAACTGTAGTTGCCGGTATACACCGAGATTTTTCCGAAGTCGATGTCGCAGACATGGGTGCATACCTGATCGAGAAAATGCCGGTCATGCGAAACCACAATGACGGTGTTCTGGAAACCGTAGAGAAAATCCTCGAGCCATTTGATGGTATCGATGTCGAGATGGTTGGTCGGTTCGTCCATGAGCAGGATTTCCGGATTTCCGAACAGCGATTGCGCCAACAGCACCCGGATTTTTTCGCCGGCTTCGAGTTCGCGCATTTTGAGGGCATGCCGCGGCTCGGTTATTCCCAGATTGCCGAGCAGCGTTCCCGCCTCGGCTTCGGCATTCCATCCGTTCATCTCGGCGAATTCGGTTTCGAGCTCCGAGGCCTTGATGCCGTCGGCTTCGCTGAAGTCGGGCTTGGCGTACAAGGCGTCTTTTTCGCGCATGACCTTATTGAGGCGTTTATGGCCCATAATGACGGTTTCGAGTACGGTGGAATCGTCGAATTGGAAATGATCCTGCGCGAGGGTTGCGATGCGCGCGCCGGAAGCTTTGCTCACATGCCCCGAATCGGCTTTGATTTCGCCGGAAAGGATTTTGAGAAAGGTGGACTTGCCGGCCCCGTTGGCTCCGATAAGGCCGTAACAGTTTCCGGGAGTGAAAGTGATGCTGACGTCCTTGAAAAGGGCGCGCTTGCCGTATGCTAAGGAAATTCCGGCGGTGGATAACATAAGCCTATATTTCTTCTGGAGGTTTTCGGACGAAAAACGGAAGTTTTTGGGAGGCCTTCAAGATAACAAAATCGGGCGGTCGTGCAAAGAGAAGGGAAGCGGAGTAATGGCGGAGTTTCGCGTGGAAAAGGACGGCATGGGCGAGGTGAATGTGCCCAAAGGAGCCTATTGGGGGGCGCAAACCCAAAGAGCGGTGGAGAACTTTCCCATCAGCGGTAAAACCTTCTCCCGCGAATTTCTCAAGGCGCTGGGGCTGGTCAAGCTCTCCGCCTGCCTGGCGAACCGGGAGTTGAAGATGCTGGATTCCCGCCGCGCCCAGGCCATCGCTCGGGCCGCCAAGGAGGTTTGGCGTGGCGAACATGATGCACATTTTCCCGTGGACGTTTTCCAGACAGGATCCGGAACGTCCACCAACATGAACGCCAACGAAGTGATTGCGCATCGGGCTAACGAAATTCTAGGGTTGACGTTCGGCGACAAGCATGCCGTGCATCCCAACGATCACGTCAACATGTCGCAGTCGAGCAACGACGTGATCCCCACGTGTCTGCACGTGGCCTCGCTGTGCCATTTGGAGGAGAAGCTGCTGCCCGCCTTGGCCAAACTGGAAAAGGCGCTGACCCGCAAGGCGGTACAATTTCACCCCGTTTTGAAAATCGGGCGCACCCATTTGCAGGACGCCGTACCCATGCGTTTAGGCCAGGAGTTCGGCGGCTATGCTTCCATGGTGGCGCATGGCAGGGACAGGTTGAAAAAGAGCGGCGAAGGGCTGCGCGAGTTGGCTTTGGGAGGAACGGCGGTGGGAACGGGCCTCAATGCACCCAAGGGCTTCGCTTCGCTGGCCATAGGCCACATCAATAAACTGAGCAAGCGGAATTTCCACGAAGCCGAAAATCATTTCGAAGCGCAAGGCGCTCGCGACGCGGCGGTGGAAATGAGCGGCAGTCTCAAAACCCTGGCCGTAAGCCTGTCCAAGATCGCTAACGACATTCGCTGGTTGGGATCAGGTCCGCGCACCGGAATCGGCGAAATTCGTCTGCCGGCTGTGCAACCGGGATCGTCCATCATGCCTGGGAAGGTGAATCCGGTGATGGCTGAGGCGCTTTTGCAGGTTTGCGCCCAGGTTATCGGCAACGATGCCGCCATTACCCTGGGAGGCATGGGCGGCAATTTCGAACTCAACGTGATGATGCCCCTTATCATCGATAATCTGCTTTCGTCTCAGCTCTGGTTGGAAAATTCCGTAACGGTTTTCACTGATAAATGCGTCAGCGGTTTGGAAGCCGATGAGGAAAGATGCGGCGATATGATCGAGAAAAGCCTGGCCATGGCGACTTCCCTGGTGCCGCGGATTGGCTACGACAAGGCGGCCGGAATCGCGAAGGAGGCGCATGGCTCGAATCGGACCATCCGGGAGGTAGCGCGGGAGAGGGGAGTGTTGGACGAGAAGGAGTTGGGACAGTTGCTGGACCCCAGGAATCAGGCAGGGGATTGAGCGCCCAACGGCAATCGGACCCGTTTTGGGCCAGGCACGTGATCCCGATCACATCCGGCCAGGGCGCTCTGTCTTCCAGTTGCTAAGTTTTCAGCTGCCATGCCTCTAAAAGCCTACATCCGCCTTGCTGGCGTCAACGGTTTCATATCGGGACCCATCAAGCTTCCCGGGCGCGAGGATGGCTATCCGCTGCTGGAAGGCGCGCACGAAGTGCGCGTGATGCGAATGCGCAGCAACGGTTTTACCGGCACCCGCCACCTCCGCTTCCACGAACCATTTTACGCCTCCTTCCCGCTGGGAAAGGCCTACCCTACCCTGATGGAATGCCTATGCCATGGCGGATCTTTGCCCGTGGTGGAGATTTCGCTGTGGGATTTGGTGGAGGGAAGTGAGGACGAGGAAGCGCATGAAAAAAGGGTATTCCTGTATACGCTGGAGAATGTGCGGCTGACCCAGGTGCAAACCGTGATGCGCGGGGCGCGGTCGGAAAGACTTGGCGGCGCCGGCGGAAAAGTCCTGCAGGCGCGTGTGGGCATGGTTTACGACAAGGTGACCTGGCTGCATGACGAAGGATATCTTCTTT
>CAYNXV010000121.1:0-11333 GCA_964401245.1 uncultured Bifidobacteriales bacterium | reverse complement strand
CGGACCGTCGCCAGGCCCTGGAGCAGCTCAGACAATCGCAAAAGATGGATGCCATCGGCAAGCTCGCGGGAGGAATCGCCCACGATTTCAACAACCTTTTGACGGCCATCAACGGCTATGCCGACCTATGCCTGGATCAGGTGGACGGGGATCATGCCCTGCATATGCCCCTCGACGAAATCCGCAAGGCCGGTGACCGGGCAGCCTCACTTACCGCGCAACTACTAGCCTACAGTCGCCGGCAGATTCTGCTGCCCAGGCTGGTGAATCTCGACGACATCGTGCGCGACATGGAGCGCCTGCTCCGGCGGCTCATCGGTGAGAATATCCCCATCCATTCGGACCTCCGTGTCTCCGGTCACCTCGTGAAGGTCGACCCGACCCAATTGCAGCAAGCCATCGTGAATCTGGCCGTGAATGCCCGGGATGCGATGCCGAAGGGCGGATTAATCCGGGTGGAAACCTTCCTGTGGGATTCCGCCGTTGCCGCGCGTTCCTTCCATGGCGATGTGCCCCCGGGGAAATATGTCGCCTTGCGTTTCGCGGATTCGGGGACCGGTATGGCCAAGGACGTACTTGCCCGAATCTTTGAACCCTTCTTCACCACCAAGCCAGTGGGGAAGGGAACCGGCCTAGGTCTCTCCATGGTGTACGGCATGGTCCGGCAAAGCGGTGGGCATGTCACGGTGGAATCAGAGTTAGGTGCGGGCACGACTTTCACCTTCTTCCTACCTGTAGTCAAAGCGAAAAGCCCTGGACCCACCTTGGACGAGAAGGTCGTGGTCAGCACCGCAGCCCGGGGCGATCAGCGAAGCATCCTGCTCGTCGAGGACGAAGAGAGCGTACTGCGATATCTTCACAGCGTGATGGGCTCGAAGGGCTACGCAGTCTATCGCGCCTTGGACGCCGTCGAGGCACTGGAAATAGCTTCTCGGGGATTACCCCTAGACCTGCTCGTCACCGACGTGGTCATGAACCATATCAGCGGACCCGAGCTTTGGCAGAAGCTAAGGATTTCGCGTCCGGAGCTTCCCGTACTTTTCATTTCAGGGTATCCCCGAGACGAGGAAATACTCGAGGGCGGGAAGGATTTCTCTGATTATCTCCAGAAACCGTTTACGGCTGCCAGCTTATTCGAGAAAATCGACCACCTCCTCTCTCTGGCCAACGCGCGTCGGAACGGGGTCATCCCTACCTGAGATCCAAGTCATTCCAGTAATTCAATCTGAATTTCGGGATTGTGCGAACTTCAAGAAGCTCTACATCGGTTCTCGCTCAGTTCATTCTCATGACGTGCTGCGGGCGCGATTTTCATACCTACTGCGAGTGCCACGAGCCGACAAGGTAAAGGAGCGAATTACGGGATGGCCAATCCCGATTCCACGGCCGTGGCTTCGGAAACCGGATTGGGCTTCATTCGTTTCATCGCATGCAGCACCCAGATAAAACCTAATAGAGATACGGCGATGCTGCTGACGGCAATGGATATCCAGACGGCCTGAATCGGAAATGAGAAAACCTTTACCGATAAGTTCGCGAGGAAAATGGCGACTCCGACCCGGGAGAAGGTGATCCAAAAGCCGGGCCAGGAGCGACCAAGTCCTTGGAAGACATTGGATTCGATGAAAGCCAAGGAGAAAAAGACATATCCCAAGGGAACGATGTGGAAGTACTTGACTGCATAGGCAACGACGACGGGATCCTGCGTAAAGGAACCCACGATGTTGTGAGCGAAGAAAAAAACCAGTAGGCCCACTATGGCCGCCGCCCCCGATCCCATTAGGGCCGCGGTTTTAAAGGCATCGTGGACGCGCGTGAAATTTCCGGCGCCGATATTCTGGCCCATCATGGCCATGACCGAAAAGCCGAAACCAATCGCGGGGATAAATGCGAAGAATTCAATGCGGAAACCAATCGAAAAGGCCGCCGCACCCGGTTCGTAAAAGGTGGAGGAGACTGTCGCCATAAGGGCAGAGAATCCCAATGGATTCAAAACCTGGGTCAAGGATGCTGGGAAGCCAATCTCGATTACGCGTTTCACCGACGCCCACCGCATACGCAGGTTGGAAAATCTTAATCGCACCATCATGGCCGGACCCATCAGGATTCTCAATCCGAGCGCAAGGTAAACGGCCTGAGATAATAAGGTCGCATAGGCGGCGCCGGCGATTCCCAAAGCGGGAAAGCCCTTCCAGCCGAAAATGAAAATGGGATCGAGGACGGCGTTCACCACGGTCGACAAGGCGAAAATCTTGGTCGACGTGAAGTTGTCTCCCTGGGCATTAAAGGTGATGGAAACCAGCATCATCAGAAACATCAGGATGGATCCGGACGCGGTGATATTGAAGTAAGGGAGCGCCAAAGGAAATATCCCTCCGGTCGCTCCCGAAAACGTCAGAATCTGCGCTCGGAACACAAGGGCGATTGCGCTGAAAGCCAAAGCGGAAAGAGCCATGAGCAGGAATCCCTGGCCCAGGATTTTCTCGGCCTCTGATTTTTTCCCGGCGCCGATATTCATGCCCATCAATACCGAGGAACCCACGGCAATGCCCATGGAAAGGGAGATCATCGCGAATAATGAAATTTGGGAAATCGAAACGGCGGCAATGGCGTCCGGCGATAGTTTGCCGACCCAGAACGCATCTACCAGATTATAGAGCGAAAAAAAAAGCATGGAAAGCATCATTGGCCATGCCAGGGACCAGAGTTGGTTGAGGATATTTCCCTTGGTTAAATCTTGGCCGTGCATGATAAAGCCTTTGAATTCGTTTTCCGGAAAGCTAACAAAATTGGACTTCAGCATAGATTTACAGGCTCAGATCCAAACCCGCACCCCTATTGAAAATTCTCAATGAATCACTTATTTCCTATCCAATAAACTGAAGGGAGCAGTCATGCGCGCATCCGTATTTATCGCCACCAGCCTCGACGGTTTCATCGCAAGAGAGAACGACGACCTGGATTGGCTGCCGGACCCATCCACCGCACCCGATGGCGAGGATTATGGCTACAAGAAATTCATGGAATCCGTGGACGTCATCATCATGGGCCGTGGCACTTATGAAAAAGTGCTGACCTTCGGGGGGTGGCACTATGACAAGCCCGTGGTAATCCTCACCAGCCGTCCCCTAGACATACCCCCGAAAATCAGCGACCGGGTGGAGGTCATGACCGGCGGCCCCGGTGAAATCCTGAACCTGCTGGCCGAACGCGGAAACAAGCACGCTTACGTGGACGGCGGCATTACCATTCAGCGATTCCTCGAGGCCGGGCTCATTGACCGGCTTATCCTGACGCGCATACCCATTTTAATTGGAAAGGGGAAACCCCTGTTCGGTCCGACTTCCCGTGACATTCAGCTCAGTCACATCGAAACGCGAGCTTATAAAAGTGGTTTAGTTCAAAGCGAATACGAAACTATCCGGTGACCTATTAAAGGGGGCTGTGCCAGGGGCAGGGTAATCAAATTCCGAAGGGGTAAAAAATCCTCTAATACCAATTAAAATCCCGGAATTTTCTTGTTGCTTAAATTATAAAATAATTATATTATAATTATGTCTGAATTGGCGTTTCATTGGGATCCCAAAAAGGAAGCCCGTAATCAGCAAAAACATGGCGTATCCTTCGAAGAAGCCAAGGCCGTCTTTTATGACGAAAACGCCAGACTCATTCACGATCCGGATCACTCCGAAAAGGAGGAGCGGTTTATTCTTCTCGGTTTAAGCTCGGCATTGAGGCTTCTTGTGGTCTGCCACTGTTATCGGGAAAGCGAATCCATTATTCGGATTATTTCGGCCCGCAAAGCCACAAAATCCGAAGCAAAAAATTACCCGAGGTTACCATGAGGAAAGAATACGATTTTTCAAAGGCGGATAAGAATCCCTATGCGAATAAGCTGAAAAAGCAGATTACGATTCGACTCGACGAAGACGCCATCTCCTATTTCAAGGGCTTGTCACAGAAGACTGGGATTACCTATCAAAACCTCATCAATCTTTATTTGAAGGACTGTGCTGTACACGAACGCAAGTTGTCCCTCAAGTGGCAATAAAAGACGATTGCGATAGGGTTCATAGTGACCGGCTATGACATGGAAGATTCTCGGTCACCTTTGACCGAACCGACCGGTTGCTTTCATCGGACGCCGAATTAGAGAAGGAGCAAAATGATATCCAAAGTATTTTGTGCATTATTCATATCGCATGCGGCCTTGGTCGCCAACGTATCCATCAACAAACTCTTTACCTCTCATATGGTACTCCAACGCGATAAACCCGTGCATGTTTACGGAATAGGAACCAATGGAGAATCGCTTACCGTAACCCTGGGCGGACAGAGTAAGAAAACAACCGTTACGGGTGGAAAATGGTCGGTTTACCTTGATCCCATGCCTTTCAATAAAACTGGTCAAGACATGACAATCCAAGGAACAAATACCATTACCTTAAATGAAATTCTTGTGGGCGATGTCTGGGTATTGGGCGGCCAATCCAATATGCACCGGGGTATCAAGCAATACACCGATCTCAGCCCAGACACTATCAATAACCCCCTGATACGGATGATCGTAATGGAGTTCAATCCTCCCGAGCCCGACGGCCCTTCCGACGAAATCAAATTCGGATATGGAGCCACCAAGTGGGAACCTGCCACTTACGGAGCCGGAGGAGCCACCGCAAGCATGGTGGAAAATGTGTCCGCGCCTGGCATTTATTTCGCTCTCGAACTGCAGGCCAAGTTGGGTATTCCTATTGGTCTAGTGGGCGCTTACCGCGGCGCCACCCGGGCGGAGTGCTGGACACCCCTTGCGACCCTGCAGGCTCATCCTGAGCTCAAGTATTATCTGGATAACGTCATCCCGGACGACATTACCAAAACTCACTCCTGGCTTTATAACGCCGTTATCCATCCCATTACGCCTTTCTCCATCAAGGGGGTGCTTTGGTATCAGGGCGAATCCAACACTGATCGACCCAGGGAACACGGCTATCTTTTTCCGAGGATGATAGAAGCCTGGCGGGCGGCTTTTAATCAGGGAGACTTTCCCTTTATTTTTGCGCAACTTGCCAGTTTCATGCCTGTAAATTTGGACCTTTCGGGAGGTCTTGCCTGGGCCTACAATAAAATGGCGCAGACCCGCGGCCTTACTCAGCCCAATACCGGAA
Organism: uncultured Bifidobacteriales bacterium; assembly: GCA_964401245.1. GTDB lineage: Bacteria > Fibrobacterota > Fibrobacteria > UBA11236 > UBA11236 > JBGTHM01. The sequence continues at coordinate 6,168 of CAYNXV010000121.1, read as the reverse complement.
TGATCACCCTTCACGATGTCGGCGAATACGAAGACATACACCCGCAAGACAAGCCTACTGTGGGCTATCGCTTTGCCATGAAAGCGAGGGAACTGGTGTACGGAGAAGACATTGTCGGTTCGGGTCCCGTCATCGGCGGGTATACCAAAGAAGGCAATAAAATACGGGTTCATTTTACCAACACCGGCGCCGGACTTGAAACCAGAGCGGTTTCCATGAAAGACAACCAGCAGGGTCCACCCTTTAATTACTTCACTACCACAGCCGATACCCTGCATGGATTCGAAATAGCGGGAGCGGATAAAATTTATCACGATGCCTTTGCCGTAATCGAAGGTACTACCGTTGTGGTTTCGAGTCCCAAAGTCTCCAGTCCCAACCATGTCCGCTATGCCTTCCGGTCATTTACCCTGGCCAACCTCTACAATAAAGAGGGCTTTCCAGCGGAACAGTTTTACACGGATAATTATGACTGGCCCCAATTTACGGCTGGATACCAATCTCACCCGGACCCGGGTTGGTTTTCCATTCCCCAGGTGGTCGGCATTAAAGCTTTAGAAAACCCTCAACATATTCATTTGGAGGGACAGGGAAATGCCACTCGCTTCTCCCTTTCGACAGATAATAGCTCCTCCATTCTGCGAATTTCAGATATACGGGGACGGAAAGTTGCCTACCAAAATGGGATAAGAATGCCTGGCGGCATCTATCTTTTTACCCTGGTTGATAAAAAATCAGGGGAAAATTAGGTAACGCGCCGGGACCTGCCTGGCGGTAATCAATTGACCTTATCGCGATTGTTTCGCCTTCCAGGCTTTCAGGATTTCCACTACCTGGACGTGATTGGCCTTGGCGGCGAAGGTTGCCGCATCATCGCCATCGATATCCTTCAGCTGGTAATCGGCTCCCTTGGCGAGCAGGTATTCCACATTATTCGCTTGTCCTTCGGCCGCCGCCCACATCAGGGCCGTGAAGTGCTCGCGATGATCCACCTTGTTGATGTCCGCTCCGTTTTCCAGGAGCAGCTTCACCGTTTCCAGGGACGGCCCGCTGGCCGCGAACATGAGGGCGGTGGAGCCGTCGTTTTTATCCTGCATATCGACCTTGGCGCCTGCCTGCAGCAGCATACGCGCGACCATGGTATGGCCGTTGAAGGCCGCCATCATCAGGAGAGTGCGACCTTCCGCATTCTGCCGATTGACATCGAATCCATTTTGCAAAGCCCGGCTCACGATATCCCCTTGGCCTGCAAGGGTCGCCGCGAAAACCTCTTCCACGGAAGGCTCGACCGGGGCGGCCTTTTCGGGTTCCGCCTTGAATTCATCCTTTTTTTCCTTGGCGAGGCATCCACCGAGAATAACCATGGCCGCCAACAGCGACCCTCTCATGGTAAGAGCGAAGCGTCCTATCATATCATCGGTCCTTCCAATGGGTTCCGGGACCAAAAGATACTTTCTGCGGCCGGAGTCCGTTAATCCGCAGGGTTATAACGTGCTGGGTCGGCAGGTATTAAACGATGGGGCCAAGAGTTGGAGACAGGTGATATTCCAAAAATAGCTTACACGGAATAGTATAAGCCCGAAAACAAAAAAAGTCCCGACTTCTGTCGGGGCTACTTCTCCCCGAAACACCTTTCCACACAACTATTTATTCTTTACTCAAGCCAGGACCTGAAGTACAACTCTTGCGAACCGTAGGGAATAATCGCAAGATGAAGAAGTGCCCTGCCTGTCAGAAATTCAGTCGTGATCCCGGTAATTGCAGCCATTGCGGGGCCGACCTTCGTCCCGCCGCAGAATTCGTCACCAGCTCCAGCCACGAAACCTCCTCTCCCGGTGCGCAAGTCACCCGCGGAAACAGACATGCTCTACGAACTACCGCAACTCAGACCCCTCCGGCCGACCGAACTTGCAATGTACCGTGACCAGCCCTATGATAGGGAAACATTTGGGATTTGGGAGCGATGCAGAATCTGGTTGAAGGAGTGAGTCCGCGGTCCTGGCGAAAAGCCTTTGGGCTGGCTGTCTGCCTATCCGCCTCGGCGGTTATGGCCCAGGAGGTCGACCTGGAGCAGCTCTCCTTGAAGAGGCTCATGGATATCGACGTAACCTCGGTGTCCAAGCGCAGCGAGAGGCTCATGGGGGTGGCCACCTCCATCTACGTCATCACCGAGGAGGACATCCGCCGCTCCGGCGCCACCCGCATCCAGGACGTGCTCAAAATGGCCCCGGGAGCCTGGTTCGTCGATGACTCTTATACCATCACCTCCCAGGCGGTGCGGGAGGCGGTCCACCCCTTCCGCCAGACCCTGCTGTGGATCCTCGACGGCGTGCCTATCAACAACCCGCTGAGCGGAGGCATGATCTTCGACGTGCTCGACCTCCCCTTGGCCGACATCGAGCGCATCGAGGTGATCAAGGGCCCGGGCGGCACCATCTACGGCGCCAACGCTGCCTCGGGCATCATCAGCATCTTCACAAAGGACGGCCAGGCGTCGTACGGCCCCCACGCCAGCCTGGAGGTAGGGAGCCAGGAGTACCTGGCCCCCTACCTCCGTTACGGGTTCGAGCCGTGGGAGCGCTTCTTCATCACCGCTTGGGGAAAGCTCAAGCACCACCGGGGGTACGACCGCAATCCCCTGTTCTCCGGTGATTCCCTGTGGGGCCCCTTGAAGGGAGGAGGCCGCCTTCGGGTCGCCAACCAGTTCCATCCCGCCCCCGACGACAATCAAGAGGCTATCTCCGTGGGTGGCAAATGGGATTTCCAGCCCGTCGCGCCCTGGCGGTGGTCGGGAGGGATTTCGTGGAGCGACGTTCGCAGCGGAAAATACCTCATCGTTCATACGCCCTGGCCCGACTCCGCCCCGGCCAACCCGGCCGCCTACCGGCATCCGGCGCCGCAGCAGAAGCCCGACGAGGATCGCCGCGACCAGATCATCGCCCGGTCGCGGCTCGACTTGGAACTGGGGGAGGCTCATTCCCTCTTCGTGCAGGCCTACCACTGGCACCACGAATTCCGGTGGTTGGCGGGATCGGGGATATACAACAACTTCGACATCACCGACCTTGAGATCCAAGACAATCTGACCCTGTTCCGCAGCCACCGCCTCAATATGGGCGCCAACCTGCGCCGAGTGGAATACCGCAACCTGGGCCTCGACGGCAATCCAAGCCCCATCTTCACCCACACCGGGGAGACCGCCTGGCTCCTGGGCGCCTTCATCCAGGACGAGATGACCTTGGGCGAGCGGTGGCGGCTCACCGCGGGCGCCAAGGCCGAGTTCTGGACCCTCATCGGACCCGAGCCCGAAATTTCGCCGAGCCTCCGCCTGGCCTACCAGGCCGGGCAGGACCTCACATTCTGGGCGGCGGCCTCACGCAGCGTCACCACGCCCAGCTATTCCCAGACCGGCATGGAGTTCCGCAGCCAGCAGATACCCTCGGCCTGGTTCTTCGAGGCCAATGGCCTGCCTGCGCCCCCCGCAGCGGGAAAATGGGCCGCGGTTATCCCCGGCAGCGTGGTCAAACCGGGCGAGTTCTATACCTTGGAGGCCGGGAACCGGGGAATCCTGGGATCGCTCCTCCAGTGGGACGTGAGTGGCTTTTACAGCTGGGCCCAGGACCAGGTGGACATCACCCAGATCGACGAGAAACGGGCCCTCGTGGTCCCGTCCACCTCGGTCCCCGGAGACAGCATCTTTCCCTTGTTCAACTCGAACATTACGGATTACGAGAGTTTCGGCGGCGAGGCGGTGGCGCGGGTATACCCACGCGAATTCCTGCACCTGGAGCTGTCCTATGCGCTCTTCGTAAAGTACGCCCTCCGCGGACTCAAGATTCCCGGAGACCCCTTAGGCCGCACTCACGATGTCTCAGATTACGAGGACAACATCGCTACGCCCAGGCATATCGGCCGCGTGAAGGCCTATATCGACCTGCCCTATTATTTGGAGCTCACTCTCCATGGGACTGTCGCCTCAGAATTCCATCGGGGTGCCCCGTTCAACTACCGCACCCAGACCACGGACTTCCTCAATGGCGTGGTCCCGGCCGAATCCAATCCAATCTTCCAACTCGAGGGCTCCCTGCGGAGGTCCTTCTACTATGACCGGATAACCGCAATGGTCTGGGGCCGTAACCTCCTGGCCCGGGAGCCCTTCGTGGAGAACTACTATCCCTTCGTGTGGAGCACCTACCCCCACCAGGTGCACCGTACCTTCGGAGCGGGGATCGAGTACCGCTACTGACTCCTGGTGGCCACCCGGATGACCGCCTTGTCCCGGGAGCATTGGTAATTCCCTTATTATAATCCTCAAAAGAATACCGGAACGGGAATCGTTACCTTTCATCCGGGAAATGGGTCTATAACCTCCAAAAAACCGACCCCAAGGTAAAATAACGAACTGTAGCAAGAACCTTTGGCGTTATTATATCTAAATGAAAAATATTACCGAAAAAGCTGCAATCCTTATCGTGGGTATCTCCTGTAGCCATTTGATGTCTCAGGAACAGGCTCGTTTTCATGGCTTCAATTATTTTGAAAGACAATGGATCGACGATAACAGCTTTGGCGCGGGTTATTCCTTCAACTCCAAAGTCTGGCCGATCGTGCAAGAATATCCCGGGCCCAACCAATTTCAATTGGGTTTGCCCAGTACTTGGTTGGCTCCCCAAAAAACCGGGAATGAACCCGCCCAATTCTACAACACCATTGAAGGAGGCTTGGGTTGGTGGAAAGACACTCGCTTTGCGACCGAGACCCCCAAGTTCATTATGGGTGGGGTGGCATTTAATTTCCGGCAATGGGCTAATGGGCCAGGGGCGGGCAGCAGTAAAATGAGACCCGATGGCCAACGGGATTGGAGCGTGCCTGGCGGGAAGTACGGGGCTGCCCAACTATCTCCCAATCTGCTTTGGCCGCCTGATGGGTTGAATATGGAACAAGGGGCGAACGGAAAATACCTCGGATATGGATACCATCCCTTGCCCTTGACCGATGCACTGCCGGAAACCCATGGTGTCGATTTTTCTACGGGTAATCAGAGTTGGACTTTGTTTCTGAATGCTTCCAATTTCAAAGGTCCCGCGACATTTATCGTTCCCACCTTCTGGACGGAGACGGTACTCAATGAACCCGCTTTGGAAGGACTATTCCTGGACACCAGGCCTTCTGACAAAAATCTGGCTTTCGCCATCGAGCATGCGGATACTCCCGCTCTAATCGGAACCGACAGCTCAGGCCAGACTTATGCCAGAATTTCACCGCTGATATTCCCAGCAACTTCCAGGAATCGCTCCGAGGTTATCAGAGAGGTAAAAGTGTATGCTAGAAATGCCAAATGGAACGAGGTCGATGCCTGGTTTAAGGGTGGACAAGTCGCAACAACTAATTTTCAAGCTGCTGGAGTCAGAGACATAGTTTTTTCCGTCAGTGCAAAAATGGATGAGCATATTGAGACCCGAAACCAGAATGCGGCTAATGCTAAAAAAGCCGGCATAAATACTGCTCCTTTTGCCAAAAAATTCATGTCTACCGATCGAACCGAGGCCGGCTTTGAATGGGACACCACCATAGTTGCCCGAGTAAACGGCAGCTTCGTCATGCCTGATTTCTATAGACTCGATAACAATAATCAATGGCAGGCCGTATCTAAGTCTGACGTACCCGCTTCTTCCGGTCTTTTATCCAAAAAGCCGCCGATATCGGCAAGGCCCGACAATGTTCCTTATTTGACTCCGCTCGAACCTGACTGCCACTTGCAGGATCCCAAGAGCGCTTGGAAAAGCCCGGGGCCTTCCGCCGGACCGTTCACCGCTCAGTTGGGCGATGGCAGCCGGCTTACCTATTACTGGTATCGATTTATCGATCAACCCGCAATAATCCACGCAAAACTGCCTGAGCAAATGAGGCTTAATCTTCAAAAGCGGATCGAACTCATTCACAAGCATTGGCGTAACACCGATACTTATCTGCCCAATCCATCGGAAGGCGACCTGGTAGGTTTGGATAAGGGCCTATTCGTGAAACCTCCAGCCGGAATGGAAACCGGATATGTCCCCATCGTTTCCAGGCAGGAAAAGGATAAAAATCCCGTAACGTCGAACCAGCCGACGGGAAAATTTTCAGACGGCATGCTTAACTCCAAACCGATGATTTACCATAACTTGC
>CAYNXV010000120.1:0-11549 GCA_964401245.1 uncultured Bifidobacteriales bacterium | reverse complement strand
GTAGCGGCGCTGTCCCTCGGCGTAGATGGTGTCGAATGCCAGGGAGGATTTGCCCGATCCCGAAAGTCCGGTGATGACCACCAGCTTGTTCTTGGGGATGTCGACATTCACGTTCTTAAGATTGTGGGCCTTGGCCCCCCGGACGCGTATCATGTTGTCAGCCATGGATTTGGGGTCTTTTTGCTGGGGTTGAATAGCTGTAAATTTGTGCAGGTAAAATAGGAACTTGAAAGGGGGATGGCAATGCGGGAAAATCACTCGAATGCGCGTCAAAATCCACTGTTGGAAAGAGCTGAAAAGCGTCTCCCCCGGAGCTTATCGGCAAGTCGGGAGGCGCCATAGCCGAAGCTTGAAGGCTGGATTTTCCAGTAGGGAGCCGCATAGCTTCCCGTTTCTTTCCAATACCCAAAGCACCGCCGCGCCTTTGGACATAGCGAGCGCACGGCCTTTTTCCGGACCCATCACGAAAAGCGCCGTCGACAGGGCATCCGAAAGCATTCCCTCGCCGGTTACCGCGGTTACGGAAACGGTTCCATATACGGGTTTTCCCGTGGCGGGATCGAAAAGGTGATGGTAGCGCTTTCCGTTTTTTTTGAAATACCGTTCGTAATTTCCGGAAGTGGAAACCGCCATGTCGGCCGGCGACTCGACCAGGGCGCAAATGGAATCGGCATGGGCGGGATGACGGATTCCCAGTCTCCAACCTCCGGGCTTGGCGCCGCCGGCGCGCATATCGCCGCCCGCTTTGAGAAGATGGACTTTAAGGCCGAGCGAATCGAGCATTCGATGCATTCGATCGACGGTGTAGCCCTTGGCGATTCCGCCTACATCGAGTAGCAGACTGTCACGCCGCAACAACACCCGGTTGTTACCTGCCATATGGAGGGGAAGGTTGTCGCCCGAGGAAATCGATTTCTTCACCTGGATCCGCGCGGGCAGGGAGGAGCGGATTTCACTTTCGCTGGGTACCTTGGGCGTTTCCCCGCTTCCCAAGCCGTAGGATTTTTTAAGGGCATGCAGTCCGATATCGAAAGCGCCCCCGCTTTCCGTCTGCATTTTCAAGGCGGCATCGAGGACGAGATAAAGCTCCTCCGAAATCCGCAGGGTATCACCGGCTTTCCCCCGCACGGCGGAAAGTTCGGAAGCGGAGTCGTAATCGCTGAAGACGGAATTTAGGCGGCGGGACTCGCGTTCCAGCAACACCGCGGCGGAATCCGGAGGCAGTTCGCCCCGACCGTAAATTGTGGCGGAGAAATCGGAATCCATGGCGGACCATTGATGATGAATCGGGGAGGCTATCTGGCCGAAAAGAAGGTTTGCGAAAAACGGCGCACATAGAAGCGATTTGCGATAGCAGAATCTGAGGGGAAGCATGGATCCAAATTAGCAAGGCCAGTGAAATTCCACCCCAATGTTTTATTACTTTCTCCGGATTTTAAACCCTTCTCGACCAAATTGGATTAGACGGCCAAATACCGGTGGCTGATGACGACGGTCATGGTCATAGCCACGGTGATGGGAACGACGGTGAGGAACCCCGGCTTTTCGGATTCTCGGGCATATCCATCGATGTTGCCGGCACCAGCCTGTCTCCCGGATTCAAATGGCCTTTGACCGACGCCAGGAATCTCGAATGGAGCGTCTTTCTTAAAATTGACCGCGACCTTTAAGCTGCGCGAATGTTTCGTTCAGCAATAACGCCGCACTAATTCCGAAAACGCAGTGTCGGCGTTTTCCGCAATCCAAGTAGGCGTAATCTCCTGCTTGAGGAATCGGTGCTCCACCGAGTTGTACCAATGCACTACCGAGGTTTCGGGCCGCAACAATTCGGAAACATGCCGCGCCGTGTTCTTGAAAAACCAATGGTTGGAGATTTCCGGTCCCAACGGAAAGAAATGACCGCTGGACAACAAGGCAAAATCCCCGCGGGAACGGTTGCTGGTCATTTCCTGCAGCAAATGGGTGCCGAGGCGAAATCGCCGCAGCCTGTCCGCCTCCGGTATCGTTTCCAATGCAGCAAAGCATTCCGCCAAAAAGGGATGCTCCGCTTCGGCGCCCAGGACGGCATTGTTCGCCGCCTGAAAATAAAACCGTTCCAATGCCTGGAAGGCGCGCCAACCCGAAGGAATGCGCGCCAACAATTCGCGCACACCCAGCCGTAATCCCGCGGCGGGCCATTTGCCGGGATTTTTCCACATCCGGAATTCCGCCGGAAACACGACGGTTTCGCAGCCCGCAAATCCGCGATGCTCCCGGAGCGAGTCTAGGTCGCGAACCGTAATCGTATCACAGTCGAGGTATATTCCACCCAGCTTGTAAAGAGCGGCCAGCCGCAACAGATTTGCCTTGGTGGCGGGCGATGTTTTCTGCGCATACAACTCGCGAGCCCGGTTTCCTCCCTCCGGCAAATCTTCAAACCAATGATCTCCCGTTTTTTCCAACTTGAGCTCGGGCCACTCGGCGATTTCGCCAAGATCGAATTCCGGCGCATCGGAAGAATACTCCTGGTGGTCGGTAATCAAAAGGATTTCATCGGGACGGCATTGCTTGCGGGCGGATTGCAGCGCCAATTTACAGGCATAGGGAAAGTTCTTTCCGAACCAGATGAAGATAAGGCGATTGGGAATGCTCATGCCGGTTCGTGTTTTCCCGTTATGTTCCGATAAAGTTCCACCTCACGCCCGAAACAGGCGTCCCAGGAAAGACTCGCGGCATATTCCATGGCGCGGCGGGATTTTTCCTGTTTGTCGGGACTGCGGTAAAGTCTTACCACGGCCTCGGCCAAAGCCTCCGCATCGGCTACGGGAATGCACAGGCCCGCGCCCGATTTTTCGATATGTTCGCGGGCCGCCCCCTGATTGGCCCCCACCAGGACCTGTCCCGAGGCCATGGCCTCCAGGATGGAAAGCCCGAAGGTTTCCCATCCGCTCAAAGCCAGCCCCATTTCACAGGAGGCGTACCACGAAGCCATTTCCTCCGGAGTTTTTACGAAACCGATATAGCGCATGTGTTCATGTTCGCGAATGGCCTGTTCCACCAAGGGCAAATCGGGACCCGTGCCGGCGAACACCACCGCGGGTGCATGTCCGAGGCGGCGGCAAATCTCCGGGTAGGCCTTAAGAAAAGTGCGCAGGCCCTTCTCCTCCATGAAGCGATGACCAAAGAATATGGTCAGACGCTCGGGCATCCCGGCCTTCATCTCCTCCACCCGCTCCAGATTCTTCCGCGAGGGCCCGAAGCCTTCCGCATCCACGCCCAGGGGAACGAACAACAAGTTGCGCATTTCCCGCGCCCGCATGCGCTCCATGATAAAGCGGCTCGGAACGAAAATCCCTTGCATACGATTGTAATGGCGGCGGGCATACCACCAGGCCAGCGACTCGAACAGACGGGAGGGGAGCTTTCCGAAGCGCGCGAAAAACCGCGCCACATAGGTGACGGGAAAGTCGGCATGCCAGAATCCCACCACCTTGGGCCGGAAGGAAAGTCCTTTCAATGCGCGGCGCACCATGAAGGGCATGATATAGGGCGAACCCACTTCGATGACGTCGGGCCGATGTTTTTCGATCACCTCACGAAGGACCTTTGAACTCAATACGAACCGGTACTCCCAGTTTCCAGGCACCTTGAAAGCGGGTACATGCTCGATATGCGTGTGCTCATCGAGGACTTCGCTGCGACGATGGTCGTCGGGCATGAGAAAAACATAATGGACATCCGGACGCCCCCGAAAGTAGTCCAGCTTCTGCAAATGATAACGCCTGACCCCTCCGCCCGAGGGGCTCCAGAAATTATTGCAGTCGAGCACTGAAAGCATGAGAAAATCCGGTCCGGATAAAGTGTTCAAGGTAACTAAACACTGGCGGATGCAAAGCGGTCGGGGTGGGTGTGGTTGCAGGTGGGGGGGGGGGAATCAAGTGAACGGATTAACAGATGAACGGATAGTGTTAATCTGAAATTGCGAAGTGCAAAAGTACGGGTCCAGGATCCCTTGGAGCGTGGGATTGCCGGGAAATATCGGGTTCCCCTCTTATACCACCCTCCTACAATACCAACCGCCCGTCGATGCAAGTGACGCAAGCGCCCCCACTACGAATGGAGTCCCGGCTCTTTACTTCGACGGTCACCCGCCTTTGATTCCGGCCATCCAGCTTTCCCAGGCAGCAACCATCCTATCCATCACCCCATCCAGCCGCTCGTCTACCGCCCTTCTTTCCGGAGAGGCATCGAACCAGGCCAGAGTGTCCTTCGCGCCCTCTTCGAAAGGGACGAGGCAGCGGAAATCGGGCACCAGGCGTTTGATTTTGGAGTTGTCGAAAACGACGCTATGCGCCTTGTCGCCCAGGTATCCCGCTCCCAGTTTTTCGTCGAAGGCCGCTATCATTTCCGAGGGCATATGCACGATGGCCGGCTCGGCGCCCGCCGCCCGTCCCATCACTTGGTAAATGTGATTCCAATTGAGCAATTCGTCCGAGGTGATGTGAAAAGCCTCGCCGATGGCCGCTTCATTGCCGAGCAGCCCCGTGAAACCCCGCGCGAAATCGGTATTGTGGGTCAGCACCCATACCGACGTACCGTCTCCCGGCACCACCACCTTCTTTCCCCGGCGCATGCGGTCGATGACGGTATAGCCCCCGGTGATGGGAATCATTCCGGGGCCATAGGTATGCGAAGGGCGCACGATAGTGGCGGGAAAACCCGATTCTTCCCTGAGACGCAACAATTCCTTTTCGCAATCCGCCTTGTCGTTCGAATATTGCCAGAAGCGATGGCCTATCGGCATATCCTCGGTGATGGGAAGGCGGGTCACCGGTTTGGCATAGGCCGAAGCCGTGCTGATGAATACGTATTGCCGGGTGCGTTCTCGGAAAAGATCGAAGTCGGCGCGGATATGATCGGGCGTGAAGGCTATCCAATCCACCACCGCGTCGAAACGTAGGTCGCCCAGTTTTTCGTGCACCGAAACGGGTTCGCGGATATCGCCGATGATTTGCCGAACCCCGGAAATGGACAAGGCGGAGGTGCCGCGGTTGAGATGATACAGCTCGATTCCGCGGGCCAACGCTTCGCGGGAACAGGCCGCGCTGATGACCCCGGTACCTCCGATGAATAAAACCTTTTTCGCCATCTCCATCCTTTCCTGGCTACCGTGTGAAAGTAGGTCTTTGCAGCCGATTGTGGCTAATTTCGCCGAATTACGGCCCATGGGGAACGAACCTCTCCGCACGACCCCCAGGAAATCCCAATCGGGGTTAAATTTAGACTTTCATTCCCGGCTACGGAGGCCCCTTTGCAAGGCACCGACACCCCTTTTTACGCGGCCATCCTGGCTTGGCTCAATAATTCCTGGACCATCGGCATCATGGGCGGCGTGATTAGCGGTGCAATCGTTACCGGAATAACCAACTGGCTGATAGGCCGCAAGGCGAAGAAGGAATATCTGACCCGGCTCAACGCGGCCAACCAGGAAATCATGGGAACCATCCGGCCTTCCATAGCCGAGAAGATTTTCCCTCCCTACGCCGTCATTGAATCGCTGCTGCGCTCCACCGCCGAAAAGCACGGTGTGCGCCGCACCGACATGCTCAGCGTGGACGCCATCTGCAACAACATCATCAAGGAAATCATGGACAACGCTTTTTTGTCCTATCAGCAGAAGAAGAACTTCTGCGAGTTGGTGACCAATTTGCGCGCCAGGGAATCGCTCGAGCATAAAAGCCGCCACCCTAGGGATTCCGAGCCCGCGCCCCGAAGGGACCTGTCGCATGCGAGCAGCCTGGCCATGGGGACCGTGGCCGCGGGCATAAGCCTGTTTTTGGCCGTAAGGCCGGATTTGGGGGCGCTGGCGGCCGGCATTGGGGAACAGGGACGGATGCCGGTGTGGCTAGGTATCCTAGGCGTTACCCTGCTGATTCCCTTCGCGAATTTCGTGATTTTCAATCGTCTGCAGGCCCGTAGAAAGGCCGCCGCGCTGGCCGCCACCCAGGCGCGCCTGCAACAGGACCAGCAAGAAGCGAAGAAGGCGGTGACCAATACCATCCGCAAAATCCGGCGCGCCGAAACCCGCAAGGCCTCCTGATTCGCCACGGCTTTCCGTCTGCGGAAATCGGCATCATTCCGGTTTTTCGACTTCGTGGAATAGCCTTTCCAGCGCTTCCAGATAGTCGGGGTCGAATTCCACGCATCGCGCGGTGGCCGGGAATTTTCCTGTCGAATCCGCATTGACGACCAGGACCTTATGGGTTTTGCAATCCATGGTGGTGACGCATTGTTGGCCGTTATCCGCCAGGTTCCGGTTTTTCGCGGCCAGCTCCTTCAATTGCAACGAAAGGTACGATTCCCTCACGGATGCGAAGCGGTCGTCGGAACTGTCGAGGGTATGGGTTATCGAATCTCCCATTCCGCATTCGGCCTGATGATGAATCTCGAAGGATTCGATGCCGGTCAACAACCGTGCCTCATCGGAAACAGTATTGGGATGCGGGGATTCCTTGCCTTTTACCCATTCCTGGGAGCAACCGAAAAGGACAATGGTCAGCCCCGGCAACAGCAGGTAGAGCAGGTTCAGAAGCTTCGATTTTCGCATATGGCTTTCCTTTTCCTAACGGCGGAATCAACCATAATATTATAACAGCGTTCCCGTCAGCAGCCAGGCGGCCACACTGAAATAAAGAAAAACGCCGGCCACATCCACCAAAGTGGCCACAAAAGGCGTGGACGAGGTGGCGGGGTCGGCTCCCAGGCGGCGCATGATGAACGGCAGCATGGCTCCGAATACGGTTCCCAGCATCACTACGCCCACCAGGGCCGAACCTACGGTCAAGCCGATACGGAACCAATGCTCCCCGTAGCTGCCGAACATATGCTCCCATAGATAAACCCGCAACAGGCCGATGGCCCCCAGAATCGCGCCCAGGCACAGTCCCGACACGATTTCGCGCTGGAAAACCCGCCACCAATCGCGCAGGCGCACTTCTCCCACCGCCATGGCGCGTACGATAAGCGCCGCCGTCTGCGACCCGCTGTTGCCTCCGCTGGAAATGATGAGAGGCAGGAACAGGGCCAGAACCACGGCCTGGGCGATATAATCCGCATAATGGGCCATAGCGGTAGTGGTAAGCATCTGGCCCAGAAAGAGCACTATCAACCACCTCACCCTTTTCTGCATGAGCGTGCCCACCGGCGTGCTGAGATAGGGGTCGTCCAAGGCTTCGGAGCCGCCAATCATCTGGATATCCTCGGTGGCCTCCTCTTCGGCCACGTCGAGCACGTCGTCGATGGTCACGATTCCCAGCAGCGCCCCCTGCGAGTCGGTCACGGGCAGGGCCGTCCTGTCGCTGTTCTTGAAAACGCGGATGGCCTCTTCCTGGGGATCGGTCGCCTGCAGGGAGATGAAGCGCCTGTCGATCAAATCCTCGATTTTGGAATCCGGGTCGGTAAGGATCACTTCCCGCATGCGCAAATCGTCGATGAGGTGGAATTCCCGGTCCACCACGTAAATCACGTTCAAGGTTTCGCTGTCACTGCCGTAACGCCGGATATGGTCGAGAGCCTGATGCAGGGTCCATTCGGGCAGAACGGCCACGTAATCGGGCGTCATCAGGCGGCCGATACTGTATTCGGGATAGCCCAGCAAAGCGTCGGCTACGCGTCTTTCGCTGGGTGAGAGAAGCCCCAGTAACCTTTGGGTTACCGGAGCGGGCAATTCTTCCAGCAAAGCGGTGCGATCGTCCGGAGACATTTCGTTGAGCAGATCCGCCAACCTGGTCTTGTTCTTGGCGATGGATTCCAGCAAATCCTGCTGCTGATCCGAATCGAGAAATTCGAAAACCCGCGTGGCCGATGCGCGAGGCAGCAGCCGGAACAGGATGACGTCTTCGCCGGAAGGCAGGGAGCGCATCAATTCCGCCAATTCGGTGGGCGTCCAATCCGCCACCGACCGCCGCAGATTGCGGTAATCACGGCTCTGGATCATCTCCTCGATTTCGGGCCGGACCAAGCGGCCGAGCATCTCCTGGTTTTCGCGGGCGTCTTCCATGATGGATTCCGGCCTAGGGTTTTACCCGGGCATCCGCTTTTCCCGCCGATATCTCGGCCAAAAGGTCGCGTACCACGGTTTTCACATCCACGGCCAGACTGATTTCGGTGACCATGGCCACGGTTTGGGCGCCGCGCGCGAACAGTCCCCTTAGATGCTCCGTTTTGATGCCTCCCATGGTGGTGAACGGAAATCGGGTCAGCTCCGCCAGCTGGAAAACCTGGTCGGGGCCGAGCGCCGGGTAACGTGCATGTTCCTTGGTGCGGGTAGGAAACATGGGACCGATATTGATATAGTCGACTGGCTCGGAAGCGGCCGCCAGCACCTCTTCGCGGTTATGGGTCGATAAGCCGATTAGGGTATCCGGCCCCAGCAATTCCCGGGCTTGCGCAGGCGGCATATCTTCCTGACCCAGATGCACGCCGTCGGCCCCGATACGCCGGGCGATTTCCACCCTGTCGTCCACGATAAGGAGCGCGCCTTGCTTCCGGCACAAGGCCAGGGCTTGGCCGGCATCCGCTTCAAAGGATTCCGGGTCGGCGCTTTTGTCGCGATATTGGATTAGGGTTATGCCCGCATCGAGGGCCTCGGCAATCAATTGGAGATTGCTCCGGCCTCCGGTGAGACGTTCGTCGGTGACGAAATAAAGGGGGTGGGATTTCAGCTCAAACAACGCCGACCTGGCCTTAAATTGCCTCAAAGGTAATCGGGGACTGCCATGCCGCCAAGGCATCATTCCTGCTCCCAGCCCCGTTTTCCGCAGTGGAAAGCCGAAGGTTTGTCAGAGGCGGCCCGGCGCGGAAGATTTATATTAAAAATGGAAAACACCGGGAGATGGAAAGATGAATGAGACGATGCCTTCCGACTTCAGTGAATTGATATCCAGCCACGACAAACCCATTCTCGTGGATTTCTGGGCGGATTGGTGCCAACCCTGCCACATGGTTTCGCCGGTGGTAAAGCAATTGGCCCAGGATTGGAAGGGACGGCTGACCGTCATCAAAGTAAATACCGAGGAAAAACCCTCCCTTTCCCAACAATATCGCATCAACAGCCTTCCCACTCTTATCCTTTTCAAAGATGGCAAGGAGGCGCATAGAGTGAGTGGAGCCCTGCCATTGGGCCAGATGAAAAGCGAATTCGAACGGTTTCTGTAGCCCGATAAGAAGTGGTATATTGTCGCTGGGGCAAAGTCATTGCATTTTGCCTCAGCGACAATGGAACCCGCCAGCCCCAAAGAGCCCTTTAGGGAATTGAGTCATGACCCCGAAGCCTTCCGCCTGCTGGTGGAGGCGGTGCAGGATTATGCCATCTATTTGCTGGATAGGAATGGCCGCGTGTCCACCTGGAATAAAGGCGCGGAAAGGATGAAGGGATATTCCGCCGATGAAATCATGGGGGCGGATTTCAGCCGGTTCTTCGATCCCGACGACGTTCACGCGGGACTTCCCCATTCGCTGCTGGAAAAAGCCAAATCCCAAGGAAAAGTCCGAAGCGAGGGATGGAGAATCCGCAAGGATGGGTCACGCTTCTGGGTGGACGGGATAATCACCCGTCTCGACGCCCCCAACGGCGAGTTTCTCGGATACGCCAAAGTAACCCGCGATTTGACCCAAAGTCAGGCCATGGATGATTTGCGGGTTTCGCGGGATTCCCTCTTTGAAAGCGAACAACGTTTCCGAACCCTGGCCGATTCGGCTCCCGTCTTGATTTGGATGTCCGGATTGGACGCCAAGTGCCATTACTTCAATAAGCCCTGGCTCGACTTTACCGGCCGTACTCTGGAACAGGAAATGGGCGACAGTTGGGCCGATGGAGTCCATCCGGACGATTTGAAACGTTGCCTGGATACTTATTCGACCTCCTTTACAGCCAGAACTCCCTTTAGAATGGAATACCGGCTTCGGCGCCATGACGGCCAATACCGCTGGCTATTGGATAACGGAACGCCGCGGTATTCCCCCGCGGGAGAGTTTCTGGGTTTCATCGGAAGTTGCATCGACATCCATGAGCAAAAGGAAATGGAAGCCGACCTCGCACGCCAGAAAAACCTGTTCGAAATCATCCTGAAGGGGGTAGGCAACGCCATTACCGCGCAAGACGCCACCGGCCATCTGATTTTCGCCAATCCCGCCGCGGCCAAACTATTGGGCTTTGAATCGCCGGAGGCTCTGCTGGCGACGCCGCTCCGGAAATTGATGGAAAATTTTGAAATGCTCGACGATAACGGCGCTCCCTTTCCCGCGGAGCTGCTTCCGGGTAGGCGGGTTTTACAGGGCCTGCCGGGCGATTCGGTCATCATCCGCTACCGGAACCGCAAAACCGGCCAGGAAAACTGGTCGATTGTGATGGCCAGTCCGGTAATTGACGATTCGGGGAAACCCATCATGGCCATCAATTTCTTCCAGGACATCTCCGAATTACGCGAAAAGGAATTGCAACTGCGGCAGGTGCAGAAAATGGAAGCCATCGGCCGCTTGGCAGGCGGCATCTCCCATGATTTCAACAATCTCCTTACGGCCATCAACGGGTACAGCGATCTCGCACTGGCCCATGTTCCCGCCCGCGATGGCGAGCTTTTTCAAAACATCAACGAAGTCAAGCAGGCGGCGGGAAGGGCCGCCTCGCTTACCCAGCAATTGCTCGCCTTCAGCCGCAAGCAGATCATGTCGCCCAAGGTGTTGGATCTCAATCAGGTGGTGGAAGGGATGGATTCGCTGCTTCGGCGCCTTATCGGGGAGAACATCCATCTGGTCACCGTTTTGCCGAGGAATCTTGCATCCATCAAAGCGGATATCGGCCATGTCGAACAGGTGATTCTCAACCTGGCTCTCAATGCCCGCGACGCCATGCCGCATGGCGGTAAATTGACCCTGGAATCTTCCAACGCCTTCTTGGATGAATCGTATGTCAGTACGCGGTACGAATTCACTCCTGGCCCGCATGTGCTCCTGGCCGTTACCGATACGGGTCACGGCATGGATGAGACGGTCAAATCAAAATTGTTCGAACCGTTTTTCACCACCAAGGCGGTCGGCCACGGCACCGGCCTGGGTCTCTCCACGGTATTCGGCATCGTCAAGCAATCCGGCGGAAACATCCACGTTTACAGTGAAGTGGGAAAAGGTACGACTTTCAAGATTTATTTTCCCGCCGTATCCTCCGAAGAATCCGAGAGGAGTTCCTCTCCCCCCGGATCCGACTCCGACTCCCCCGCCCGGGAGAGCGCGGGCGAAACCATTCTCATCGTGGAGGACGAACCCGCGGTTCGCAAGCTGGTCGAAAGGATACTCTCGGATGCGGGGTATCACTGCCTGGTAGCCGAAAGCGCCGAAGCCGCTTTGGAAACCGTTTCCAAGCCCCCCCTCCGCCTCGATTTGCTTTTGACCGACGTGATCCTGGGTGGCATGAACGGGAAAAAGCTCGCCAAGAAACTGACCGCCAAACAAAAGGGTTTGAAGGTTATCTACATGTCGGGATACACGGACAACGCCATCGTTCACCACGGCGT
>CAYNXV010000119.1:0-11565 GCA_964401245.1 uncultured Bifidobacteriales bacterium | reverse complement strand
ATTCCGCCCTCAGTGAATCCCAGGGTCTATCCGCCGACGCGGTGTCGAAGTTGCTCGCGCCTGTGGAACCGGGTTTGGATAAATGGTGGGCCCATTGCCCGACTTGAAATTTTTCCGGAATCGACTGGCAGAGCTAAGCGCGCAAGGGCTGCTGAGGGTGATTGCCTCTTCGGAAAGCCCGGTAGGGCTGCATGTGGATATCGGCGGCAAGCGATATCTCAATATCTGCTCCAATGATTATCTCGGCTTTGCCAACCACCCGGTATTGAAGGAAGCGGCCCGCGAAGCGTTGGGGAAATACGGTACGGGATCCGGGGGATCGCGCCTGCTGGGCGGGGCCATGGATATTCATGCGGAGTTGGAAGCGGAAGTCGCACGTCGGATGCCGTTAGGCAAAGCGCTGCTATTCAACTCCGGATTTGCGGCGAATCTGGGCATTCTGCAATCGCTGGGTCCATTGTTCAGCCGTATATTGGCAGACAAATTGAACCACGCGAGCCTGGTCGACGGAATGCGCCAAGCGGGAACACCCTTTAGCCGCTACCGTCACGGCGATATGAACATGCTGGAATCGTTATTGCAAAAAGCCCCGGATGCCTCGAACTGTCTGGTATGCACCGAAACCCTGTTCAGCATGGACGGAGACTTCGCTCCCTTGGAAGAGCTGCTGGGACTGCAAAAAAAATACGGCTTTTTTCTGGTGCTCGATGAGGCTCATTCGGCAGGCTGCTATCCTTCACTGCTGGATGGCTTCGTCCGGGGCTGTCCCGATCGCATGCTTATCATGGGCACCTTCGGAAAAGCCTATGGCGGATATGGAGCCTATGTTGTGGGTCCCGAGCCGATTGTCGACTATTTGATCAATACGGCCCGGCCTTTCATATTCAGCACCGCCCTTCCCCCATCGGTGGCCGGTGCGGCGCTGGCAGCCTTGCGTTTGGCGGAGGCGGAGCCCCGGCATGCGCAAACACTGCGAGTATTATCCCTGCATGCCGCGCGCGCAATGCAGTCGCTGGGGCTGTCGGAGGGGATCAGCCTCAGCAACCCCAGCCATATCCTGCCGATTATCACGAGAAGCAATGAGCGGGCTCTCGCGTTGTCCGAGGCGCTGCTGTCCCAAGGAATCCGCGCCTTGCCGGTGCGCCATCCAACGGTGCCGTCGGGTACCGCCCGCATCCGGTTCAACCTGCGCAGCGATATGCCCCGGAATGAATTGGACAACTGTCTGAAAACCATCGCGGAAGCTTTTTTCTCCCTGCCGCCGGACTCTTCGGCAATATGAAGCGAAAGATTTTATGGATTGGAGGTTGGGGCTGCCGACTTGACGGCATGGCTTCGGAAATCGCCGACCTCTATCCGGAATTCATCCATAATTATCTCGATGGAATCGCAGCGGCTTGTGATCCCATTGTCTTGGAAAAGGCCCTGGCCGCGTATACTCCGCATGACGTTGTCATCGCCTGGTCACTGGGCAGCCTGGCCCTGCACAGATACCTCGACTCCCAACCCGATTTCCAATTGTGCTGCCCTGCCACCCTCTTATCCCTTTGTCCGATTTTCGATTTTACCCGCAGTCATCCCGACAGCCCGGCTTTTTTGCGTGCCATGCAACGCAAGCTGCGCACGGACCCCGAACAAACCCTTCGCGATTTCTGGGAGGCCGCCTCCCGGGAAACCTACCTTGCCGACGGCTTCGCTTCCCTTTGCCAAAGGCGGATGGCTGACCTGGACGCGGCCCGGTTATCCCTGGGGCTCGACTTTCTTCGCGACACCCGGGTCGATCGGGAGAAACTTTTGCGGAGGCCGGAGCGCCTGATTTTCCTCGCCTCACCGTCGGATCCCATCTCCCCGTCCCCTTTCAAGCGCGAAGAGATTTCCGCTCGCATCGCCTTCTACGGCGAGGGTCATATCCCTTTTCTCACAGAACCGGATCGCATTTTGGAATTGCTGGCGCACCCTTAGCCACCGACTTCGGGTATAGTTAACTTACCCAGGCCATGGAATTCAGACACCAACGCTTCTCGCGCGCCGCGAGCACCTACAACCTCCATTCGCAGGTGCAAAAGCGCATGGCTGAAAAGCTGATTTCCCTGCTCCCACCGAAGGCTGAGCCGGGCCAAATATTGGAGCTGGGAGCGGGTACCGGCCATCTCACCGGCGAGTTGTTACGGAAGCTTCCCGGAATGGACATGGACATTACGGATGTGGCCGAATCAATGATAACTGCAAATCGGGAAGAGTTTGCGGCCCGAGAAAATCAGGGATTCCTGCGTTGGTATACCCTGGACGCCGGCGGAGAAGGTGAGGCGATAAGCCATGTGCCTGAACAGTTCGACCTGATTGCCGCCAATGCCCTGGTGCAATGGTTTCCGGACTTGTCCAAGCATTTCTATTGGGTGGCGCGCCGCCTGCAAAAGCGCGGGTATTATCTGGTATCGGGATTGCTGCCGGACAATTTTCCCGAAATGCAATCCATCCTCCGCAGCGCCCCATTCGGCTACGAAAACTGGCCGGGCCAGGACCTTGCAGCCATCGAAGGCGCGGCGCGTTCGGCCGGCCTGGTTGTGCAAGTATTCGCCAGCGAGGCATGGGAAGAAACCTATGCCTCACCGGAAGACTTTTTGCGGCTCATCCAGGGATTGGGAGCGGCCTTGCGACCGGCGGAGCATCGGGTGATGACCCGCTCCCGCCTTAAGGAGCTTTATCGCCGATATGCCGAGGATTTTTCCGTAAGTGATGAAACGGGTCGAGGGAGAGGCGTGAAGGCCACTTGGAAGCCCTGGTTCGCCTTGTTATCCAAGCCCGATTGAATCAACCGGCGCTAAGCAGCTTTTCGAAGTATGCGATGGTTTTGCCCAGACCGTCCCGCAATTGAACGGTCGGTTCCCATCCCAATTTTTCCTTGGCCAACGAAATGTCCGGGCGACGCTGCTTGGGATCGTCGCTGGGAAGCGGCTTCTCGACTATCTTCCCTTTGCTTCCCGTCATTTCCAAAACCAGTTCGCCCAACTGGCGGATGGTAAACTCGTTCGGATTCCCGATATTGACGGGTCCCATGAAATCGGGATGATCCATGAGGCGCACCATGCCCTCGAGGAGATCGGATACGAAACAGAAGGAACGGGTTTGCGAGCCGTCGCCGTAGACGGTGATGTTCTCGCCCCTTAACGCCTGCACGATGAAATTGGAAACCACGCGGCCGTCGTCGGGATGCATGCGGGGACCATAGGTGTTGAAAATGCGCATGACGCGTATGTCCACGTTGTTTTGGCGCTTATAATCGAAAAAGAGGGTCTCCGCCACGCGTTTGCCTTCATCGTAACAGGAACGCGTGCCGATGGGATTCACATGTCCCCAGTAGGTTTCCTTTTGGGGGTGTTCCTGGGGGTCGCCATAAACTTCGCTGGTGGAGGCTTGGAGAATCCTGGCCTTGACCCGCTTGGCCAGGCCGAGCATGTTGATGGCTCCCATCACGCTGGTTTTGATGGTTTTCACGGCATTGTATTGGTAGTGGATGGGAGAAGCCGGACAGGCGAGATTGTAAATCTGGTCGACTTCCAGGAAAATGGGATTGATCACGTCGTGCCGGAGCAATTCGAAATTCGGATGGCTGCGCAGATGTTGCACGTTGCGGCGGGGGCCCGTAAAGAAATTATCCAGGCATACCACTTCATGCCCCAGCGCAAGCAGCTTCTCGCACAGGTGGGATCCCAAAAATCCCGAACCACCCGTTACCAATATCCGTTTCATTTTTTGCCTTTCCGTTGCTTGCGCCCGGCCGAAAGTAGAAAATTCAATCCCATCAAGGTCAGATCCGGTTCCACCCGTTGGATACTCGGGGCATGGCCCTGTATCAAGGTGGCCAATCCGCCGGTTGCCAAAACCACCGGTTTTTTCATGGGTTTTTCCGCGAAAACCTTCTGCAGCAAATACTCGACCTGCCCTACCGTCCCTTGGAGAATACCCGTGCGCAAAGCCGATTCCGTGGTCTTGCCCACCACGCTCTCGGGCCACCTTAATTCCACTTCCGAAATCTTGGATGCGGATTTGGCCAACCCCTGTAAAGAGCTTTGTAGGCCGGGGCAGATTATACCGCCCCAATAGGTGTACTCGCTGAACACATCGAAGGTAGTAGCGGTGCCGAAATCCAGTACCACTCCCGCCTCGATGCCCAGGCTCCAGGCGCCCAAGACGTTGGCCAAGCGGTCTCCGCCGATTTGGCTGGGGATGGAGTATTCCAGCTTCAGCCCGCGGCAATTGGAATAGTCCAGCATTTGGGGATGCAGGCCGAAGGCCTTGTGCAGCGCCCGGGACCATACGCCATCCATGGAAGGAACCACCGAAGCCATGGCTAGGCCGCCTAAGGAGCGTTTCACCTTGGCGGGCAGTAACAGTCCTCGCAGCCACCACACCACTTCGTCTTCGGTGGTGTCGCGCCGGGTGGCCAAGCGCCAATTGGAGACGATTTTCCCGTCCCGGAAGAATCCGATTACCGTATTGGTATTGCCGATATCGACCACAAGGTTCAGCATTCTCCCTCCTCGAATTGCAGGGAGATGTCGAGCGCCCTGACGCTATGGGTCAATGCCCCCACCGAAACGAAATCCACGCCGGTTTTCGCGATGGCCGCAAGGCGGTCCAAAGTCACCCCTCCGCTGGCTTCCAGCTTTATGGCAGGCGCCGCCTCCTTGACTCTTTTCACGGCCCGTGCCATCTCCGCATCCGACATGTTGTCCAAAAGCACGATATCGACTCGGGCATCAAGCAGGGTTTCCAATTCTTCCAGCGAGGTCACTTCGGCCTCCACCTGGTATTTGTCCCCGAACCTGGCCCGCACCCTTTCGACGGCCTCGCGCACCGACCCGCAGGCCCGGATATGATTGTCTTTAATCAGCACCTGGTCGTAGAGACCCGTGCGATGGTTGGTCCCCCCGCCCAATCTTACGGCGTATTTATCGAGGGCCCGGTAACCCGGCAAAGTCTTGCGGGTATCCAAAAGCCGGGTAGAACTTCCCGCCAGCACTTGGCTGTATCGACGCGCGGAGGTGGCGATGCCGCATAAACGCTGAACGAAATTGAGGGCTATGCGTTCGCAAACCAGAAGATGCCGGGTTTCAGCTTCGACCGTAAGAAGATTCGTTCCCGCCTGAAATTCGGTTCCCGGAAGCGGACCCTTTTTAAATTGAGCGGGAAAACCCCTGAAAGCGAATATGATTTCGACCGCTTCGAGTCCGGCGGCAACACCCGGCTCCTTGGCAATGAAGTGGGCCCGAGAGCGGGTTCCCTCGGGGATGGTGGCTATGGATGTGATATCGCCTTTTTCCGCGCCGATTCCCTCGTCTTCGGCAAAAGCCAACGGCAAAAGGAGGCGCAAGGCATCGGAGGGAAATTCGGAAAAGGAAAAATCTTGCAAGATGGAGCAAAAATTAGATAAAGTCTGTGACGGACGGAAGTCGACGACCGGACCCATTCCCTCCCCTCATCTTCCCCAAAACGGAGGTTTGTGCTTGTCCGAATTTCCGGGGTCCTCCGAATTGACCGGTTTGCTTCCTACTCTTTTGGTTTTGGCCGGTTTGGTGGGCCTGGTATTTTTCGTGCCTTCCTGGACCCGCCGGCGCCACCGGACGCGCCTTTCCGCTCCCGGCCGGAGCCGCCTGCCCAGCCTCGAAAACCGGGGCATGTTCGCCCGGCTTCTCTCCAACCTGCCGGGATTTGCCTACCGATGCCGGAACGACGCCAATTGGACCATGGATTTCATCAGCCAGGGTTGTCTGGAGATTTCCGGGTTCACTGCCGAGGAATTCCTGACCCAAAAACAAAGTTGGGGAATGCTCATCCATCCGGACGACAGGGATTGGATATGGAAAGAAGTGCAGGAGAGCATGGAGGAGCGGAGGTATTTCCGCATCCAGTACCGGATAATAGCGCGCAATGGCGTGGAAAAATGGATGTGGGAGCAGGGGATTTGCGTTTTTTCGGATAAGGGCGAATTCGAAGCTATTGAAGGCTTCATTTCCGACATTTCCGAACGCCGGCGTATCGAAGACGCCTTGCGGCTCAGCGAAGAAAAATACCGGCGCATCGTGCATGCGGCGCAGGAAGGCATCTGGGTGCTGGATTCGGAAAACCGTACCAGCTATGTCAACCCCCGGATGGCGGAAATGCTGGGTCGCAATACGGAGGAACTGATCGGCCGACCGCTGTTCGAATTATTGGACGAAGAAGGTACCGGCATCATCAAAGCCAAACTCGAGCAACGTCGTCAGGGCATCAATGAAAGATTTGAGTTTCGGTTCCGGAAACAGGACGGAACCAAATTGTGGGTGAATATATCCGCGAGTCCCATCCACGACGAAAAGGGAACCTATATCGGAGCCCTGGCCATGATTGCCGATATCACGGGGCAAAAGAAGGAAACCGAAGCCCGTCTCGAACTCGAAGATCAGTTGCGGCAAGCCCAGAAAATGGAGGCCATCGGCCATCTGGCCGGCGGAGTGGCGCATGACTTCAACAATCTGCTATCCCCCATCATCGGTTACGCCGAAATGGGATTGATGCAATTGGAAAAAAACCATCCCATGCGCCGGAATTTCAGTCAAATCATGCGCACCGCCGAAAGGGCCAAGGAATTGACCATGCAATTGCTGGCCTTCGGACGGAAGCAGATTCTGGAAATGAAGCCCGTCGATGTGAATGTGGAAATCGGGCATTTCAAAGAGATTATGCCTCGTCTCTTGCGCGAAGACATTGAACTCGAGTTCAAGCTCGAATCCGGACTGCCGCCTATCAAGGCAGACGCCACGCAAATCCAGCAGATTCTGATGAACCTGGCGCTGAATGCCCAGGACGCGATGCCCAAAGGGGGCAACCTCAAGTTCGAGACGGCGCGCATCAGTCTGGAAGGCCGGCAAGCGCGAAGTTTCAAGAATTTGGTTTCGGGAACCTATGTGATGCTGAAGGTGAGCGATACCGGAAGCGGCATGAACGAGGAGGTTCTCCAGCGTGTTTTTGAACCGTTTTTCACGACCAAGGAAGTGGGCCGGGGAACGGGGCTGGGATTGGCCACGGTATACGGAATCGTCCGGCAACATCTCGGAGATATCCGGGTGCACAGTTCGCCGGGAGCGGGAACGAGTTTCCAAATCCTGCTCCCCTGCCTGCCGAACGATACATCCGTCGCGGAGAGGGTAATCGAAACGGCCAAGTCATCGGGAGGAAGCGAAGTC
Source organism: uncultured Bifidobacteriales bacterium (assembly GCA_964401245.1). GTDB lineage: Bacteria > Fibrobacterota > Fibrobacteria > UBA11236 > UBA11236 > JBGTHM01. The sequence continues at coordinate 4,339 of CAYNXV010000119.1, read as the reverse complement.
ATTCTGGTAGCGGAAGACGAAGACGATGTGCGCGAAATGGTACGGGAAATCCTGGTTTTGCACGGGTACAGGGTATTGGACGCTCGTAACGGCGAAGAAGCCTTGCAGAAGGCAGAAGGCTTTTCCGGAGACATCGATTTGCTCCTTACCGACCTTATCATGCCCAAAATGAACGGCTATGAACTATATCAGAACCTGCAAAAAACCCGGCCGGCCATCCGGGCCGTGGTAATGTCGGGATATACGGGCGATATACTCAATCCTCCTCAGGAAAAACCCTCTTTCCCGCTTTTGCCGAAACCCTTCGCGATGAACAAATTACTGGAAATGGTTAGGGCGACCCTCTCCCAATAGGACGAAAACCGCTTCGCCTGAATTCATCTCGTATTGAGCTTGTCCAACTCGCGCTTCACCATATCCCGATTCGCAACCACCCGCTCGCTTACGAACAGCCCGGGAAAATATTGGAGACAACTGTCGAGATCGTGCAACGCGGATTGCAGCAATTCCTTTTTCTTCTCGAGGCTTTCCACTTTCCGGTATTCGATGAAGGTATGCGAAGCCACGCGGCGTTTTTCCTCGCAATATCGCCCGCCGAAGCGCTCCCGTTTGGTATCGACATCCTGCACGGAATCGGGAGCCGAATGGACGACCTTCCAGGCTTCCAGGTATTTTCCCTGAAGAAAAAGCGAGTCGGCGGCGGCGGAAGGTCCGTAAAGCCTGGACAAGGCGAGGCTCGCTTCGGAAGGCGTTAAATCCACCTTGGATTTTACCGTTGCGGGCGGCTCGCCGGGGAGCGTTTTATCGGATGCAACGGAATCGGACATAGGCAGGGCGCCGGCCTTGGAACGCAATTCCCTATCCAAGGTCTCCGCAGCGATTTGCGCCCTCTGCATGATACCCGCATCCAAGGGGATGCTGCCTTGCGCGTGGCTCCACAGGTTACGATAACCGGCGAGCAAGTCTACCAACAAGGTGTCGCCGGGGCTTTCCAAGGCGGCCCGCAAGGCCTTCGCTTCCGCGGCGGAGCTTCCTCCCGGCGTCGTGGAGGACGATGGCGAGCTGTCCGCGGCCTGACGGCCAGGCCCCGGCGCGGCGCATCCCCAAAGGGATATGAGCGAGATCCCCATCACCAAGGCGTTTATCAGGTAGCGATTCGATTTTTCCGCCATGTTTTTCACTCCCTTTTCATGAAAATAGTGGTTAATAAGGAGGGAGCAGAAGATGTCTCCCCCAAATCCGTTTCGTGCGAAAGGTCTTCGCGATATTCCAGACCTGAAGCCTCCAGGCTCGCCGCCTGCCGGGTATCTACCGGCAGACCCGATTTTTTGGAGACCACCCATTTCTCATATTTATGCGAATCGAACAGGGGCGCGCTCCCGGTGGCCAGGATTTCCAAATCCATGAAGTCGACGTTCTCCTTGAAACGCCTGATTGCCATGACGCCTTTGGCGATTTCACTCCAGGTGGGAATGGCCACCGAACTGCCGGTTCCGCGGAATCCCCGTCTCACCATTTCGGTATTGTCGTCATAGCCCACGTACACTCCGGCCGCAAAGCCTTCGCGGGCGTCGAAACCCCTGCCTCCCGCTTTGGGCGCGGCGAAATAACCCAGAAAGGCGCCGTTGCGATAATCGTTGGTGGTGCCGGTTTTGCCGAAGCTGGGCAAGGAGAATTCGACGCCTTCGCCTTTCAGACGCACATCGCGCTGGATGGAGCGGCCCGTGCCACCCTCCACCACCAAACCCAATATGTTTTCCAAGCCGATGCGGGTTCTGTCGCTGATAACCCTTTCCCGTTTCGCCTCCTCCGAAAAAATCACCGTACCATCGCGCAAGGTGATTTTGTCGATAAAGATTTGGTTGTCTCCCGCCTGGGTTTTATAAACATATCCGTCCTTCAATGCCTGATAGACATTGACCGCCTCGCCCAAGGTGATGACGTTCACCCCTAAAGGAAAGGAAATGACCGCGTCGAGCGGGGAGGTCACTCCCAGCTTACGGCTGAAATGGACTATATAGCGGAGGGCGGCCAAGGCCCGGAAATCCGCGGAGGCATAGAGGTTCTCCTTGGTATAGGGGGCATCCAAGCCCTTCTCATCGGCAAGGTCGGCGCGTTGCAGGCCTTCGGCGAGACGCGAGAGGGTGGCGACGCTCAGTACGCCTTCCACCATCAGCGAATCGTCGTTCACCCAATATTCAGGCAGCGCCGTAGGCAGCCAAGGTGAGGCCGGCATGCGTTCGAACAACCCGACCTCGCCGGTCATGGCGTGACGGGCCATATGCAATGGCCGCTCTCCTTCCCGGCGCTCCCTCCAGCGCTTCACCTTCCCCACATAGTTGAGATAATTCACGTCGAGAATCCGGCCGCGCAACTGCGATTCCGCATCGCTTCTTCCGCTGTACTTGCGTTTCTCTTCGGCAAAGTCGAGTCCATAGGGAAGGGACTTCACGAATTCGGCTTCCGCCAGCTTTCCGGAAAAGATGAGATCGTAGGCGGCTTCCGATACCAGCTTCTGATATTCCAATTCGCGCCTCCGCTCCCGATTGAAAACCAGTCCCAAGGAGTCGCGCACGAACAGGCGGTATTCGGAATCCATGTGGAAATTTTCGGGAGCCAATCCTATTTCGCGGCAAACTTCCCAAAAACGCGCGAAGTCGGTTTTGGCGAAAAGATGGAACAATAGGTAAACACTGGCGATATTCTCGGAGCGGCGCCCGGCCCATGCCATGCTTACGGTATCCTCAGCGGCATGATCGGGCTTGGGAAAATAAAACGTGCGCCCCAATCTGAAAAGCTGCCGGTAATTGGGAAGAGGATCGAAAATTTTCCATCCCTGCTCCAGAGCCGCGGCGTATACGATGGGCTTGAAAGACGAACCGAATTGCCTGCGCGCCTGATTCACCCTGTCGTATCCGGTGTTCTGGAATCCGCCGACATTGGCCAGCACGCGTCCCTCGCGCACCACCTGCGCTCCGCCCTGCAGCTTGGGTTTCTGTTCAATGCGAAGCTGCGGCGCGAAAGGAGCCTTTCGCTGACCCCGTGCGCTCGCGGTTTGGCTCGAATCGATGAAGGTATAAGGAACGGAACAATAAAGAGACTGCCCCAGGGAGAAAAATCGGTTGGCGAGGGTGGCTTGCGTTTTGGCCGCCGGCAGCGAGGCCGACCCGGTTTCGTGGCGGTTCCATTCCGTGAAGAATTCCTCCAGGGCTTTGCGATTGACCCAAGCCTTGGCCGCTCCGAAGCGCACCTGCACTCCTTGAAGCACGCCGCCCGTCACTTTCAAGGAGCAAATCGTGCCGGAATAAAATCCCCCGGGCTCGAAAACCGTGACGATGCTGTTTTCTTTTTCGTCCGGCGGCACGTATCCGCCCAATATCCTATCGAGCCGGGAAAGCTCGGAGTTGAGGGCGTATTCGGAAGCCCTTTGGATGTCCGCATCGAGCGTGGTATGGATTTGCAATCCCGCCGACATGAAATCCTCCACGCCGTGTTCAAGCAGGATTTGCCGCATGCCGGGCTTTTCGAGCAAACGTTGCACTTTGACCATATTGGTGGAAAGGGAGAAGCGGAAAGCCCCCTGCTTGAAATGCAATCCCTCTTCCATGGCCTGGCGATAGCGGGCTGCATCGATTTTCCCCGTTTTGACCATTTGTCCGAGTACATAGGCCACCCGTTCCTGTCCGCGCTCAAGGGCCCGGTTTTTGGCATCCTGGGTTTTCTGTATGAAGGGGTTGTATTGATTGGGGCCCTTGACCGAACCGGCGATGAAGGCGCACTCGATAAGGTTGAGATCATGCAGAGGTTTGTCGAAAAAATAACGGGAGGCGATGGTCACGCCATGCCCGTTGCCCGACACATAGAATTGATTGAGATAGAATTCGAGAATCTCCTTCTTATCGAAATGCCGTTCCAGGCGATAGGTATTCACCAATTCGTGGATTTTACCCGTCAGGGTCCGCCCTTTGCGGTTGAAGAGATTCTTGGCCGCCTGCTGCGATAGCGTGCTGCCTCCCCGCGTGACCTTGCCGGACTTGATATTGGCCAGCATGGCCGCCGCGATACCGGAAAAGTCCACTCCGCCATGCGAGAAATATTCGTGGTCTTCGGCCGCCACCAAGGCATCGATCAAGACCGGTGGAATGGAATCGTAGGGTACGTAATCCCGATGCAATCCTTCGAAGAAGGTGCCGATACGGGTTTTGCCGTCGGAGTAGTAGACGGTGGTTTCGGTGGTAAGGATGCGCATGATGCCCGCGCGCGTAAAGGTATCGCCGGAGGTTTGCCTTATCGCCACCTGGAGGGCCAAAAAGGCCCCGCCGCCCACTGCCAATCCGGC
>CAYNXV010000118.1:0-11568 GCA_964401245.1 uncultured Bifidobacteriales bacterium | reverse complement strand
AGGTGGTCTTTCTCGACGAGCCGACCATCGGACTGGATTTTTCGGCCCAGCGCGCGATCCGCGAATTTCTGCTGCGCTATCGACGGGAGCGCATGCCCGCGATGATTCTTACCTCCCATTATATGGAAGACATCGAGAGGTTGTGCAAGCGTATCGTGATTATCCGGCAAGGCGAAATCGTTTACGACGGTTCGCTGGAAAGAGTAGTGGCGGAGCATGCGCGCCATAAGGTTTTACGTGTGACCCTGATGTCTCCGGCGGAAAAACCTTTCGTGGTCCGGGAATTTCCCACCGGGTTGGGAGAAATCCTGGAAGCGGAGCCGCATCTCATGTCTTTCAAGGTAGTGCGGTCGCGCGCGGCGGAGGCGGCGGCCTGGGTGCTCGGCAATTATCCGGTGGTGGATCTCAATATCGATGAGGAGGACGCGGCCGCCATCATCGAATCGATGATGCGCAAGAAATGAGATGCGGGGATTTCTGGCAACACGGCGAACGGCTGGCAAGCCGATGAAACTGCTGGGACATTTTTTCATTCTCGAACTGAAGAAAATCCTGACCTTCCGCGCGGAGTTCTGGATCGGCTTTCTGGGAAGCATCGCCACGCAGTTCGCGGTGGCCTTTTTCCTATGGCTGGCCATTTTCACTTCGTTGGGCGTGGAGCGGTTGGAAGGCTATACCTTCACGGCGCTGATGCTTTATTATCTGATGGTGCCATTGGTGGAGCGCACGGTGATGGGTCCCGAAATGGGGTTCCTGTCCGCCGAAATCTACGAAGGCACGCTGACCCGCTACCTGGTCTATCCCATGCCCCTGTTCCGGTATAAATACGTGGCGCATCTAGCCACCTCCTCGGTGTTCGCGGTGCAATTGTTGTCGGTGCTGGGAATTTTCCTGCTGCTTTTCGGCATGCCCGCGGGCGCGAATGTGAGTTTCACTTCCATACTCATGGCCTTTACCGCCATGGGTTTTGCCAGTCTGCTGTATTTCGCCTTGGCGGGGATTTTGGAAATGGTGGCCTTTTGGGCCGACAATGTCTGGAGTTTGTTGATTCTGAACCGCATGGTGACTTCGTTGCTGGGAGGGGGATTGATTCCGCTGACTTTTTTCCCGGAATGGTCGCGAGTGGCGCTGGAATTTCTGCCCTTCTCGAAGCTCCTGTATTTTCCTTTGCAATGCTTGCTGGGTCAGGTTTCCTTTTCGGAATGGATTTTCGGTTTGTTCGTGACATCGCTGTGGATAGTCTTGCTGGGCATCGGCGCCGCTTGGATTTGGCGGCGGGGGTCGCGGCAATACGCAGGCGTGGGTATTTGATGGTACGTTATCTTCGGCTGTATCTTTATTTCATCCGCTTCTCCCTGAGCCGCGCCATGGAATTCCGCCTCGATTTCTTTTTCCGCATATTCATGGACCTGGCTTATTACGGCATCAACATCGCTTTCTTCCAGGTGCTTTTTCTGCATACGCCGGTACTGGCGGGTTGGAATCTCGATCAGGTGCTGATTTTCATGGCGGGATTCCTGGTGGTGGACGCCATCAACATGACGGTATTCTCCAACAACCTGTGGTGGCTTCCCATTCTGGTGAACAAGGGCGATCTCGATTATTACCTCATCCGTCCCGTGTCCTCCTTTTTCTTTTTGAGCCTGCGCGATTTCGCCGCCAACTCCCTGATAAACCTGCTTTTCGCGCTGGGGATTCTGGCCTGGGCCCTCATCCGCTACCCGCTTCCGCTTGAGCCGGAAAAGGTGCTGCTCTATCTCGTTCTCCTTCCCCTGGGCGCCGTGCTGTATTTTCTACTGCATATGCTGGTGGTGGTGCCCGTTTTCTGGCTGCAATCGGGAAAAAGCCTGCATCAGCTTTTCTACAACCTGGCCAAATTCATCGAGCGGCCCGATCGCATCTATTTCGGCTGGGTGAGACGCATATTGGTCACCGTAATCCCCTTCGCGCTCATCGCTTCGTATCCCGCCCGCCTGTTATTGGAACGGTTCGATTGGACCGTTTTGGGGCACTTTCTGGGAGCCATCGCCCTGTTCTCCCTACTGGTAGCTGCGGTTTGGAATGCGGGATTGCGCGCGTATTCTTCGGCATCTTCGTGACGACGAAAGTAGATTTATCACCGGGAGCGTCCGGGCGGAAAATGCCGCGCTTCGCAAAGGAGGAACGATGCGCAGCATATTAAATCTGGAACCGGTTTACCGGGGGGTTCTCTTAACCGCCTTTGCGGCCATTCCGTCGGCAGTCGTCGCGCAAACCATTTTCACCGATGTAACCGCCACGCATCTGCCCCAGGCGGCAAGTCTGCACTCCCTGGACGCGGGCTTCGGCGATTTCAACGGCGACGGGCATCTTGATATCGCCATCGCGGCGGAATGGGACGTCAACCGCATTTACCTCAACGACGGCACGGGCAAGTTTACCTATAGCGAAGGCGCACTCTACCCCGGCAAACATGACACCGAGGATTTGGTGATCGCCGATTTCAATAAGGACGGCCATCTGGACATAGTTTTCGTGGCCGAGGATGACTTCATTAACGAAATGTACTTGGGTGATGGCACCGGTAAGTTCCAGGAGGTGAACAGCCGCATTCCCAATACCGGCAAGAACCAGGCGGTGGTGGCGGCGGACATCAATGGCGACGGCTATCCTGATTTGCTCATCGGCAATATTTCCGGTGGAGACGGTGACGGCATCAACCGCCTGCTCATCAATATGGGATCGGAAAATCCCGGTTTCTTTCGCGATGAGACCTCAACGCGTATGACGCAAATAAAATAAGAAACCCAGGACATTAAATTCGACGACTTGAAGGGTGACGGCCATCTCGACATCGTAATGGCGAACGAAGTTCCCCCCAACCGGATTTTTTTCAACGACGGTACGGGTAAATTCACCGAACGCGTCGGCGCGCTTCCTTCCACGCCTCCATTGGAATCTCGCGAGGTGGTGGCCTTCGACGCGGACGGCGACGGGGATTTGGACCTGGTCTTTTTCAATATCACCTGCAATGCCTGCAATACGCGGGTGAAGGATTCGCAGGTGCGCCTACTGTTTAACGACGGCGAGGGTAACTTCACCGACGTTACCGAAGGGCGCATGCCGAAAAACGAATTTTCCTCCTGGGCGGGCGAAGCGGTGGACCTCGACGGTGACGGCCATATCGATTTGCTGGTATCCGCCATCCAGGTTCCGGGTTTCGCCAACGGGGCCCTGCGCCCCAGGGCTTACCGCAATAACGGCAAAGGTTTTTTCACCGATTTCACCGACCAGGTGCTTCCCCTCGAAACCGTAGGCCGCAGTTGGGATTTTACCTTGGGTGACGTGAACGGAGACGGAAAAACCGACCTGTTCATCGGAGGGTGGAAGACGCAGGCCCGCCTCCTTTTCGGCAGCGTTACTCCCGTCTTGGGAGTGCGGCAAGGGCCCCGGAGAAAAGATGGGAAAACCGGAGCCGCTGAATCCCGCTTCGAGTTGGCCAAGGGAGTCTTTATTGTGAATTATGAAAGGCGCTCATGGAGGGACCTTTCCGGGCGACGTCTTCCCGCTCTCATTTCAAGGTAGCGGTTATCGTTTGGGAGAATTCATGACCGTCGGTCAGGCGTAGATGTAAAATCCCGTTCCTTTTCGCGGCGCCCGCTAATTCCACTTCGCTCCAATTCACCGTGGAGGAAGGCCGGGGCAGGCGGGTTGAACCCACTCTCGCCCCATCCGTGGTGAGAATCTCCAGGCGCCATCCGGGCGACCAAATCCGGGTGGGAATTTGATACGAGATGGAAAGTCCCCCAGTCGAATACCGCGCAAAGAGTTTGGCGCCGGGTGTCGTGACTGCTTTGGGATTCAAAGCCAGGACGGGTGGCGCGGGGAAATCCAGGTCGGCAAAAACCGGATCGTGATCGGAGGGCCGAACGTTGGGAGTGCCGTCCACCGTGAATCGATCCCTTACGAATCCGGCGGATTTGACTTTCGCCGAGTTGGGTAGGATAAAGATGTTGTCGATTTTAATAGTGCCGGGATCGGTATCGACCATCGCGAAGGGCGGTGGCGTCGGGTAAACGTTTTGCCCCAACAGGTACTTGATGGGGTTCGTAGTTTGGTTCCGGTTGAAATCGCCCATGTAGATTACCGGATCCGTTTTGACCTTTCGCCCGGCAATCCGCCTCGCACTCAAGACCGAGGATGAGTCCCATCCCCAAGCGGGAAATTTCGCTCCGGCGTTGTCCCAGTGGGTATTGTAAAGGTAAATGGTGAAACCGGTAGCCTTCTCCCGAAAGCGTGCCCAGGTCACGATGCGGGGCACACTGGTCCAACCCGTGGATCCGGGTTTCTCGGGAGTCGGTGAAAGCCAGAAGGTGCCGGAGTCTCCCACGACGGGTTCCCACCTATCCTTAAGGTAAAAGATGCGCGCGGATTCGTCGTAGGTGGTGTCGTGATGGGAAAGCCGGTAGCGGCCGAAATTCGCGTATTCGGGTAGTTGCTCATTCAAATAGGGAACATAGGGCGCCACCATTTCCTGGGTGCCCAGGAAATCGGGCCGGTATTTCTTGATGACCTGCACCACGAGGCTTTTTCTTACGTCCCACGAATCATTCCCCTTGTCGGCGGGAGCCGGGTAGCGGACATTGAAGGCCATCGCTTTGATATTCAGAAGAGAATCGGCGGCCATGGAAATCTGTGCCAGGGTTAATATCAATGCAAATAGGGACGATATCCTTCCCGGTATGGTACAGAACGATTTGATTCCTATTCCAGACATGCAGAATTCTCCTTATATCAATCTGGGGTATTTTTCCGATTCCGTGCGGTATCACTCCAGTAGGAAAACCCGCTTCACCTGTTTGCCACGCGCTCCTTCTACGTGAAGTATATGAATTCCCCCGCGTCGGACACCCGGCTGCCAATTTAATTGATGGGTTCCGGGCGAAAAGGCCCGCTGCGCCAAAACCGTACTTTTCCCCTCCAGGGACTGAAGCGATATGGCCAGAGTCTCCCGCTGGGAAAGATTCAGTTGCAGGCCTCCGGGTATGACCTGAAGGGAATATAATTCCCGTGAGTTGTTTCCCATTCCTGTTTGTAGTCCCACCACTGGGGTGGATAGGATCGAGAGGGATATCGCGCGAGTGGCCAATTCATCTCCACCACCTCCCCTTTCGGAAAAGGCCGTTGCCGTGAGTTGGTATTCACCTACAACCGGTTTTGGGTTCCAAGGCAAAGAGGCATTGGTGGCTTCGGAGAAAAGGGTATAGGGCGGCAGGTTTTCCACATGCTCGCGGGATAGCGCCCCGTCAACGATAAACTCCACGCTACCCACGTCTTCAACGGGAATGGCTTCCACGGTGAAATTGTTCGGCAAGACCGCAAGGTTGAGGGTGTCTTTGCCTGTGAGCGCGCGGATTTCCTCCTTGGTATCCACATTGACGAGAGAGAGCCGGAAGAAATCGGGATGTTCGAAGATGGCGACGGTTTGTCGGTCGCTTGTGACATCGACGGTGCAGGTCCTGCTCGTGCCGGTACAATCTCCCGTCCAGCGGCGGAAAACCCAGCCGCCGGAAGCCGGCGTCGCGGTAAGGGTAACGCTTCCCGCGGGCACATTCGCCGAACAGGAGGCGCCGCAATCGATTCCGGATCCGGTGTTTCCGGCAATGGTACCTTTGCCTTTTCTGGTCACCACCAGCCTGAATCCCGAATTGGAGGACGGCACCACCGTGCGCCTGAAATTGGATACGGCCACGGCGCGTTCGCGCAAGCCCCTGGCATTATCCATGGTGTTTGCCTCTCCGGTAGGATCGCCATTATGGAGCACCAACGGGCTGGAAAAGTTGTTGATGCGGGGACAGCTGCGGCAATCCGTGGAATAGGACATTACCGTGCGCCACCGCTTGTCGTAATTGATGTAGCCGTATTTATAACCGCTGGGTTCGGTCATCTGGGCCCTATCATGCCTTGCTCCCATATTATGCCCCAATTCATGCGTAAAGGTGCGATTACCCAAGGCAGCGGATCGTCTGGTGACGCTGAAGGCTCCGTTCATATTGGCTATGCCCAATCCGCTGCCGGTTTCAATGATAAGGGCCACGAGATCGGCGCCGTAACTGTTGCGAAGCCCAGCAACTACGGTATCCCTGCTCAACCATCTCAGGCAGTCCGACGCCTCGGTTCCATCCGGAGTGACGAGTTGGTGATGCACCAGGCGGATTTTTTGGGGGATTCCACTCCTGCGATAGGCGTCGTTGCTTGATTCAACCAAGGCGTCGAGGAACGAGGCGATGTCGGCGTTTCTGGTAAGCGTGCCTTGATCATAAAGTATCATCACATCGATTTCGGTCGTATCCTCGTCCATGGCGGATTGATCGAACGCCAGGGGTTCCATGCCGGCATCGTCATGATCCTTTTCGTTGGCATTTTCGATTTCCTCGAAAAGAGCCATATCCAGTTCCGTGATTCGATGGAATTCTCCGTTGATGGGTTCAATTTCAAAAACCTTTCCTGCGGCATGAATTACTCCGGACATGAATCCGTTATGAACGGATAGGGTTACGGAGTTTCCCTCCGCTTCACCCGACCAGGTAAATCGTTGGGATCCCCGCCAGGAGACGCGCGTGCGCTTGGCGTCAATACTTACGTTGCCGGGAAGATTAAGGTTCAGCCATTCGGAGATCGCCGCCGGGGAGCCGGGTACTCTGGAGCCGGCCAGCGAGCGCCAATCGAGGGTTACCGTAGTGGCCCGTTTGCCGAAGGAGTGCGCGGAATATTTGGCCAATACCGGGGGTTCCACTTCTTGAAACAGGGGTGGTAGGCTTTGCGAGTGAACGTTGAGGGTCATCCAGAACAGAGTGAGGAAAGTCAGTTTGAAGGAACCGGCCATTTTAGACTTTGTGGATTCCATTTTTCCTCCTGGGGAAATTGGGGCCTGTCCCTACCACAAGATGGGGTGGGATCAATATAGGGCCGCCCCGGAAGAGCCGCCCGGCATTTGTTCCATCGTTCCGGAATGAATGGCCATAACAGCTATTTTCCGGAAAAACTGTAATTTCGTCCAGCTACGGGGGTTGCCGGGCGCACAAGTACGCCTCCGGTTGCTAATTTCTCAAAATGGCCTACGCAAGTTTGGCGGAATGCGTCCGTAACCTCGAAAAACGCGGTCAGCTCCGCCGGGTTACTGTCGAAGTGGATCCCCACCTCGAAATCGCGGAAATCCAGCGCCGGCTTTTTCAGGCCGGGGCGCCCGCCGTTTTATTCACCAAGGTCAAGGGTACCCCTTTTCCGGTATTGGCCAATCTCTATGGTACGCGCGAGCGGGTGCGCTTTCTTTTCCGTCACACTCTGGCCGGAGTCGAAAAGGCCATCGCCCTTAAATTCGATCCCTCCCTGGCGCTGAAAAGGCCTTTCTCCTCCCTGCGGGCCGCCGGCGCCGGTTGGCATTCACTTCCCATGCGCGTGAACCAGGCTCCCGTGCTCGGGGGCGAAACCACTCTCGGTAACCTCCCGCATATCGTAAGCTGGCCGCTCGATGGCGGCGCCTATGTGACATTGCCCCAGGTTTACACCGAGCATCCCGATACTCCGGGGTGGCGCCGTTCCAATTTGGGAATGTACCGCATCCAGTTGTCCGGCAAGCCCTTTGCCGCTGATAGGGAAGTCGGCTTGCATTATCAAATCCACCGCGGCATTGGACCCCATCATCAGGCGGCATTGCGGCGGGGCGAAAGGTTGCGCGTCAACATTTTCGTGGGCGGACCGCCCGCGCATGCGTTGGCCGCCATCATGCCCCTGCCCGAAGACCTGCCCGAGCTGCTTTTCGCCGGCATGATGGCCGGTAGGCGATTCCGATATCTTCGCGGACCTTTTGGCCTGATCTCCGCCGATGCCGATTTCTGCATTTCGGGCACGGTGGATCCTGCGCGGCTTCTGCCCGAAGGGCCGTTTGGCGATCATCTCGGCTATTACAGTTTGGCGCATCCCTTCCCGGTACTCGAAGTCGACAAGGTTTACCATCGTAGCGACGCCATCTGGCCCTTCACCGTGGTGGGCAGGCCTCCGCAGGAGGACTCCTGCCTTTCCGAGCTTATCCATGAATTCGCCGGCCCCGCCTTGCCGCATGCGGTTCCCGGACTCAAGGCCGTCCATGCCGTCGAGGCTGCGGGTGTGCATCCCTTGCTATTGGCCATAGGCAGCGAACGGTATGTGCCTTATGAAGAGCGCAAGCCTCGCGAATTGTTGACCATCGCCCATGCCGTGCTGGGATACGGACAGCTTTCGCTGGCCAAATACCTTTTCATGGTCGCGCATGAAGACAATCCGGGCCTTGATGTCCGCGATGTCGGCGGATTTTTCCGGCATGTGCTGGAAAGGGTCGATTGGGAGCGTGATCTGCATTTCCATACCCGCACCACCATCGACACCCTCGATTATACCGGTTCGGGTCTCAATGAAGGTTCCAAGCTGGTAGTGGCCGTGGCAGGATCGGTGCGGCGCGAATTGGGACGGGAATTGCCGGGCAAGCTGGCGTTTTTCCCGGCGGGGATATCGGAACCGCGCGTGGTTTTTCCCGGCGTGGTGGTATTCAAGGCTCCGGCCTACCGGGAGGAGAATGCGGCCCGCGCCGATGTGCAGCGCCTCGTTTCTTTTTTCGAAGGCCGGTTCCTGGGAACCGACGGCGAGGAAGACGCCTTTTTTCAAGCCTTTCCTTTATTCGTATTGGCCGACGACAGCGATTTCGTATCCGCAAGTCTCGATAATTTTCTCTGGGTTGTGTTTACCCGCTCCGATCCCGCTTCCGACACGGCTGGAATAGGGGCCTTCACCCATAACAAGCATTGGGGTTGCCGCCATGCCCTGATAATCGACGCGAGGCGCAAGCCCCATCACGCTCCGGAGCTCGAACCCGACCCCCAGGTGGCGGAAAAGGTGCGCAGGATGGCGGCGCCGGGTGGGCCGCTGCAAGGGCTCATTTAGAGTATTTTCGGCCGGTAAGTCCCACGGATATTGGCTTCGGAAACGAAAGGCCATAATTTTTGGTCACTTTTCCTTTGCCCATAGACTGCCACAAATATACAGTATGGTTATGCGCCATACCCTCCTCCGTCGAATTCCCGAACCCATCCTCACGCTTGCGGTCTTGCTACTGCTTTTACTCACCCCGGCATCCGGGCAAACCCTGTTCGAAACCTCGCTTTTGGACGAAGATCCCGAATGCTGGCTGTCGCGGGCGTCCGGTGGATGCAACGGATGGGTGGGAATCCGCGATGAAAAAATCGTTTCGCTTGCGGTAGGCGGTGTGGCTCATACCGGCGATAAATCGCTTAAAATAGTATTCACCAAAAACGAACAATACGGCGGCGCCACCCGCGTGGTCAATACCAGGCATATTTTCACCCGCTATTATGATTATTACGCAGAAGGATTCGATTTCGCGGCGGGCATGAAAGTCCATCGGATTTCGGGCTTCAATTCGGCCAAAGGACTCAACGACTTCGACATCATCGTCTATTCCGCGGCCAGTCACTCCAATTTCAATTATTGCGGCATCAGCGAGCCCAGCTTCATGCGCATCACCTTCAACGGGGGCCCCATAGACTGGGGGGGCGCCGAAAATTCCATGCGGTTTCAGCGGGGAAAGTGGTATCTGGTCGAAACCGAGGTGAAGCTCAATGATCCCGGAAAGGCCAATGGGCTGGTGCGCATGTGGGTGGACAATAAACTTTTCGCCGAAAAGATCGGTATCAATATCGTGGGCAATCAGGTCACCCAAATCAACCGCGTCCTGTTCGGAGGCTGGTATTCCAACAGCCATGCGGGAAAAAATCCCTGCGTGGACCCGGCGGTGCCTTCCATCCGGTATATCGATGACATGGCCATCGGCGCCTCCCGCATAGGTCCGGTAAAAACCCTCAAATTACCGCCCAAGCCTCCCGTCAATTTACCCGCGCATGATTATGACCCCATTCCCGACTGAGAACCACGGAGCGCATGCCGGAAAAAAACTAATTTGGAGATATGAACGAATCCGGTACCGCGACCGCAGCGGCGGGAAACTTTCCCGGCCAAATCTCTATCGACCCTCGCCTGGAACCCTCCTGGAAAGCCGTATTACAAGAGGAATTCCACCAGCCCTATTTCGCGGACCTGAAGCGATTTCTTCTCCAGGAAAAAGCGCAAGGGGCTACGGTATATCCTCCCGGAAGCCTCATTTTCAACGCCTTCAATACCACGCCCTTCGATTCCGTCAAAGTGGTGATATTGGGACAGGACCCCTATCATGGCCCCAATCAGGCGCATGGATTGTCCTTTTCGGTGCAGGAAGGCGTGCGTCCTCCTCCCAGCCTCGTGAACATTTACAAGGAATTGCACGAAGACGTGGGATTTCGCATCCCCAGTCACGGTAATCTGGAAAAATGGGCGGGTCAGGGAGTGTTGCTTCTGAACGCCTCACTTACCGTACAGGCAGGAAAACCCGCCTCGCATGCGGGCAAAGGCTGGGAGCTTTTTACCACCGCGGCCATCAAGGCTCTTTCCGATCGCAAAACCGGTTTGGTCTTTTTGCTATGGGGTCGCCCGGCCCAGGAGAAAAGCGGGCTTATCGACGCTTCGAAGCACCACATCCTGGCGGCACCCCATCCCTCCCCGTTTTCCGCCAATCGCGGCTTTTTCGGATGCCGCCACTTTTCCCGCACCAACGAATTGCTCACCAAGCAAGGCAAAGAGCCCATAGACTGGCAGCTTTGAGCCGGGGCATATCCCGCAAATCCGAAAGGTCGGGTTTTTCTACTTTTCCGACCGCATGACCGATTCCCTTTTGCGTGAATACGATTTTCTGGTGATTGGAGCCGGACCGGCGGGATTGTTGGCCGCTCTCACCTTGGCTCAAAGCGGAAAGACCCATTCCATCGCCTTGATCGATAAACGCGATCCCTGGCGCGAGCCGGTGGCTTGCGCCGAAGCCGTGCATGCCGCACGCCTGCATTCCCTTGTCGCGGACGTGAAGAAGGAATGGATTCGCGGACCCGTCGACGGAGTCATCTTCGTATCTCCCGACGGCACCAAGGTCCCCTTCCGCAAAGACGGAAGCGGATATCTCATCGACCGGGCGCTTATGCATCAAAACCTGGCCGAAGAATGCCGGCGACTGGGCGTGCATTGCAACTTTCGCGCGCGGGCCACCGAATTGAGCCGTTTACAGGGCGGTAAACGCGTTTTGAAATATGAAGGCGAAGGGGCGGGGGAGATAAGCGCGCGGGTGGTGATAGACGCCAGCGGACCCGGCTTGGGATTCGGACAGGGAGAAGCCCTGGTGCAGGGAAATTTCGACGTGGAGCCCGCGCTATTCGCCCTGGTGCGCGGCCTCAAATATCCCGTCAATTACATCCAACTGTTTTTCGGAACGCGCTACGCTCCCGGCGGCTATGCCTGGTTGTTTCCCCGGGACGAAGGCGTCGCCAATGTGGGATTGGTAATCGGGCGGAATTACGCCAAAGACGCTCCCGCGCGCAAAACCATGTTCCGTTTCATGGAGGAGGTCTTTCCCGGCACCGAAATTTCCAATGTGCATGGAGGAGCCATACCCTGCGG
>CAYNXV010000117.1:0-11583 GCA_964401245.1 uncultured Bifidobacteriales bacterium | reverse complement strand
CGGCCGGCATCGAAATGCCCCTTTCCGGAGGCGGCGAATCCATCATGGTTCCCAGTACGGCCGTCCTTCCCGACATCAGCGGACAAACGGTATATTTGTTTCGCGGCGGCAAAGCGGTTCCGGTTGCGGTTGCCGCGGGTTATCGCACCGACGAAAACGTGGAAATCGAAGGGGTCAATCCCGGAGACACCCTCATCACCTCCGGACTCATCCAGTTGAAACCCGACGCACCGGTCACCCTGGGCGAGTTGCGGTAGGCGCCGGCCATGACTTTATCCTCGCTATCCATCCGTCGGCCGGTTCTGGCCCTGATGCTGAACTCGGTCATCGTGCTGTTCGGGCTCGTGTCCATGTCTTCGCTGGGCGTGCGCGACTATCCCGCCATCGATCCTCCCATCATCACGGTTTCGACCACCTATACCGGCGCCAACTCCGACGTAATCGAATCGCAAATCACCGAGCCCATCGAAGAATCGGTGAACGGAATCGCGGGCGTCAAGTCGATCACATCGGTGAGCCGCGACGGACGCAGTACCATCACTCTCGAATTCGAATTGGAAATGGATTTGGAGGCAGCCGCCAACGACGTACGCGACAAAGTATCGCGGGTGATGCGCAACCTCCCGGCCGACGCGGAAAATCCCGTGGTATCCAAAGCCGATGCCAACGCCAGTCCCATCGTTTTTCTCAACGTACAAAGCCAGACCCGGAACCATCTGGATTTGACCTCCATCGCCAACGATCTGTTCAAAGAGAGATTGCAAACCATTCCCGGCGTAAGCGAAATCCGCATCTGGGGCGAAAAGCGTTATGCGATGCGGTTATGGCTCGACCCGCTGCGCATGGCGTCCCGCAACGTAACCGCCCAGGACGTGAAATCCGCCTTGGACCGCGAAAACATCGAATTGCCCTCGGGCAGGGTAGAGGGCCGTGAAACCGAATTGACGGTGCGAACCGTGAGCCGTCTTCAGAACGTGGAGGAATTCAATAATCTCATCATCCGCGAAGAGGGCGGACAGGCCGTCCGGTTGCGGGATATCGGAAGCGCCGGCCTGGGAGCCGAAAACACCCGCACCGTATTGAAACGCGACGGCCGGCCCATGATAGGCGTGGTCCTGATTCCCCAGCCGGGAGCCAATCATATCGCCATTGCCGACGAATTCTACAAGCGCCTCGAATTCATCAAAAAGGACCTTCCCCAGGACATCGAGTTGGGTATCGGATTCGACACCACCGATTTCGTGAGGCTATCGCTTACGGAGGTTCGTGAAACCATATTGCTGGCGCTGGGGCTGGTGGTATTGGTGATATTCGTTTTCTTCCGCAATTGGCGCACCACTCTCATCCCTGTGCTGGCCATTCCCATTTCCCTGCTGGGTTCGTTCTTCATCATGTATCTGGCGGGATTTTCCATCAATATCCTCACCCTGCTCGCCATCGTGCTGGCGACGGGCTTGGTGGTCGACGATGCCATCGTGGTGCTGGAAAACATCTACGCCAAAATCGAAATGGGACTCGATCCGGTGGAAGCCGGGCATCGGGGCGCCAAGGAGATTTTCTTCGCGGTGGTGTCCACCACCCTGTCCCTGGCCGCGGTATTCCTGCCCATCCTGTTTCTGGCCGGCACGACGGGAAGGCTTTTCCGCGAATTCGGAGTCGTGCTGGCCGGCAGCGTCATCATCTCCTCCTTCGTATCGCTCAGCCTGACCCCCATGATATGCACCCGCATTCTGAAGGGAGGCGCAAAACACGGCGCCTTCTATAACAAGACCGAGGCTTTTTTCGACGCCATGGCCGACACCTATCGGGGCGCCCTCGAGGGTTTCATGCGCGTCCGCTGGGTGGCTTTGGTGGTGCTGGGAACGCTTGCATTGCTCATTTTCAGCCTGTTTTCCGAACTTCCCTCGGAATTGGCTCCCCTGGAAGACAAGAGCCGGCTCACCATCATGGCTACCGCCCAGGAAGGGGCGACCTTCGAATACATGGACGCCGCCATGGATAGGATCATCGATTTGATCGAGCGCACCGTGCCCGAAAAGGACGGTATCATATCGGTTACCTCTCCCGGATTCGGAGCATCGGGCGGAGTCAACTCCGGCTTCGTGCGGTTCATCCTCAAGCCGCCGTCGGAACGCACGCGAACACAACAGGAAATAGCCGCCCAACTTGGAAAAGACGTTCGTTCCTTTACCGACGTGCGCGTATTTGTGGCCCAGGAGCCGACCTTGGGCGGGCGGCGTTTCAGTTTGCCCGTGCAATTCATCCTGCAAGCCCCTGATTTCGAGAGATTGCGCGAGAAATTGCCGCTGTTTCTGGAAAAGGCGTACGAGGACCCGGTTTTCCAGGGAGTCGACGTCGACTTGAAGTTCACCAAGCCCGAATTGCGGCTCGATATCGACAGGGAAAAGGCGCGCGCCCTGGGAATAACGGCCGCCGAGATAGCGCAAAGCCTTCAGCTCAATCTGAGCGAAAGCCGATACGGCTATTTCGTGATGAACGGCAAGCAATACCAGGTCATCGGCCAGCTCGAAAGGGAAAACCGCAATACTCCTCTCGACTTGAAATCCATCTACGTCCGCGGCCGCTCGGGAGAACTCGTGCAAATCGACAATCTGGTGCGCCTCACCGAGCAAAGCAGTCCCCCCACCCTTTATCGTTACAACCGTTTCGCGGCGGCCACCGTTTCGGCGGGCCTGGCTCCGGGTAAGACCCTGGCCGACGGCATCGAAGCCATGGAGCGCATCGCCTCTGAGGTTTTGGACGAAACCTTCACCACCGCCTTGGGAGGAACTGCGCGCGATTTTACGGAAAGCTCCTCGACGCTTCTCTTTGCGTTCATATTGGCCCTGATACTGGTTTACATGGTGCTGGCCGCGCAATTCGAAAGTTTCCGCGATCCGCTTATCGTGATGTTCACCGTTCCCCTGGCTTTGGCGGGAGCGCTCATCTCCCTCTGGTACTTTCGGCAAACCCTCAATATCTTCAGTCAAATCGGCATCATCATGTTGATAGGTCTGGTCACGAAAAACGGCATTCTCATCGTTGAATTCGCCAACCAGCGCAAAGCCGCGGGCATGGCTTTCCGGGAGGCGATAGTGGATGCGGCGGCCACGCGCTTCCGGCCCATTCTGATGACCACGCTTACCACCGTGCTGGGGACCTTGCCCATTGCCCTGGCTTTGGGCGCGGGTTCCGAAAGCCGGGTGTCGATGGGCATAGCGGTTATCGGCGGGCTGCTGTTCTCCCTGGTGCTGACCCTGTTCATCATTCCCGCGATGTACAGCTTTCTTTCCAGGGATGTGGGCAAACCCAAGATAATCCAATCCGACACGCGGGAAGCGGAGACTGTCAATTGAAGACGGGAATGATGGATTTAACGGGGCGCAGCTTCTCATTCGGAGCACTTGTTCTGGGAAGCGTTTGCGCAGCCCCCGTTGCCGGCGAGTTTCTTCTTACTTTGGAAGACGCCGTGCGCCTCGGGCTGGAAAAGAATTTTTCGATATCGAGGGCCCATGACGCCGCCGAAATCGCCACCAACGATCGGTCTTATTCGCGAGGCGCTTTTTTACCCGAAGTTTCGGCGGGGGTAAACTATGGCCGGGAACCGGGAGCGGACGCAGCCGGAGCATCGGCCGGGGTGACCGCCGATTGGCTGGTCTTCGACGGCTTTCGTTCCTACCATGTGTATGGCCGCCTGCAGGCGCGGGAGCGGGCCGCGCAATTGGCGCATAAAGCCGAAATGGAAAGGGTGGTGGAAGAGATCACCTCCGCCTATTTCGGCATCGTCAGCGAAAAGCAGGTACGCGAAGCCTTGATGGAGTTACTGGAGGTTTCGGAACAAAGGGCGAAAATGGCGCAGGCGCGTTTAGAACTGGGATCGGGTTCGCGGTTGGAGCAATTGCAAACTCTGGCCGATTTGAACGCGGATTCGTCGGCCCTGATCGATCAGGCGGTCCGTCTGCACGAAGCGAAGGTCCGCCTCAACACCCTTTTGGCCCGCAAGGCCGAGACTCCCTATGACGTGACGGATACCATTCCGCTGAATCCTGCGCTGAAGGTGGATTCCTTGCAGGCATCGCTTCCGAAGCGGAATACCCTGCTTTTGCTGGCGGTCGAAGACAGGGCGGCGGCGGAGAAGGCATTGAAGGAAAGTCGTTCCCTGTGGTTTCCGCGCGTCAACGCCCAGGTTTCCTATTTCGGCGCGCCCGAAGAGTGGAGACCGGAAGGCGCGGCGGCGCGGGAGGGGCTGGGATTCGGAGTGAGCGCCTCGGTGCCCCTGTTCAACCGCCTGCAAACGTTGCGGCAGACGGGCAACGCCCGTCTGGAATTGCGGCGCAGCGAAACGGGTTTGGCCGCGACGGAGCAAGCGGTGACCGCGGAATTCTCCTCGCTCGCGGAACGTCATGCGGCGGGATTGGCGCGGGTAAGGCTCGAAGAGCGTAATCTGGAAGTGGCCCGACTCCAAGCCGCGGCTGCCGAGGAACGCTATCGGGTCGGTACGGCCAACTATCTCGAATTCCGGGACGCCCAACGCCGGCAACTTGACGCCCGCAGCCGTTTCATCGCCGCCCGCTATCAAACCAAATTGGCCGAAACCGCGTTGGTGCGTCTGGGCGGAGAACTGGTCTCCGAGCGCTGACAACGGATTCGGAAAACCGGTCCTATACGAGAGGTAATGGGATGTGGGTCGAGGCGATGCTGTTTTCCCTGGTGCTGACCGTAATGGTCATTCCCGCGGTTTGGATTTATCTGTCGAAGGGCAGAGGCAAGCGCGGAGATTAACCCGGCCCTGACTCTTTCGCTTCCAGATTCCGCAGCAGCTCTCCGGCCTTGCGGAACTGTTCCACCATCCTCCGGGTCATGCTCAGGTTATCCAATATGGATTCGGTGCCCTCAATGGACACGTCGCGCCCCACCGCCGCCACGAGCAGGCGTGTTTTGGATTTGTGATAAAGGTCTTCAAATAAAATATAGGCTTCCCCCATGCGGGTTTCGGCTTCGTCATCGGCGGCGGAAAGGGAGCCCCGGGCGACCACGTCGGCGGCTCCCTGGAGCATGCGTCGGATTTCCGCCTTAAGGGCGGGGTCGTCGATTTCCGGGAATTCTTCCCTTAAACCGTAGGCATGGGGAGCCAGCTTCGCCACCTGATCGAGATGCCGCCACGTCTGCAAGGCGCGGCCCAACTGATTTCCCACTTCTTCGGACATGGTTTCGGTTCTTACCCCCGCGACGAAATTGACGATGGCTTCCCCGAGTCGGCGCACCGATTCGGACTGGCGCTGTAATTCCTCGGCGGCCTTGATCTTTCCGAGAGCCGCTCCTTGGGCAATGGCCGTGACGATGGCCTCCAGGCGCAGCAACTCCGCGCGCAAGGCGGAAATCGCCAGGCTGGGCGTGGCGGTCAGGGTCGAATCCAAATGCCGGGGTTTTCCCACATCCTCTTCCGCGCTGCGGAATGTCTTTTCGAGAAAGGCGGAGAGTCTTCTCGAAAAGGGAAGCAGCAACGCCACTCCCAATACATTGAATACGGTATGAAAAAGCGCCAGGGTGGCGGCGGGACTTTTTTCCAAATCCAGCCAATCGGAAAGATGGGCGATAAGGCCCATCAGAATAGGCAACAGGATGAGCGCGACGATGGCGGTTATCAGATTGAACAGGATATGGCCCAGCGCCAATCGCTTGGCATTGGACGTGGCTTTGATGACGGAAAAGACAGCCGTGGTGGTGGTCCCGAGATTGGCTCCGATTACCGCGCCGGCTGCGGGTTCTATGGCTACGTATCCCCCGGCGGCGGCGGTGAGGATGATGGCGATGGCGGCGCTGGATGATTGGGTGAGAAGGGTGGCCACGAATCCTACCAGCAGAAAGGTAGGCCAGCCGCTTCCGGTACCGCTGCCGCTGCCGGCGAATTCCGCCCCGAACGTTTCGGCCATGCCGCCGAAGGCGTCTTTCAATACGGTCAACCCCAGGAAGAACAGCCCGAACCCGGCCAACGCTTCTCCGAGTCCCTTATGTCGTTTTCGGGGTGCGGCCAGGCGGAGAACGACTCCTACGGTCAATATCGGGAGGGCGAAGGCTTCGATTTTGAATCCGCCTCCCACCAGGCTCACGAGCCATCCCGTCATGGTGGTGCCTACATTGGTGCCGAAAATCACTCCCAAGGCCTGGCGCAGGGTGAGAACACCCGCATTGACGAACCCGATGGTGGCGACGGTAACGGCGCTGGAGGATTGCACCAAACCTGTAACGAGTATTCCGGAAAATACCCCGCGCAAAGGAGTGGAGGTCCAGCGGGCGAGCAATTTTCGGAGGCCGCCCCCGGCGAAGATTTTCAGGCCGTCCGTCATCATCTGCATGGCCAGCAGAAACAGGGCTAGACCTCCCAGGGCGTTCAGCGCGGTGGTGAAAGACATGGCTCAGCTTTTTTTGCGATAGAGCATCATGGTGATGGGCCCGAAGACGGCAATCAGGAGGGCCGAAATCAGGAGCACCCACCCCAGTTGAGCCAGGGTAATGGTGCCGTGCATCAAACCGCGCGCGGCCGTAGTCGCATGGGTGATGGGATTGGCGGTAACGAAACCCTGCAGCCAGCCCGGCATGGTAGCCGGGTCGACGAATATGTTGCTGGCGAAGGTCAAAAAGAACAGAATCATCGAACTCATCATCATCACCGATTCCTGCGATTTGAGGATGAGACCCAGCATAATCCAAATCCAGGAAACGCTGAACGAGAATATCTGCACGATAATCAGGGCGATGAGAATGCCGGAGAACCCTCCGGCGGGCCGGAAGCCCAGCGCCAAGCCCAGCACGATAACCACCGAACCCGCCAGGGTGTAGCGCACGACGTCGCCGAGCAAAGCGCCCACGAGAGGGGACGGACCCCAAATGGGCAGGGAGCGAAAACGATCGAACACCCCTTTGGAAATATCGGTGTTGAGGGCGATGCCGGTATACATCGTAATGAAGACGATGGTTTGGACCAGGATTCCCGGCAAGAGGAATTGCAGGTAGTCATGGGTCGAGCCGGCCAAAGCTCCGCCGAAGAGATAGGTGAACATCAAGGTGAACATGATGGGAAAGGCGGTGACGTCGAACAATTGCATGGGGACATGCTTGATTTTCAACATGGCGCGCCAGCCGAATGTAAGGGATACGGAAAGAGGTCCCGGACGCGGAGGACGGGAGCGCGAGGAGAGGGCTTTTCGGAGCGATTCGGGAACGCCGGAAGCGGAAGCTCTCCCATTGTCGGTGGCTGATATCATGGGATTTCCTTTGGAACGGCGGCGGTATTTTCCACCGGGCGGCCGGTGAGAGCCAAGAAGACTTCGTCCAGGCTGGGCTGACCCAGGGCGAAGTCGGTGACGCCGATGCCCGCGCGCGCCAGCTCAACGAGAGCCTGGGCCACCCGCTCGGCATCGGAAACCCGGGCCGAGAGGGCCGCGGGATCCGATTCAAGGTGCATGCTCACGCCGAGAGCTTGTGTCAGCAGCCGTTCAGCCTCCCCCCGGCATTGGGGCTCGCTCAAACGGATATGCAAGGCTCCCGCTCCCATGGATGACTTCAATTCCTTGGTGGTGCCTTCCGCGATGACCTTGCCGTTGTCGATGACGGCGATGCGTTCGGCCAATTGATCGGCCTCTTCCAGGTTCTGGGTGGTGAGTAACACCGTGGTGCCGTCCGCCGCGAGCGCGCGCACGATGTCCCATACCTGATTTCGACTCCGCGGGTCGAGACCGGTGGTAGGCTCATCCAGAAAAAGCAGGTCGGGCGTGATGACGATGCTGGCTGCGATATCAATCCGCCGGCGCATTCCGCCGGAATAGGTTTTGACCAGGCGTCCGCCCGCCTCGGCCAAATCGAAGGCGTCCAATAATTCCCGGGCGCGCACTTTGGCCTGGGCCCGATCATGGCCGAGTAAACGCGCCAGCAGGATAAGATTTTCCACGCCCGTCAGGTCTTCGTCGACCGAGGCGAATTGGCCCGTAAGGCTTACGCGGCTGCGCACGGCATCGGCCTCGCTCACGATGTCATGACCGAAAATCCGTGCAAAACCGGAATCGGGCGGAATCAGGGTGGCCAACATGCGGATGGTGGTGGTTTTTCCGGCGCCATTGGGCCCGAGAAATCCGTAAACCGCTCCGGAGCGGACGGCCAAATCGACTCCGTCGACGGCACGGGTGTTTCCGAAGGTTTTGACCAGCCCGGAGGCTTCTATGGCAAGAGTCGAGGGAGTGTTTTTCATAGGAGTTCCGGATGCGATTAAGGGCTGCCTTTGAAGGCTGGTTGCAAAAGGCTGGTTAAACGAGTCTCCGTCTTCAGGATACGTGGTCTACATGGAAGGGGAGTCGATGCTTACTTTCAAATCGCGCAACAATCCGTCGCTCAGATCATATATCCATCCATGCACCGCCACTTTCTGCCCGCGCTTCCAGGCTTCGATCAGAGTGTCGAGTTTACTGAGAATGCGTACATGCTCAATGACGTTGAGTTCGCAAAGGCGATGCCAGCGGGCTTCGTCGTCTCCAAGGCCGGCCAGCTCTTCGGAATGCTTTTCCCGAATAGCGCGAATGGGGGTAAGCCAACCTTCCAAAGGTTCGGTGGCGGGTGGGCCGAAGACCGCCTGGACTCCGCCGCAACGGTAATGGCCGCATACGATGATTTGGGAAACCTTCAGTACGTCCACGGAGTATTGCAGAACCGACAGGCAATTCGCATCGCCGGGCCGCACTACATTGGCGACGTTACGGTGGACGAAAAGTTCTCCCGGGGCCAGGCCGACGATTTCGTTGGCGGGCACGCGGCTGTCGGAACAGCCTATCCAGAGATAGTCCGGCCTTTGTATGGCGCAGAGGCGCTCGAAAAAGGCGGGGTCGGAGGCCTTTTGCTTCGCGGCCCAGGATAGGTTGTTTTTCAGCAAATCGGAAAGAGGCATGTCGTGTAATTCCAAAGATGAATGCTTGCCGCCACGATGTGAGCCGGCGGAAAAAAATATAATTACTCCGTCCGTCCTCTTATTCTCCGCCTTCGATTCGGGATTACGGGTCGATGGGGATAATGATGCAATCCAGCAATCGATTCATCCCCTCGGTCGCAATTCCGGAGTTTCGGGCGGATTCGTCGGCCATTTGGAAAAAAGCGGCGAAAGCCGGCTCTTCTTCGCAATGGTCCGATACCTGGAGCATGTCATGGGAGCGCAAGCGGTTATTCCATGCCTCCCGCACGGTTTTCCAAAAGGGACCCGTGCTTTCCCAATAGGCGTCGCCCGCGGAGAAATCGAAATCGCGGATGCGGTCGTAGCGGTTCACTCCGTATTCGCGGGCGCGGAAGGGGAGGGTCGAATCAGGTCGCCCGCTTTCGTCCAGCACCATTTTCAGATTATCCTGCTCATGCACCCATCCGCCGGGTTGCACGGTATGCCGGTTGATTCCCGACAACACCTGATAGTCGTCGCGCACCGAATGTTCGCGGCGGGGCAGGGGACGCCAGGCGGAATTGCCCGTCCAGGCCGAATAGGAGGCGTTATGCTCCCACCGGCCCAAAGAAGCGTAACGCGGAGAATCGTCCACATGAAACACCGTTTGCGACCAGGCCCCCCGGCGCTCCGTCGTATCCGTCTCGCGGGTATTCCAGATATTGTTGCCTGTAAATTCCGTAATGGAAGCGGGTTCATATCGCCAATCCTGGCGCCAATGTTTCATCACCATGGGGCCCAGTTTCTTCCCCTTTTCGTCGATGAAGAACATCACCATGATATGCTGTAGGCTGATAAAGTCGGCGGAATCCGCTAGCACATAGATTCGCTCGGTGCCCCACGATCGGTAGGGCGCGGCGGGTTTGCGCGCATTGTCCGCTTCGGTGAATACCAGCGTCTCCAGAAAATCGAAAGAGGCGCGGTAATCTCCGGCCATGGCCAGTATGGCGGCCCGGTCCCGGACCTTGGCCTCCAATCCGGGTTGGCGGATGCGCTCCCAGGAGCTGTCGGGAGTCCCCGCTAATTGCACCTCGGCACCCTGCGTGGTTCCTCCCCTGAGCGGTATGGATGCGGATTCCCAGAAAGGCCAGGCGAAAAGGTAGGGTCTCGGCTGCGAGGCGGTATCCGGGCGATTCCCGGCATAGGAATTTTGCGGGAGGTTTTCGGAAGGGCTCCCGGGTTTTGGCGCTTTAGCGGCGCATCCCTGAAGGAGCGAGGGGAGCGCGGCTCCCAAACAAAGGGGAATCCAAAGCGGAATCCGCCGGGTGGCCGGGGTTGGAAACGGTGAGCGCGATACGCATGTGGAAATCGACATGAGGTGTTTCTCCCGCTCTAAATATACTGTTTGCGCTTTGTTTGGGTGAATTACGGGCGGTTTTCCTGGCCGGTAGAAGATATGTTGAGACGGGCGGGTATATGCCCTGAACGGTTTTCGGCTACAGGAGGAGAAGCATGGCGGATTTCATCAAGGTTACAGGCAGGGGAGGATATGCCCAAAAGTTCATTCGTAGCGTCTTCGTGTCGGCGCTGCTTTTCTGGTCCGCTTCGCACGCGGCCGGCGCCTATTTCGTCTACGTTGCCCTGACGGACGGAAACGGCATCGAAGTCTACAAGATGGATTCCGAAACGGGTCTTCTGGATTTACAGACCACGGTTCCAGTGCCGGGAGGTCCGGGTCCGCTGGCGCTGTCTCCGGATCGCGACCACCTGTATGCGGGGCTGCGCACCTCCAAAAACCTTTCGGCCCTGGGCGTTAACCGCGTCACCGGCGGCTTGAGCGCCTTGAATTCCGTTTCCGCGCCGGGCAACCCCGTTTTCATCGCCACCGACAGAACGGGCAAATACCTGTTGTCGGCTTATTATGGCGACGGTCGGATGGCCATACATCCCCTGAACGGCGATGGTAAGGTGGGCGCCGCTCCGGTGGAAAATCTCATGACCGGAGAAAAGCCGCACGCCCTATTGACCGACTCAACCAACCGTTTTCTGTATGTTCCCGTGCTGGGCACGAATAAAGTCCTCCAATATGGCTTCGATGAGTCCACGGGCAAAGTACAACCCTTGAATCCTCCGGCTATAAATACGGCGGCCGGAGCCGGTCCGCGGCATCTGGCCTTTCATGGCGCAAAGAATATCGTATACGTCCTCAATGAATTGAACGCAACCGTGTCGGTCTACGCCATGGATGCGGAAAAAGGGGTCCTTTCCCACTTGCAGACCTTGACCACCGTTCCGCAAGGTTATACCGGACATAACTCATGCGCCGATATCCACCTTACCCCGGATAACCGGTTTTTGTACGTCTCGAATCGGGGGCATGGAAGCTTGGCAGGCTACGGCGTAAATGCCACCACGGGACAATTGACGCCGATAGGTAATTTCCCCACGCAGAGAACTCCGCGTTCATTCGCCATCGATCCCACGGGAAGCTTTTTGTTCGCGGCGGGACAATCCACGGATAGCCTGGCTACTTACCGTATCAACCAGACCACGGGGGAGCTGGAACCTTTGAAGGTGTATGGTACCGGAGTTTCTCCTTCCTGGGTGCTGGCGGTGGATTTGGAGGATGCTTCGGTGAGCCTGAATCGCCAGGGAATCCGCAGGGATAA
>CAYNXV010000116.1:0-11587 GCA_964401245.1 uncultured Bifidobacteriales bacterium | reverse complement strand
TTCAAAAAGGATTTCGGTGGAATTCCCCTGCATCAGCACCCGGCTCTCCGGACTGATGATGAGTTTGATACCGCTGAATGTCACGATTTGACTGGCACTTTGTCCCCGGCTGACCAGCGTGGCTATGACCGTGACTTTTTTATCTACCCGTTCCGAGGTCAGCCATCCTGAAGTCCGGCCGTTGGCATCGGTGATGCCGAAGGGGGTTACCAGACCGCCATTGGCCGTAAAGGTGACTTTTTCGCCGGCGATGGGATTACTGTTCTCATCTTTGACCAACACCTTCAATTCAGTGGAATCGCTGCCGTCGGCTTTGAGATCGGCGCGAAGAACCTGGAATTGGAGGTTACGCACCCGGGCGTCGCGATTCGGTTCTTGCACAACGGAGAGGGATAGGCTTATGGAGCGCTCGGTAAAGCCCGGAGTGCGGGCCCGGATTTGAACGGTTCCCGCTCCCAGCGAAGCGGAAGTGATCTTGAAAGCGATTTTCCCGGTGTTATCGGTGGTACCGGATAGGAATTGTTCGTTGCCCGTAGTCAGTAAACTGAATTGGGAGCTGCTCAAGCTGATGCTGGTATTGGAAAGCGGGGTATTCTTAAAAGAATCCACCACCGCTACCTGAACGGTTACGGTATCCGAGGGCCGGATTTGGGCGGGAACCTGACCGATGGTTATTTTGGGAATTACCGTGGAATCGCGCACTACCGGCTCTTCGGGCGGTAGCGTATCGAGGGATTCGCCGGGCTCACAATACATAAAGGCCAAGGCCGACAAAGCCAAGCCCGGCAAGAGCAAACGGTTTAGCCGTCCTTTCGGTGACTTGCTCATCGGAATTCCTCCAAACAGATGCGGTAAAGCATTAATTATTAAACCTTGGCAATTATAGCCCAAACGGAATCGAGATTTCCGCAAGTATTTTCAGATACCTTCGGGATTCCCGGTCCTATTTGCCTTGGGCTTGTGAATCCAGGCGATTTTTAGCTAATTTCCAGCCCAACGGAGGGTTAGGCTAATTGGTAAGTCAGCGGTCTTGAAAACCGCCGCCCTTTGGGCTTGGGAGTTCGAGTCTCTCACCCTCCGCCACTCCCTTTCAGAACCTCCGCAAAGCCCCATCTGCAGTCCCTGATCCTTATCGACATCAATGTTTTCAAGTTGTACAGCGACACCTTCGGCCATGCCGCCGGTGATACTAAATTTTAATTTTGGATAAGAGGAATACTTAATCGAATGGAGCCACCATGGATACCCAGGTGACGGAAATTGCAAAGGACATTTTCCGAATTTCGACTTTTAACCCGGATTTTGGGATGCAATTCAATCAATTCCTGATCAAGGATGATGAACCATTCTTGATGCATACGGGTTTCAAAGGGATGTTCCCGATGACCCTCGAGGGGGTTTCACGGATACTCAATCCTGCCAGCCTACGTTGGATTGGTTTTAGCCATTTTGAGTCGGATGAATGCGGCGCCTTGAACGAATGGCTACGAATCGCCCCCAACGCGCTTCCGGTTTGCGGCCTCGTCGGGGCCATGGTCAATATCAACGATTTCGCCCTACGAGAAGCGTGCGTGCTGGCTCACGACGAGATTCTGCCCCTCGGGAAGCATCGACTGAAATACCTGGCTACCCCGCATGTGCCGCATGCCTGGGACGCTGGTTTGTTTTTCGAGGAAAGCGAAAGAACCCTGCTTTGTTCCGATCTTTTTTTTCAACCCGGTAATCCAGAGCCGGTAACTGAGGGTGATATTGTGGGCCCGGCCCGTCATGCCATTGTGGAAAGTCTTAAGGGACCATTCGCCCAGGATATGCCCTATACGGCTTACACCAACGGAACCCTACGCAACCTTGCCGAATTGAAACCGGCAACCCTCGCCGTCATGCATGGGTCTTCGTATCACGGCGAAGGATCAAAAGCCATCCTCGAATTGGCAGAGGTTATCGATGAGGTTTTGGGTCAATAGTTGCGGGGCTGATTTGGAATAGGCGTAAACGGACCTCATCATCCAACATCAGATGGCCATGCCTCTACAGTGGCATTATGAATATGGGAAGCATGTGCTTTAGTCTGATTAGGCAACTGCCTCTTATCCAGTAACACATAAGGTGAGGCGATGCGGGCCAAAAACACCGCAATAGCGACATTAAGGTGGCTCGGGTCTCCCATCCCTGCTAAAATTAACGCAACCCCTATATTTATCTCCCCATGTTATTGGGAAAATCGACTTTCTTCAGCCAGGAGGAATGCCCTTTCCCTTTTATGCGCGACTTGGTCTCATCGTACGCAAATTAGTGTGGCTTTATTTAAGCCTACGGAGTATATTTAGTACACCATGAGCACCGTGCCCGAAACTCAACCGGACATTTTCACCTATCTCAATTATCGGGAGTTCTTGGCGGACTACTACCGTCACCGGAAATCCGTCGATAAACGATTTTCGCACCGCTTCGTCATGGAAAAAGTAGGCGCTACATCTCCTTCCTGGTTCAACGATATCGTCAAAGGTCGCATCAACCTGAGCGGCCGCCTGCTCTTGAAATTGACCCAACTGCTTAAATTGAAGCCCCGGGAAACGGATTATTTCGAAACACTGGTGCAATATGATCAGGCCGCCGGCCTCGACGAGAAAAACCGCAGCCTGGAAAAAATCATGTCTTTCAAAGGCATGAAAATGGACGTGCTCGGCAAGGAGAAGTTCGAATTCTATGCGCATTGGTATTATAGCGCCATTCGTGAATTGCTGTTTTTCTACGATTTCGACGGTGATTTTTCCAAGCTGGCCCGAAAGCTGAATCCCCCTATCCGCAAGGAGCAGGCGGCCAAAGCCATCGAACTGCTCGACAAACTGGGGCTTATCCGCAAGCAGGCGGGCGGGCATTACCGACCCACCTCCGAGAATATCATCAAAGACAGCGGTTTCAAATCGCTGCATATCGCCAATTTCATCCGCACGAATATTGAACTAGCTTTTGATGCGTTCGCACGCATCCCCAAGGAAGAGCGCGATATCAGCACCGTAACGGTGTGCCTATCCCCAAAGGGATTCGAAGAAATCAAGGCGGAATTGAAATCGCTTCGGCACAAGCTTTTGGCTCTGGCCGAGCGCGACAAAGAGCCGGAGACCGTATACCAATGCAATTTTCAGATTTTCCCCACAACCAAATGAAATCCCCGTCCCGGAAAGCGGGTATACGACTGTTGCCGGCGTTGCTGTTGGTGGTTTTCGGCTGCATGCTCGAAAGCGAGAAGGAGGCTCGCGGCTCGGTGGTCGAAAACGAGATTATCGGCGCCCTGGTCACCGGAGTGGGTCCCGCAGAAGGCGCGGAAGTCTCGCTATACCGCTCGGGAACTCCCCACGACGAACCTCTGGCAAAATCGACAACCGGCGCCGACGGGCGCTTCCGATTCACGAACCTGAAAGAAGGCGCTTATACGCTTCTGGGAAAACACGGTGTGCTTCTATCCTTCCGGGATTCCATTCTGATCGAGTCGGTAGACGGGCAACCCCGTATCGTGGACGTTTCGGGAGATACGCTGCAAACCACCGGCTCCATCGAATTGGAAGTGGCCTTGCGCCCCGGAGACGATCCCGCCAGCGTGCGCGGCGTGGTTCTGGGAACCGCTTTCAAAGCGGCGGCCACCGATGCCGGCTCCCTGGGAATGGACGGCATGCCGGCGGGAGATCTCCCCGTCCGTATCACGTCCAGCCTTCCCGGGTACGGTGAAATCCGCACCACGGTGCGAGTCATACCCGGCGACACCACGCGCCTGGGTACGGTAACGCTTCCCTTTTTGCCATCTCCCTAGAAAAGCTCCCCCCTTGGAAGGTTAGGGAGCAATTACTTTGAAATATTTGTACTAAAGTACAGTACGTTTTCAGCTATCTCCAAGGGCCAAAGGGTGTCTCTATTCGGTAACTTCTCTTTCAGAACGGCGGGGCCATTTCGGGTCCAAGGCCGAAACCAAGGAGAATCGGATGAAACACCCAGTAACCGCCCTCACAGCCCGGAATAAATCCCTAAAACGTTGGGGCTCCCTTTTATTGCTACCCGCCCTGGTTTTGATGGTCGGGTGTAACGACGACGACAATCCCGCCGCCCCCATCGAAGAACCTCCGCTGGAAATGGAAACCATTACCGAAATCGTGGTTCGGGACGATGCCTTCAGTACCCTTGAGGCGGCGGTTACAGCTGCGGGCCTCGCAGAAACCCTGAATGGCGCCGGGCCCTTCACCGTTTTCGCGCCCACCAACGCGGCCTTTGCAGCCCTACCCGCAGGCACCTTGGACGCCTTGCTGGCCGATCCTATGGGCGATTTGAAAAGCATTCTCCTCTACCACGTAGTCGGCGCGAAAGTGCCAGCTTCCGAGGTGGTTCAATTGAACAAGGCCACCACGGTGCAGGGTTCGGACGTAACCATCGAAGTGTCGGGAGGGGCGGTAATCCTGAACGGGACGGTCAAGGTGGTGCAAACCGATGTGATGGCCGAGAACGGCGTCATTCATGTGATTGATGCGGTATTGCTGCCGCCCGCGACCGAACCTACTCCGGAGCCTACTCCCCCACTCCAAACCATAGCCGAAATCGCGGTCGGCAATGAGAACTTCTCCACTCTGGTGGCCGCCCTGTCCGCAGCCAAATTGGTGGACGCCTTAAAGGGTGAAGGACCTTTCACCGTGTTCGCCCCGACCAACGCGGCATTCGAGGCTCTTCCCGCCGGAACCGTGGACAATTTGCTGAAAGATCCCGAGGGCCAACTGAAGAACATCCTGCTCTACCACGTGGTGGGAGCCAAGGCGACGGCCGAAGACGTGATCAAACTCGACAAGGTGACCACGCTTCTGGACAAGGATGTGACCATTGAAATCAAGGACGGCAAGGTCATCTTGAACGGAACCGTCATGGTCACCTCCACCGACATCCTGGCCAGCAACGGAGTCATACACGTCATAGATACCATTTTGCTTCCCGAATAGGAATGTAGCGCCGAGAGGGCGGGAGGGCCCGGGGGCGCTCCTCCGCCGGGCCACCGAGGGGCGGGCGTCGGGAATTCTCGACGCCCGTTTTTAATATCGCTTCGGCTTCGAGTATGGCGCCGACCGCTTGGGAAGCTTGACAGCGGCGCTTCCCGAACGCATAATTTTTCTTCTTTATTTAGGAGGTAAAGCAGAATGACCGACACGACTTCCAGAAGACTGAAGCAACTGGGCATGCTGCTTTTCCTGCTCGGATTGCTTACGGGTTTTGCGATTATGGTCTTCAAGAATCCGAGAATGGGATTGGCCGCGCATTTGGAAGGAGTCATGAACGGAACCTTTTTGGTTGTAGCGGGTTTAATCTGGAATGATCTCAGTCTCGGAAAGTTCCTTAAGAAGGCGGCCTATTGGACCCTGGTCTTCGGCACCTTCGCAAATTGGTTTTTCACGACGCTCGGAGGTATTTGGGGGACGTCGCGAATGACCCCTATTGCGGGGGCCGGGCATGCGGGCAACTCGATGCAAGAGGCCCTTGTGTCGGCTGGACTGGCCGCCGTGGGACTGACGATGGTGTTTGCCTTGGCCGTTATCGTATACGGTTTAAGAGCCCATGGAAAATAAAGTCACCTTCTCCATCCAAGGCAAAATCTGGCTCTACCCCGGCGCGGCGGGATGGCATTTCGTCGATGTCAACAAAACGATTTCCCAGCAAATCAAATGGATGGAGGATAAGAAAAAAGTAGGCTGGGGGTATGTGCCCATCATAGCCAAAACCGGAGCGACGGAGTGGGATACCACCTTGTTTCCTTCCAAGGAAGGGCATTACCTGCTTGCCATCAAGGCGGTCGTACGCAAAAAAGAAAAGCTCCAGGCAGGCGATACCGTAAAAATCGATTTTCACCTGCGCTAAGATGACTTTCTGGCAAGATCTTCGGCTCGAATTAATATTAGATTCTTCTAATATTAATAGAAGTTGTTCAAACATTTAGGAAGGGAAATAATCATGGTAAAGAATATGGCAACTCTGGATCGGCTCCTCCGCATAGTGATAGCCTTGAGCATTTTCGGATTATGGGCCGCCGGGCAGATCACGGGAGTGGCGGCCATTATCCTGGGCAGTCTCGCGGTGGTGTTCATTTTTACCAGTTCGGTCGGCTTTTGCCCGATATATCGCGCCCTAGGCGTTTCGACACGCAAACACCCAAACTAAGGAAAGCTTCCCATACCCTATTGCCCTGAGGAATTCGGGTGGAAGCATTGCCAACCAATGAAAGTGAGCAGCTAATCAATCCACGCCCCCGAATCCTGCTTACCGGTGCCAGCGGATATGTCGGTGGGCGTCTACTCTCCTCACTCGAGCAAGGCGGATACCGGGTGCGCTGCCTTGCGAGACGCCCGGAAACCCTCAAACCCGGAGCGGGTACCCACACCGAAACCGTCCGCGGAGACCTTCTGGACAGGCAGAGCCTGGAGACTGCCTTGCAGGACATGCAGGTGGCCTATTATCTCGTTCATTCCATGGGTTCCACCGACTCCTTCGAAATTGCGGATCGGGAGGCGGCCCAAAATTTCGGCCAAGCCGCCAAGGCCGCAGGGGTCGAGCGTATCATATATCTCGGAGCACTTGGCGGCGAAACGGAAACATTGTCTCCGCATTTACGGAGCCGTCACGAGGTCGGTCGGATATTACGGAAATCCGGAGTTCCTGTAATTGAATTCCGGGCCTCCATAGTCATCGGATCGGGCAGTCTTTCCTTTGAACTGATTCGATCGCTGGTGGAGCGCCTGCCCATAATGGTCACTCCCATGTGGGTCAAGGTTCCCGCGCAGCCCATCGCCATCGATGACCTGTTGGAATACATGGTTGCGGCGGCCAAGCTTCCCATCCACGAGAGTGCAATCTATGAAATCGGGGGCGCCGACCAAGTATCCTACGGACAGATCATGCGAATTTACGCAGCTCAACGTAATATCCGTGTCCGTATGTTTCCTGTTCCTGTATTAACCCCTTATCTTTCCAGCCTTTGGCTTGGTCTTATCACTCCCCTTTATGCCCGCATCGGACGCAAACTCATTGAAAGCATCGCCCACTCTACCGTGGTCCGTAATAAAAGCGCCTTGACCGTCTTTCCCGTGGTACCTATCGGAATCGAAGAAGCCGTTCGACGGGCCCTGGTGGGAGAGGAACTTCAATTCGCCGCTACCCGCTGGTCCGATGCACTGTCCTCCTCGGGAGAGGTGCGTTCCTGGGGAGGCACCAAATTCGGTTCCCGGCTTGTTGACTCCCGTACGCTGACCGTTTCGGTTCCCCCGGTTTCCGCTTTCAAGCCCATTCAGAAAATTGGCGGCGAGACCGGCTGGTACGCCTGGAACGTTCTTTGGAAATTGCGCGGCATTCTGGATATGCTGGTAGGCGGCGTGGGCATGCGGCGGGGGCGCCCCTTCCCCACCCTATTACGGATCGGCGACACCCTCGATTTCTGGCGGGTGGAGGCCTTCGAGCCCGAACGCAGGCTTCGTCTGGCGGCCGAGATGAAGCTACCCGGCCGGGCCTGGCTCGAGTTTGAAATCAATGGTGACGAGCAGTCCACCACCATACGGCAAACAGCCATATTCGATCCGGTGGGATTAATCGGCCAAGCCTACTGGTATGCCCTCTTCCCCATTCATGAGTTGGTATTTTCGGGCATGCTTAAAGGAATCGCCCACGCGGCCATGCTGGAGAAGACAAAGAACTCATAGTTGTATCTACAAAGCGAAAGGCGCCAGAGTTTCCAAATCTTCGGGAGTCAATCCTCGCGGACCGCTGCGGGAAACGGATGCCAGCGCGAACAGCCCCACCTCCAAGGCCCCCGCATCCTGCAAAACGGCTGTGCATTGTTTCGCAGTAGCTCCCGTAGTATAAACATCGTCCACTAAAAGGAGGCGCATTCCCACTACAGAATCGGGGTTGGGACAGACAAAGGCACCGTCAAGATTCGATTGTCGCCCATCCCTGCCCAGGCGTGTTTGTGTACCGGTATAGCGCACCCGCTTGAGCCACGAAGTCTGCATGGGCGTACCTTGGAAGCCCTCAACCACTCTAGCGAGAATTTCGGATTGGTTATATCCCCGTTCCCGCCTGCGCAAGGGGTGCAGGGGAACCGGAATCAAGGCATCGAAATGTTTGAGATACGGAATGAGATCGGGGCGGTAGCGGAGATAGGCTCCCAGAAAGCGGATATTCCGTCGCAGGCTGCGGTACTTGAAGCCATGAATTACCCCTGCCAAAGGCGGGGTGAGCGTGAAAAGGAACCGTGCGGAGGCCAGCCCGCATTCCAAGACCTCCTCGCAAGCGCATGGATTGAGTCCGCAGGTTCCGCAAACGGATGCTTCGATGCGTTTTATTCCCGATAGACATTTGCGGCATAACGGAGTGTCGGCCCAGCGGATATCAGGGCACAATTGGCATACGGGAGGCACGAAAATCTCGAGCAAGCCGCCACCCATCGCCTTTACGACCCGGTAGAACTTCCTCCGGTTTATCTTTGACATGCAAAGGAAAATAACCGGAATCCGGAAGCCCACTGGTGATGTCCATCACCTCTTCAGACGCTTTGGCCTCTCGCCCGCAGGTTGATGAGGATCCCCACGATGGTCATGCACGAAATAAGGAAGGAACCCCCATAGGAAAGGAATGGTAGCGGCAACCCCGTTACCGGCATCAATCCGATGGTCATCGCCACGTTTACGATGATGTGGAAGGCGAAAATTCCCGCCGCCCCCACTGCCACCAGATTCACGAACCGGCTACGGATATCCACGCAAATACTAATAATGCGCATGAGAAGCAGCAGGTACAATCCAAGCACGAGAATGCAGCCCAGGAATCCGAACTGCTCGCCCAAAACGGAAAAGATGAAATCGGTATGTTCCTCCGGCAGAAAACTGAGATTCGTCTGGGTACCGTTCAGCAGCCCTTTGCCGAAAAACTTTCCGGATCCTATCGCGACCTTCGATTGCAGGACCTGATATCCCGCCCCCAGCGGATCCTGCATGGGATCGATGAAGGTCAGGATTCGTGACCGCTGGTGATCGTAAAGGATCCGGTTCCATGCGAAAATGGCGCCGTAACCGGCCGAGATATTGAGGAAAAGGAAAAGCAACGCTTGTTTGAGACTGCTCCGGCCCAGCCACATCACCACGATGAGCAAAAGGAACATCCCTGCCCAGGCCAATTGGTTGAAGGTAAGCGCGATGGAAATAACCGGAGAGGCCAATAGGAAAAGATCCTTCAGCCGCAAACCCGCCCAATAGGACATGACCATCGCCATGGTGACGAAGGACAGCGCCGTACTCAAATTGGGTTGTTTGAGCACGAGGAGGAACGGCACTAAAAACATGACGAAGGGCGCGATCAGGGACTTGGGGCGGCTGAGCGAAACCGGCTTGAACGCCAACAACCTGGCCATGGCCAGCAGCAAGCCCACCTTGGTCAATTCCGAAGGTTGTAGGTTGAATCCCCCCGGCAAAGCAATCCAACGCTCCACGGAATCGGCTTTGAACAGGATGATGTAAAGCAGGGGGACCAAAGACATGAAATAGAGGGGATAGGCTGCCGCATACCAGAATTTCGCCGGCATGAAATAAATCGCCAGCAAAACCAGGGTCCCGAGCAATACACTCACCAACTGCTTGACCCAATAGCGGTTGGGATCGTCGAAAGTGGCGGAATAAATCAGAACCAGCCCGACGATTATCAGCAGGGCCGTGATGCCGAGAAGGAAGGGATCAAAGGCCCGCGCTCTGTTTTCCGCCCACCTTTCTTTCGAAGTAATGCCGGAAAATTTTGCCTGCAATTGGTGCTGCATAGGCTCCTCCACCCCCAACGTTTTCCAAAACCACCGCTATCGCGATTTCAGGATCATAAAGCGGAGCCACCCCGACGAAAAGCGCGTGGGTATTTTCTCCATGCGGGTTCTCGGCCGATCCCGTCTTTCCGCCCACCACCACCCCGGGTACCGCGGCCCTTCCCGCGGTACCATAAGCCGAGTTGACGACCTGGTCCAGGCCTTTAAGGAGGTATTGATGATGCTGCGGCGAAATCTTGAGTTCCGAAAGCACTTCCGGTTCATGACGCTGCAATACCTTTCCGGAGTTGTCCCGTATCTCCCGGATGAGGTGGGGTTTATAGATGAAGCGCCCGTTCCCCAAACCAGCGACCATATTGGCCAGTTGCAGCGGAGTCGATATCTGCCCCTGACCAATCGAGAGATTCAAAATGATGCCGCGGGTCCATCGCCAGCCCCGGGCTTTGAACCGACGGTTATAGGTGGTGGAGTCCATCAACAGGCCTTTACGCTCGTCTTCCAAATCAATGCCGGTTATGCGGCCGAGTCCGAAATTAAAGGCAACTTCATTGATGGGGTCCATTCCGATATCCAAACCGACTTGGTAATAGTACACGTCGCACGATTGCCGGAAACCATGATAAAAATCGGTGGGTCCGTGACCGGCCGGCTTCCAACACCTTTGGTAACGCCTGCCGAACTGGAAGCCGCCGGCGCACCTTTTGGGAGGAATATAGGTAGGGGCGATGCCTTCGCGAAACGACGCCAGCGAAACCATGGCCTTGAACGTAGAAGCCGGCTCATATCCTCCTTGGATGGCCCGATTGTTAAGGGGCATGGAAGAATCCAGCGCGAGCCGGGCCCATTCCTTGGAGCGTCTATCCTTACCCAGCGAAAAAATGTTTCCGTCCATCTTGGGACTCGACATCATCACCAGGACATCCCCGTTGCGGGGATCCAGGACGACCACCGATCCCCTTACCGTGTCCGGGACCAGGGATTCCGCCAAGGTCTGAAGTTCCATGTCGAGAGTGGTTACGAGATTGTGTCCGGGAACGGGGTCCAATTGGGGCATGTCCTCCAGGACCTCCAGCTCCTTTCCGTAGGCGTTCACCTTGACGTAGCGCACACCGTCGCGACCCCGGAAGAATTTTTCGTAATACTTTTCCAAACCTTTCCGTCCGATGCGATCTCCGAGAGAATAGGTCGGCAATTCTCCCCGCTTCTCCTTGGGCTTCGCGAAGCGGGCCAGTTCCTCCTCCTTGATTTCGTCCATGTAACCTAAAAGATGCGCCGCTTGGGCGCCATATGGGTAGGCGCGACGCGATTCGGCCAGGGCGACCACTCCGGGAATATCCAGTTGATGCTCCTCGATCATGGCGACCACTTCAGGCGGCGCGTCTTCAAGGATGACCAACGGCTGGAAACGACGCCACCGTCCCCTCTCCATGCTCCACTTTACATGGGTGGAGTCGAATATCCTTTCGCCCAAGGTATCCCGAAAACGCATCAGATTTTGGAAAACCAGCTCCGGTTCCTTCAGCTCGGTGGGCATAATGGCGATTTGATGGGAAGCCCGGTTCCGGGCAATCACGTTTCCGTGACGGTCCAATATCAGCCCTCTGGGCGCGTGCAGCACCTTCAAGCGCATCGAATTCTGCGCCGAAAGCCTCTCGTGGTACGGGCCTTTAAGGATTTGCAAATAGAATAGCCTTAAAACCAATACGCCGGCGGCCAGGGCGAAGGCTATCATTACGATACGCGCCCGAGTGTTTTTGTAGA
>CAYNXV010000115.1:0-11725 GCA_964401245.1 uncultured Bifidobacteriales bacterium | reverse complement strand
TCGCGATACTCCCCCACCTCGGCGCGGTATTTTTCCAGCGAGGGAAAGCGGTTGGCGTCGAGCAGGCGCAACCTGCCGAAATGGCCGGACTCGCCCAATTGCACGGGCGTGGCGGTGATTAAAAGCACTCCGGAGCTTACCGCAGCCAGCTTTTCGACGGCGGCGTATTCGGGGGAAATCTTGTCTGGAGACCAGGTCAAATGGTGGGCTTCGTCCACTATCAGCAAATCGAAACCCGCGGCTTCCGCCTGTTCCACCCGCTTTTTGGAGGGTGCAAGAAAATCCAGCGAGCAAATCAGGGTTTGGCGGCCCAGAAAGGGGTTCACGCTTTTATCGCCTTTTTCCTCGGAGCGGGCCAGGTCTTCATCCATCACCGTGAACATATGGTTGAAGCGCCGGAACATCTCGACCAGCCATTGGTGCACGAGTTGCGGCGGAGTGACGATGAGAACCCGGTCAACCTGGCCGGTTACGAACAGGCGATGGAAAATAAGACCGGCTTCGATGGTCTTGCCGAGGCCTACCTCATCGGCCAACAGCACCCGAGGGTGATGGCGTGCCGAGACCCGGTCGGCGATGGAAATTTGATGCGGGAGCAACTGTACCCGCGCGCCCACCAATCCATGCTCGGGCGCGGATACCACCTGGCGCCGGAACAACTGCGTGCGCATGCGCAGCAGATAATCGCGCGGCTTGCCGACCTGGCCTGCCAACAGGCGTTTATCCGGATCGGAAAAACTGAGGCTGTCGAGCAATTCCTGCTCCGGCAATTGCATGCCTTCGCCGGTATAAATCAAAAGGCCGCCGGATTCTTTCACCCCGCGCACCACGAAGATTTTTCCCTCGCGCGTTCTGGCCCTTTCCCCCGCTTTTAGGCGCACCCGCCGCAGCGGGGCGCCTCGTTGCATATAGGTGCGCATGGTTTCGGCCGCGCGAAAGGAGATTTTGACGTCGCGGAATCCCACTTCGGCGATTTCACCCAATCCCAATTCGGGTTCCGAATCGCTCACCCAACGCTGCCCCGGCTTGAAGGCATCCATCAGCAGTTCTCCTTGCAAGCGACTAAGGCAGTTGAGGCAATTAAACTCCTCATGCCCGAAGCAGCCAATTCATCCCATTGAACAGCGCCTTCATATTGGCCGCCACGGTATCGAGATCCTTGGCACGTCCGATGGCCGATTTGGTTTCGGGCTTGGCCGCCGCCGAAGCCTTACGCTGCAGCCGAATCTCCGAAATCGCATACGCCGCGAAATCCAGATGCTCGGTATCCAAAGCCCCCTGGCTATACTCCACCAAGTGGAAATACAACCCGATGGTTTCCACCGCGTGCACACAGGCGTCGATGGGCCCAGTGCCCTGGCCCGAGAGCTTATGACGCTTGCCTTCATAGGTGACATCGAATTTGAACTCCTGCTTACCGTCGGCGGATTTTCCCGATTCGACACCGTGAAATTCCAGGGGACCGGTCACATTGAGGATTTCCCGATCATAAACGTTCAATAGGTCTTCGATCGACAACTCGCCTTTGCCAGCCTGCTCCGAAATGCTTTTCAAAATCGGCTGCAGAAAAGTCGCCTCCTCCAGCGAAATAGGTAATCCCGCATTCTTGATCAATTCGAAAACGGCGGTTTTGCCCGACTGGCTGGTGAATCCCAGGCGATCGCCCTCTTTGC
The DNA here is from genome assembly GCA_964401245.1 of uncultured Bifidobacteriales bacterium. Lineage (GTDB taxonomy): Bacteria > Fibrobacterota > Fibrobacteria > UBA11236 > UBA11236 > JBGTHM01. Next base: position 10,052 of record CAYNXV010000115.1, on the reverse strand, counting down.
GCCCGATGAGTTCGGCGTCGATGGCCCGATAGGCGCCTTTCTTCATCCCCTTGGTTTTGAAAGCGCCGTCCTGATGAATGCCGCTGCGATGGGCCACCACGTCCGCGCCGATGAGCGGCGCCTTCTCGTAAATAGGCACCTTCGACCACTCCGCCATTTGCAATGCCGTCTCGTAGATTTCACCCATGTTGATAGGCACTTCGACGCCGCAATTGTACAGGGCGCAAGCCACCTCGTACATATTCGTGTTACCCGCGCGTTCGCCCAAACCGTTCAAGGCGGTTTCGAGCTGCACCGCTCCCACGAAATAACTTTCCACCGTGGTAGCCGTAGCCATCCCCAAATCGTTATGCGTATGCACAGCCACCGTCACATGCGCGGGCAAAGCCTTGACCACCTTTTCCACCATGTCCACGAAAACGCGGGGACGATATCGCTCCACCGTATTGGGCAGATTGATAACCGTGGCTCCGGCTTCCACCACGTCTTTAAATACGTCGATGACGAAATCGAGATTGTCCATACAATCGCCGAAATGCTCGGCGGAAAATTGCACCGTACCCTTTCCCCCCATCACCTTGCGGCATAAAGCCACGGCCTCGGCAGCCTTCTGCCTCACCTTTTCCGGAGGCATGCGCAACACATGTTCCATGTTGAAAGGACTGGTGGCGATGAAGGTATGGATGCGCGGTTGCTTGGCATGCTTTACCGCTTCCCAAACCTTGACGATGTCATGTTCCACCGCCCGGGCCAAACCGGAAATGACTATGTTGTCGGGCGCCAATTTCGCCAAATGCTCGCAGGCGGCGAAGTCCATGTCGCTGGCTCCGGAATAGCCGACTTCTATGCCCTGCACACCCAGCTTCACCAGCTGGTTAAAGACCATTTCCTTTTCGTGGAGGTTCCACGGATGCCGCAAAGCCTGGTTGCCGTCGCGCAAGGTGACGTCGTAGAAGAAGGGCTGTTTTTGATTCGGTTCCGTTTCCATTTTCATATCTCCTTATGGACCCATGTCCCTCCGGCGACCTTTTCGTCCGGGCCGGTCCCGAATGCCTCCGGAATCCCCCAAACAAAAAACCCACTCGGAGGAGTGGGCTTTTTGTTGTTTCCAAACAGCTCGCACTCCCTAGGGGGATTCCTCTAGAAGCAGAGCGAGAGCGTTGGGGGTCATGGTTGCCATGATGCGTATATGATAAATACTTGACGCCTTATCTTCAAGGCGAATTCCCCTAGCCCGGCCCGGAATGCCTTCCCAATCGACCCATCTTGAGTGGCTCTGCCCCCTCTATTTTCTGCAAAAGATACTTTTATCGGTTGCCAAATTGGCATTTCGAAGGTCTAATATAGAACCCCTTATGCCATGGATGCCGATATGAATTCTTCCTCTGATTCCGGATTCTACCTGGGATTGTTCGAAAACCTCCTGGAAGGTTGCCAGGTAATCGCCCCCGATTTCACCTATTTATATGCCAATGCCGCCGTTTGCGAACAGGCGCGGGTCAAAAAATCGGACTTGTTGGGACGGAAAATGGCCGATGTTTTTCCCGGCATCGACAAAACGTCCATGTTCCAATCCCTCCAAAATTGCATGCGTAACCGCCAGGCGGCGACTTTCATTAATGAGTTCACCCATTTGGACGGAAACCGGGGATGGTTTCAGCTTTCCATGGAACCCATAAAAGAGGGCGTTCTCATCATGTCGATGGAAATCACCCAATTGGTGAATTCCGAAAAACGCGTGGCCAAGCTGAACCGATTGTATAAAGTCCTCAGCAATATCAACCAGACCATCGTACGTGAAAGAAATATCGCCGAGGTGCTCAAGGCGGCTTGCAGCATTACGGTGGAGTACGGTGGCTTTCGCATGGCCTGGATAGGCGTCCCCGGCGATTCTCTCCATCATTTGGTTACCGCAGCCTATTCCGGAATGGAAGGCGCGGCGGACTATGCCGAAAACCTGGAGATGGGGTTGAAAGGCAGCGCCCTTACTTTCGATGCCATTGAGAAGGCTTTGATAAAAGGCCGGGCCGAAGTATTCGAATTGTCCGGCGAAGACATGGGCCGCATCCCCCAGGAAACCCGGGCCTATGCCATAGGCTCCCGCTCCTGCGCCCTTTTGCCCCTGGGTCCCGAAAACGGAACGAAAGGAGTGATGGCGTTTTTTTCGGAAGACCTCGGATTCTTCGATCCCGAAGAAATGGATTTGCTCCGCGAACTCTCCCTCGATCTCTCGCTGGCCATGGAAATCTCGGAAGGAGAAATCCAGCGCCAAAGAACCGAGGTGGAATTGCTGGAAAGCGAGGAAAAATACCGGATCCTTTTCGAAACCAGTCCTCAAGGCATCCTGGTGGCTGATAACGAAACCTGGCAATTTCGATACGCCAATCCCGCCATTTGCCGGATGTTGGGATATTCCGAGGAAGAATTCACCGCCCTCAAAGTCACCGACATCCACCCTGCCGAAAACCTGCAGATGGTAGGAAAGGAATTGGAATCCTTTCTCATGGGCAAAAAGAATATAGCCGAGTCCCTTCCCTGCCGATGCAAGGACGGCAGCGTGATATACGCCGACATAAGCGCCTCGCCCGTGATTATGCAAGGCCGCGCCTGCCATGTGGGATTTTTCACTGACGTCACGGAACGCCTAAATTTGCGCCGGCAGCTTTACCAATCGCAAAAATTGGAGGCGATTGGACAGCTCGCCGGCGGAGTGGCCCATGATTTCAACAATCTGCTGAGCGCCATGATGGGATACGCGGACCTCATGAAAATGCATATGAATCAGGGCGACCCGTTGGTGGACAACGTGAACCACATTTTGAAGTGCAGCGAAAGGGCGGCAGCGCTCACTCGGCAATTACTGGCCTTCAGCCGGCAACAGATTCTGGAACCGCAAGTCATCAGCGCGAATCAGGTGGTCGAGAACGTGGAATCGATGCTGAATCGCCTGCTTGGGGAGCATATTCGCCTCACTCTTCGATTGGCGCCCCAATTGGGTTCCGTCAAAGTGGACCCCGGCCAGCTGGAACAGGTCATCGTGAACCTGGCGTTGAACGGGCGCGACGCCATGCCCGGCGGCGGACACCTTATCCTCGAAACTTCGGAGGTGTTCCTGGACGAATCCTATAGGGACCGGCACGCGGGCACGGTTACCGGCCCGCATATCATGGTCGCCGTAACCGATTCGGGTGTCGGCATGGACGAGGCCACCCGTTCCCGTATCTTCGAACCGTTTTTCACCACCAAAAAAGTGGGTAAGGGCACCGGATTGGGATTGGCGACCGTATACGGCATCGTGAAACAAAGCGGCGGATCCATTTGGCTATACAGCGAACCCGGCAAAGGAAGTTGTTTCAAGATTTATCTTCCTCGAGTCGATGAAGCGCCGACGGAAATTGCGCCCGCCAAAGCCGATGGTCCCGGAAAAGGAGGCGGCGAAACCATTCTGGTAGCCGAAGACGAGGAAACGAACCGCAATATCATTTGCGAAATGCTTCGCATCTCGGGTTATTCCGTATTACCCGCTGCCGACGGCGACGAAGCGCTGCAAGTGAGTCGTTCGCATCAAGGCCCCATCCACCTGCTCATCACCGACGTGGTGATGCCCGGCATGAGCGGCAAGCAATTGGCGCAAGGCTTGGCGGAAAGCCGCCGGGATATGAAAGTGCTGTATACCTCGGGCTACACCGACAATACCATCGTGCATCACGGAGTATTGGACGAAGGCACGCCTTTCCTCGAAAAGCCCTTCAATTTCAAAACCTTGAATCAGAAGGTCCGCGAATTGCTCGACGCGCCCTGACCCCGGGCCGAGCGGGCTACCCCTTTCAGACCTTGGGGAATTCTTCCAGGTGCCTGGGAATGGGGAAGGGTTCCGAAGGCATTTCCTCGCCCTTCGACGGCCAGGGCCTGAATCCAACGAAAAGGGCGGAGAAGGACCTTCCCAACGGCGTCTTATCGATTATGAAGATGAAGACGGAATTCAGCACGATGCTGAACAGAATGGTCGAAAAAATCAGATCCCGGATCAATTCCCCGCCGGCTATTCCCATTTGAAATGGAATGGCCGCCAATACCGCCGAAGCCAGACCTTTGGGTGACATGATGGACATGAGTGCCGCGTCACGCTTGTTGATCGTGCGCGACATGGTCACCCATACGGTCGGAATCCGCAAAACCAGCGTCGTCACCACCAGCAAGACGGCGCTGGTCATGATCCAGAAATCGCTGAATTGCAGGGTAAGCCCCATGTATACGAAAAAGAAGGTTTTGATCAGGAAAATCACTTCGGAGAAAAAAGCCGTCTCCCTTTCCGTAAAGGCCACGGGAGCCCCCAGAATTCCGCGGGGTATGAGGGGAATCGGCAGGGAACCGACATTGGCCAGGCACATGCCGAAAAAGAGGACGACCACGGGTCCGCTTATCCCGATGCTCTGCGTCAATCCGTACAACACGAAAACCAGGGCCAGGGTCATGAAGATATTGTTCTGAAGGGCTCTCACCCTCTGCAGGAACATGGACCAGATGATTCCCGCCAGAACCCCGACCACCGCGGCCGTGCTGAAGGACAACAGCATGGTTCCCGCCATGGAGCCCACCGCCAGGCTTCCCATCTTATGAGCTTCGAGAAGTCCCAAAAAGCAGATGATGGACAGAACGTCCGTCAAGGCCGACTCAAGCATCAGGATGAATCCCGAACTGTTTTCCATGCGCAATTGGCGTACCATGGGTATTACGATGGCCGAAGAGGTATTGCCCAGGACGGCTCCCAGCATCAGGGAGCGGGTCCAGCCCAGGTCGGTCACGGCGTTGACGAGATAGCCGGTGGCGAACATGGTGAGAAAAAACGCGAGCACAATCAGGGCGAGGGAGCGGGTCCAATTTTTTTTGATGATGTCCAGGCGGGCGTCCTGCCCCCCTTCAAAAAGAATGAGTGCCAAGGCGATTTGCGCGAAAATCGGCCCTATGCTTCCCAGGTGCTCGGGCATCACCAATTTGAGCACCGGCCCCATCAAAACGCCTATGAATACCAGCAGCAATATGTCGGGAATGCGCGTCCGTCTGAATACTCCGGTGAACAAATGCGCCAGGAATACCAGAACTCCCACGAATGCGATAACGAGCGGAATGTTCATCGGGATATGTAGTGCATTTTGTTTTTGCCAACCTTGCGCCAAATTTACAAAGATCGATTCATTTTCCCATCGGAACCCCTTTTCCGTTGCGCAAATGAACATTAACGTATGGCGCGGATTTCGCTTTGTTCATCCTTGAACCCATACCCAAGGACATCCATGAGAAGCCTACGCTCATTTACCTCGACATTCGGCGCTGCCGTCCTGGCCTCGTTGGTTTTTATGGCCTGCTCCCACGGTAACCGACCGACATCGGGTTTGAAGGAAATCCCCGGACGCGCCTGCAAGGATCCGGACGCCTTGGTCGAGGTTCTTTCCGAATTCGCGACCCTTATCGGCGCCCGCGACTATTATAAGGCTCTTTCGCTGTTAACCAAAGAAGACCAGGCCAAGATGATTGCCGCCGACGGCTCCATCTCCGAAATGACCCAACGACAATTGGATGCCCTGAACTTCCAGGGCCTGTCCAACAATCCCAATATCGATTTGGTGAAAGGCAAGTTGGAGGGCATATTCGATTGCCTTCCCTGCCTGGACCAAGGCGAACCCGTAGTCCTGGGCAAGGAGGAGGATAAGATGCTCCCAATCCCGACTTTGGAGGAAGCCGCCGAAGCGCGCCGCGTCTCCATGGCCAAGGGGTTTTACCGGAACATCCAGAAGGAAAAATGGCGGGAGGTAACCTCCGCGATACATTCCCGGGAAAGGGAGGTATTTCTTCCTTCGGGCCGAAAGGAACTTTCCGAGCTGGATAAAAACCGGTTCCGGGCGATTGAAGAATGCGATTTGGACGCACTGAACCTCCTGGACGACCACCTTATCGGCGTCGTGGTCCTGCTTGAACCGCCGCTGTCGGATTTATGGCAGAAGGCGCAGGAGTTTTTCGACGCCGTGGAATCCGACGACATGGAAAAGGTCCTTTCCATGATTATAGCCGGCGAAAAAAAGCACTTCCTCGACAAACAGGGGAACCTGCGCCCCGAGCGGGTCGCCGCGCTTCGAAATCTGCAACGCGATCAATGGCGCAAGCTCTACCTATACCACAACGTGCTGATGGGAGTGGTCGAAGCTTCGATCGGATACGGTAACCTCTAGAACCCGCCCCGGGAAGGGAACCTACTCAGGTCTATCCAAGCGGCCGCCGGCATGACGCGCGAAGCGGCCTTCCCCCCTGGGGTGCACCGGCGCCTCGCTGGGCCAGGGCCAACCTCCGAATTGAGTGCGTTGGTAGTCCTGGTAGGCCTGCTGGATTTCTTCGCGGGTGTTCATGACGAAAGGCCCGTATTGCTCCACGGGTTCTCCGATGGGTCGGCCCTGCAATAGAAGCATTTCCGTTTCGTCATCCCCATTCTCAAGCAGGATATTTTTCTCCGCCTGCAATTCGATACCGGTCCCGACCGGAACCTCGACGCCATCCAGGCGCAACTTCTCGCCCTGGAAAAAATACAGCGTCCGGTTGGTTCCCGAACGGGCCGAAGGCAGGATCCATTGGGCATGGGGATCCATGCGCAAAGTCCAAATCGCCAAATCGGACTCGGGTCGCTTGGCCCAGGAGTTCGGAGGAGGAGAAGGCGCCTGACCCGCCTCTTCCGAAACCCGGCCGGCCACCGCGGTCACGTCGGTGGTCAATCCAGCCGCATCGTTGAAAGTATGGGTGGGAATATCCCTGTCCCAAAGCATGGTGAAATAAGGCTCCGCCATTTTGTCGGCCCGGGCCAGGTTCAGCCAGATTTGGAACAACTCCAGGGGATTTCCGGTGTCGCGATTGCGCAGGGGGAACATTTCGGAGTGGACGATTCCCCGGCCCGCCGTGAGCCATTGCGCGTCACCCTGGCCGAAGCGCGCGACGGCGCCCAACGAATCGAAATGATCGATGAACCCCCGACGTACCAGGGTTACCGTCTCGAAACCCCGATGAGGATGCGCGGGGAACCCCGGCACCTGCCGCCCGTGATACATGCGCCATCCGTCGCGGGTCTCGAAGTCGTTTCCCAGGCGCCGTCCTTCCAGCGAAGCGGCGGGTCCCATGTTTTCGTCTCCTGCGGGATAGGCGTCGTTGTGATACACGCAGAACAGAAAAGGATCCGGCGTCTCCCAGGGGAAACCCAGCTGAAACATGCGCAATATACCCGTGGCCATAATCGTCCCTCCACCTTTCGGACAAAAGGAAAATATCAATCGCGGGACTTCCCTACAAACCGAATCGCTCAAATCGGCATCCCTTAAGTAGATTTTGACCGGCGCAATGCGGATCCCGTCGAACAAGCAATCATGGAGGAATGCATGAAGACCCAAGTCTTGCCTATTGCGACCGTGTCGCCAGCCCCGTCACAGCCACAAGCGGAATCACTTCAAGTGAAACGGGAGAAAATCCATCGCGGTCGCCTAGGCTTGGCCTTATCGGGCGGAGGCTTCCGGGCTTCCCTGTTCCATGTGGGCGTTTTGGCCCGCCTGGCGGAAATGGATTTGCTCCACAGCGTCGAATGCCTTTCCACCGTTTCCGGCGGTTCCATCATCGGCGCCTATTATTACCTCAAAGTGAAGGAACTGTTCGAAGTCAAATGCCGCGACGGGAAGAAGCCTTCCCGCGCCGATTACATCGAAATGGTGCGCGAAATCGAAGCCGACTTTCTCGAGGCGGTGCAGAAGAACATCCGCATGCGCACCTTTCTCAATCCCGTAGCCAATGCCAAAATGATGAAGGCGGACTATTCGCGCAGCGATCACATCGCGGAACTGTATAACCGGTACTTCTACGCGCCCATCTGGAATCGCATACGAGCGGCGGAAGGGATACCGGCTATGGATCTTGACGAGCCCATTCTCCTCAAGGACATCAAAATCAAGCCACCCACTCATCTCCTGCCGGAGGACTCCGCCGGAAACGATGCGGGCAATGTGGGAGACGTGGTGGACGCGCGGAAATTCAACGCTTCTTCCGAATTCAAAATCCCCATGCTGAATATCAACGCCACCTCGCTCAATACCGGTCACCTGTGGCGCTTCACCTCTTCGTCGGTTGGCGAGGACGATAAAATCGACCCCTGTTTCCATGATATCGATTTCAATATGCGATTGCCGCGCCTGTATTTCGCCGACGCCACCCTGCCCGATGCGAAACGGAAAATGCTGATGTCCCTAACGCTGGCGGACGCCGTAGCCGCCTCCGCAGCGGTACCCAGTATTTTTCCTCCCCTTTCGATTCACGACCTTTACGAAGACCGCGAAAGCAACCCCATCGTGGTACAATTGGCCGACGGCGGCGTCTTCGACAATCAGGGACTGGCTTCGCTGCTTGCCAATCAATGCCGATACGTGATTTGCAGCGACGCTTCGGGACAATTGGCCGATGATATCGACCCGTCGGCGGTGGCCCTCAACGTGGCCATGCGGGCGAACGACATTCTCATGGACAGGGTGCGCGGCATCGGTTTTCAACACTTGAACGATTCGCGTGAAATCAATCGTCTGCTGGGAAAATACCGCCCACCGGCATTACTGGCATCCCCATCCGCATCCGAAGCGGATAAGGCTTGGCATCCGGACGAATTCGCCTTCTTCCATCTCAAGAGCCGGTTCGCGGGTTCGGAGGAGTTTCCGGCCCTGGGTGAGAATGCCTGTAACCGAAACGATTCCATCTATTGGCTGGCGCGCATTCGCACCGATCTCGATTCCTTTTCGGACATGGAAGCCTATTCTCTCATGTATGACGGTTATTGTCTAAACGGTGATTTTCTCGAAAAGGCCGGCGACTTCAAAGCCGCCGCCGAATTGACCGGCGCGAAGGAAAAAGGGGAATGGCGATTTCTTTCCATTCGGGATGAGATAAGGCTTCGGCCCGAAAGGCTGCTCAGCCATCTCCGGACGGGACAGCATAAGCTGCTCAAGCCTTTTCGAAAGCGCGATCCCATCGCTTGGAATAACCCCGGAAGCTTTGTGTTTTTGGCTCCCTTTCTGCTGACCTTTCTTTTTATCGGCTTGCTTGCCGTGCCGCCCTTGCTGTGGTGGCATTTCCCGCTTCCGCTTCCCTATTTTCCGATTGAGTCGCTCTCGGACTATTGGAACGGGTGGATGGACATGAGGGTGGGTCGGGTGCTGCAACTGGGATTGCCTCCGCTGGCCTTGGCTGCGCTGGGATTATGGCCCCGCTTCCGCAAATGGATCAAGAATTATCGGTTTCTCAAGCGGGTGAAAAACGGATGGGGCATCGTGGTTTCCTATGCCCTGCCTCCCATTCTGGGGGCGGTGGTTTCAGTTCTCGTGGCCTTCCACGTCTTCTGTCTCGACCGCTTTTTTCTCAAGGGAGGAAAGGTGCTGAATAGAAACGTGCCCAAGACCGGGAACAAATCGGTTACGGGACAGGAATAGCGGGGATTCGGATTCGGCTCGCGAAGGCTAAAAGCGGATGGCGAGACGCCCACCGCCGAGGCCGGGTCCGATTTCGGGATGGAATTCAATCTGGGCCGACGAAGGCGAACCGGTTTTCTTGTAGAGGTGCAAGGTATTGACCAGGGAGGCTACCCGGTTGACCGCCAATGCGCCTACGGCGAATGACAGCGCCACCTTGGCTCCCCGGTAATGGCGCAGGCTTTCTTCGTAACTCCGCCAGTTCATGGTATTTTCCGGATTGATCGAGCTTCCGAAATCCCACATGTTCTCCGGCGCGGGGGCCAGTTCGTATTCACCGTCGAGAACGCGCTCGTCCAATATCTGCACCAGCTCATAGCTGTCCTGCCGACGGTGTTTTTCTTCGTAGGAGCGGAAGCGGGCCATGCGTTCCAAAAATTCCTCGTCCCGGCCGGCGGCGTCCACGCCCGCATGCTCCGATGCGAAATTGCGGGCCGATTGCATGTAGGACGCCTTCATGGTTACCGCGGCGTAAAGGGCGGCCCAGAACCCGGCCTCCACCAATAAAAAGGC
>CAYNXV010000114.1:0-11728 GCA_964401245.1 uncultured Bifidobacteriales bacterium | reverse complement strand
GCCCAAGCAGCTTTCCGCGCTGGGATTTACGCGCATTACCCCGGCGGTGATACCGGGCGCCGAAGGAGGTAACTCCAACAGTACGCGCCACTACGTGCATGTGGACAAGACGGCGGCCTACGGCATTTACTACGAGTATTTGCTGGAGGCGGTGGACTTCAATGGGGTGAGCGACTTGTTCGGCCCGGTGGCGGCGCGGGCGGAGGCTCCCTTGGAAACGGCGCTGTACCCCAATTACCCCAATCCGTTCAACCCCATGACGACGCTGCGCTTTTCGCTCAAGCAGCAAACCAAGGTGGCGCTTTACATCTACGACTCCCGAGGGCGGCTGGTGCGCAAGCTCATCACGCCGGACAAGCCATTCGCGCCGGGCCATTACCGCCTGCCCTGGGATGCCAAAAACGACCAAGGGGGCCTGGTGCCCTCGGGGCAATACTTCTACCGATTCATCGCCGGTAAATACCACAAAACCCGCAAGATGATTCTCGTCAAATAAGTTTCGCTGGCCTCGGCTAAGTTCAGATCCTGCCAAGCGATGCGCATTCCTGTGCGAATAGCTAATTTGATGGGGATTTCAGGTTGAAATTCAGGCCGAAAAGGATAAGCATGAAATTGATTTCCGAAAAAATTTCCCTAGCCGAACTCCTTGCCATGGCGAAGGCAACCTTTGGCAATCTTGTCAAGGCAGTCGTCGACGTGGAAAAGGAAATAATGGTCGTAGATGCTGAACTCCATTCGGACCAGGAAAGCTTCCTATTGGATAACGGGTCCCGTCAGGAGGCTCTGTGGGGAATCAATCTCTATCCCGAGTTCCGGAAAGAAGATGAAGATTTCATCGAATTCGACTCGATGATCAATCTGCGGCCGAATGACAATAATACAAACAGATATGTGGAGGACCCGGCAACCCGGGAGAGAATCATAAGGATAGTAAGGAATTGGGTCCAATGAGCCTGGCGCACAAGACCTTGGCTGAGGGCCGGTGGTTTGAATTTTCCTTGTGCGTTCAGATGGCCAATATAGGCAGTGAAGTCGAAAGAGCTTTGAAATGGGGCGAAAAGGGCAACCAGGATTATAAGCGGATGTCCTTCTTTCGGGCCTTGGAGCTTATAGACCTTACTTTGCGAGATCCCCGGCATATTGGACGGCGAAAGGAGATTGCGAGGGTTCGTGAGGCCCTTGCGGATTTCATCATGTTTGGGAATGAGTACAATAGTACCGCAACTCAATGGAGAAAGTATTTTCACGGATTCACCTATGCCGCGCGCATGGGAAAGTAATGCGAAAGCAGACTTGATAGGGAATGTCATGGAAAAACATCAAAGAGACTTCATCGATTTCATGCTGGAATGCGGCGTACTCCGGTTCGGACGCTTCACCACCAAAAGCGGAAGACAATCGCCTTATTTCATCAACACCGGACGCTACATAACCGGATCGCAGATGCGCCGCTTGGGCGAGTTCTACGCCGAAACCTTGCATAGGGTTTTCGCGCATGACTTCGACAATCTGTTCGGCCCCGCTTATAAAGGCATTCCCCTGGCAGTTACAACGGCCATGGCTTTGAGCGGAAGGGGGCATGACGTCACCTACACCTTCAACCGCAAAGAGGCGAAGGACCACGGGGAAGGGGGGCTGCTGGTCGGCTCCCAATACGAAACTCCCACGCGAGTCGTTCTCATCGAGGATGTCACCACCGCCGGGACTTCCGTTCGCGAAAGCGTTCCCCTAATTGAGAAACAAACTGGAGCCAAGGTGGTGGGATTGGTGGTTTCGGTGGACAGGATGGAAAAGGGGCCGGCCGGAAATAATGCCCTGGCCGAATTGCGGAAGGAATTCGGAATCAAAACCGCCGCCATTGTTTCCTTCACCGACCTGGTGGCATACCTGGAAACCGGAGCGGGAGATGCCGCCTTGACGCGCGCCGGCATAGGCCGTGCGGAGTTGCTGGAAGGCATGGAAGCCTACCGCCGGGAGTTCGGCGCATAAACCGTTATTCGGTTGAAATCCGCCGGATTTTCGAGGTCGCGATGGCAATCAATGGCAATGTAACCGTAATTTCCCGTTTCCGGGCCCATGAGAGAAGAGGCTTGGAACCCGAAATCCCAACAAAATTTCGCCTTCAGGGATTATTATTACCCTGACGGAGAGCGGCACCCTACCCACGGTTGCACTGGCGACTCCACGGATAGCCGATAAGTTTCATATCCATTACGAGGTAAAAATGCAGCGAGGAATTTCCACCCTTTCCATATCCGCCCTATCGGCCGTGATTTTATCCGGCGCAAGCATCGCATGGGGACAAGGCCAATTGAACAAGCTCACGCCCGCGGAAGCGGCCGCGGGTTGGGAATTGCTTTTCGACGGCGTCGATAAACAGGCGCATTGGCGCTCAGGTGAAATGGGAACCACGAATACCTGGGCAATAGAGGACAGTGCTCTCGCCAGCGTCGGTGACGAAAAGTTCCTTTTTACGCGCCAGTCCTATGAGAATTTCGAATGGAAATTCGATTTCCGGGTAAACAAGGGCGGAAACAGTGGGGCCTTCCCCCGGGTGAATCCGGAAATTGGTTGGTTTTGCAGTGCCATGGAATACGGAATCCTCGACGATGAAAACGGCGGCGATAGGAACGACATGAGTAAAACGCCCGGACAGACCCACATGCCGGTCAGAAGGTCCGCTGCGGCGTATGATTTTTATCCGACTACCCGCGATGGGCATAATGACAGCCCATTCGTAAGTCTTGCAAAACCGCACGGGCAATATAACAGTGGAATCATTGTGGCCAACGGCAAATTCATGGAACATTGGCTGAACGGTGAGAAGGTCGTGGATTTTGAGGTAGGGTCTACCGACTGGCAACAAAGATTCGAGCGCAGCAAGTTCTGGACCCAATGCTCGGCAAGGCGCACAACCTACGGCAAGCATGCATCCGGATTGCTCGGCTTCCAGGACCACGGCCATGGTTTGGACGTATGGATTCGCAATGTCAAGGTTCGTCCCTTCACCTTCGGATCGAAATTGCCCAAGCCTTGGATAGATACCCTGGCAGCCACCGGTGGCGCTTACGAAGTGAAGTTGGATGCGGCCGTAACCGGCGCGACTATCCGTTACACTTTGGACGGAACCGTTCCCACCGAAACTTCGCCTAAGTACACGGCGCCTTTTCAGGCGGCGGCCGGACAGGTCGTGAAGGCCAAATCCTGGAGAGCGCGATTCCAAGCCAGCGACGAGGCGGAATTAACCGTCGCCGGCACAAGCTCCTTGCAGCGAATTTCCTTTACCCGCCAAACGGGCTCGGTGAATATAGTGGGTAAATCCCTACGGGTATCCCTTCCCGCGGCGGACTCCTGGAAGGTGGACGTGTTCTCCTCCGAGGGTCGCTTGGTGGAGTCGATGCAAATAACCGGCGCCCGGGCCGAGTGGGAACCTAAAGGCCTGCAACGCGGAATCCATCATCTGGTGGCGCGTTCAGCCACCACCGTGGTAACCGCGTCCTTCGCGTGGCTTGATACCGGTAGGTAAACCACAGTCCCGCCCTTAGCAGGGCGGGGGCCGTGCCACTTCTTTAATCGCAGAAACGAAAAGAGGGCGCCCTCAAGGCGCCCTCGCATTCAAAAAGACTTTGATTGTAAAAAGGTAGTTACCGACTCAGATCTCCCGATATCTGGTAAGCTCTATCCCCAATTCCCACCTTGAACACGACCGCCCGCCCCACGTCCAACCCGGTGGCGAATACCGAAACTCGTTGGCTTCCAGCCGCTCTGTGTTCATCCAATAGGACCGCAAGCAGCTTACCTTGCATATCATAAGCTTGGATCGAAACCCGTTCCGCCTTCACCAAGGTGAAATCCGCTTCCACGCTCCGTAGATCCGAATTCACGCGGATCCGTGGTCCTGATGTTCCCAGGCTCGAAGCCACCACAGCAGTTGCCGTTGCAATAGTGAAATTGTCCGATATGGCCGTGCGTAGTTTTCCGCCCGCTACCTCGAATCCAACCGTGGGATTATGGTAATTATGAGTGTCCGTGCAGCCGGCCACCGTGCCTTTGTAGTTGTCGTGCTGGCAGATACGGATGCGCACCTTGGTGCTGGGCGTGGAGGGCACCACCCAGTTGAAGGTTACCACCGACGAATCCAGTCCCGTGGCAATCGGAGTCCAGGTCTTGTCGTCCGTGGAGAAGGCGATGTCCTGGGTTTGGTGTTCCATATACACGCCCCAACTGATTAGAACGGTATCTCCCGGCGTATAGGAATCCTCGGCCTTGGGAGTCTTTATTGGTAGCAGATGGGCCTCGGCCAAGGCGGCCATTCCAAAGACGATGAGTGCCAGTGACTTGGCAGATGTCGATTGCATTGTTGATCCCTTTGTTGAAAGTTTGTTCCATCGCTCGAACTCGGTGATCAGGCGATCCGGGAAATTTGCTGGCTGCCGCCCTTATTGGTTCGGGTAGGCCGGCTGGATTTAGGCAAAATGTCCGCGGGTTGATTTAATCTATATCCTTATTTAGCCGTCGTCACCTAGATCCAATGCTTGAGCCGCACCTCGGCGGGAATTCCAAATACTTTCGCTCCCCCGCCTCTCAACCCTGCTTCTGCAACACTTCGGTCAAAAACCGGTTCACCTTATTGACGTAACCCGCGGGATCCTTCACTTCCGAACCCTCGGCCAATAACGCCTGGTCCACCAGCACCCCATACCATTCCTTCAATTGCGGGTCGTTGGCATCGGCCTCGAACTTTTTGTGCAAAGCGGCCATGATAGGGTGTTCCGGATTGATTTCCAGGATGCGCTTGCTGGCTTCCACCTTCTGGTTCGCCATTTTGAGAATGCGCTCCATGTTGGCACCCATATCCGTTTCATCGGCCACCAGACAGGCAGGGCTTTCCTTGAGGCGCGTAGTCACCCGCACTTCCTTCAATGTATCACCGAGCGCTTTTTCCATGTCTTCCATGAATTTCTTGAACTCGGATTGCTTTTTGCTCTTGGCTTTCTTCTCCTCCTTGGAAAGTTCTCCCAAATCGAGATCGCCTTTGGTTACGTTCACCAGCTTTTTGCCGTCGAATTCGGTAAGGCTTTGCACCACCCATTCGTCGATGGGGTCGAGAAGGTAAAGCACCTCCACTTCCTTGTCCTTGAACACTTCCATGTGCGGGCTGTTTTCCACCGCCTGACGGTTCTCTCCGGCGATGTAATAAATGTCCTTCTGCCCGTCTTTCATGCGCAGCACATAATCTTCCAGCCCGGCGTATCCGCCCGCTTCGGTTTTGCTGGATTCGAAACGGATGAGGCGCTTCAATTCGTCCAGGTTCTCCCAATTCATATGGAAGCCCTCTTTCATCACCGTGCCGAATTCCTTCCAGAACTTCTTGTAGTCGTCCGGCCTTTCCTTCGCCATGGTTTCCAGCAGGTTCAGCACCTTTTTGGTGGAGGCCTTCTGGATTTTGCCCAGGATGGCGTTGTGCTGAAGGATTTCGCGCGAGACGTTTAGCGGCAGATCTTCCGAATCGACAATGCCTTTGACGAAGCGCAGGTACGAGGGCAAAAGCTCCTTGCAATCGCTGGTAATGAAGACGCGCTTCACGTAGAGGCTGAGGCCGTTGGTTTTCTCAGGCTGGAACAGGTCGAAAGGCGCCTTGGAGGGGATGTAAAGCAGGGCGGAATATTCCATCGTGCCTTCCACCTGATTGTGGGCCCAGTCGAGCGGGTTTTCCTGATCGTAGCTGATATGCTTGTAGAATTCCTGGTATTGCTCGGGAGTTATCTCCGCCTTCGAGCGGCGCCAGATGGGAGCCTTGGTATTGAGGACTTCTTCTTTGCCTTCCTTGTCGGTAAGCGCGATGGGGTGGGGGACGTATTCGCTGTATTTCCGGATGATGGAACGCAGTTTATAGTCTTCGAGATAATCCTTCTCTTCTTCCTTGATATGGATGACGAGCTCGGTGCCGCGTCCCGCCTTCTCGGCTTCTTCGAGGGTGTAGGAGCCGTCTCCCGTCGATTCCCATTTCATGGCGGGCTCATCCGAACCCAGCCGCTTGGTGGTCAAAGTGACTTTGTCGGCCACCATGAACACCGAATAGAAACCCACGCCAAATTGACCGATGAGGCTCATGTCCTTTTTCTGGTCGCCCGTGAGTTTTTCCACGAATTGCTTGGTTCCCGAGCTGGCGATGGTTCCGATATTGCGGATGATTTCGTCGCGGGTCATGCCGATGCCGTTGTCGGTAAGGGTCAGGGTCTTCTTTTCGGTGTCGGCGACGATGCCGATTTTGAAGGTTTTGTCTTCACCCAGAATGTCGAGGTTGGTCAATGACTCGTACCGGGCCTTGTCGATAGCGTCGGAGGCGTTGGAAATGAGCTCCCGCAGAAAGATTTCCTTGTGCGAATACAAGGAGTGGATCATGAGGTTGAGAAGTTGTTTGACCTCGGTTTGAAACTCCATTTTTTCCGGTGCTGCCGTTGTCATGCTTTTCTCCTTGAAAGGGCGGTTTTTAAATGAATTTGGGGCATAATTTACTAATTGCAGGCCGGGGTCACTAGGGCCCACTGGCTGCCTGGGCCGAGATAAAAAGGAAGATAAGGCTCAAAAAGCTCGGCTATTGGTAAAATGGAGGTAGCGCGGGCCTCGTTATCCGGCAAGGCATCCCGAAGGCCGCCACAAGGGGTTGAATGGACAGACGCATCGAAAATATCCGGGTTTTTTCCGAAGATGCCATTCTCACGCCCGATGAGCTCAAAAACCGGCTGCCCCTTACGGAGAAGGCGGTGCAAACGGTAGCGGCGGGGCAGTCCACCGTCCAAGCCATTCTGGAGCGGCGCGATCCGCGTCTGTTCGTGGTGGTGGGACCCTGCTCGGTGCATGACGTGGAAGCGGCCTTTGCTTATGGTCTTCGCCTCAAGGCACTGGCCAAAGAAGTAAAAGATACGCTGGTCATAGCCATGCGGGTCTATTTCGAAAAGCCGCGGACGCAAGTGGGATGGCAGGGATTGATAAACGATCCGCATCTGGACGGCTCATGCCGTATCGACGAAGGATTGTTTCTGGCGCGTAAGCTGCTTCTCGATTTGGCCGAGTTGGAGTTGCCGGCTGCGGGCGAAGCGCTTGACCTGGTAACTCCGCAATACGTGCAGGATTTGTTTTCGTGGACGGCCATCGGGGCTCGCACCACCGAATCGCAGTCGCACCGGAAAATGGCCAGCGGATTCTCCTGCGCGGTGGGTTTCAAAAACGGCACGACGGGAAATATCGGTGCAGCCGTGAACGCCCTCGTATCGGCCGCGGCGCCGCAGAACTTTCTCAGTGTAAATCCCGAAGGCAAGGCGGCCATCATACGCACCAAGGGAAATCCCCATACTCACGTGATACTCAGGGGAAGCGATCAAGGGCCCAACTACGACGCCCAAAGCGTCGCGGCTTGTGAGAAAGCGCTGCGCAAGGCGGGGCTACCGGCGAATATCATGGTGGATTGCAGCCATGGCAACTCGCACAAGCAAGCGGAGAAGCAAACCGAAGTACTCAAGGAAGTGGGTCGGCAAATCCGGGGGGGAAATCAATCGCTTATCGGAGTGATGCTGGAAAGTAATTTGCAGCCCGGCAATCAGCCGCTATCCGGCGACGGAAAGGAATTGCAATACGGGGTCTCCATCACCGATCCCTGCTTGGGCTGGGAAGCCACGGCCATGGCCTTGCGGAAGCTAAGGGATGATGTGAAGGACGCCTTGCATAAGCGCGTCGAACCGGAGTCAGTGGGATAAACCGCTGTTTCGACTTTCGCCGGGAGGACACGAATCCCGGATTATTTCCATTCCTTCCAAGTATCGGGGCAGTAACCTACCGTCGCCAGCGAGCCGTTGCGCACCACGGGAGTTTTGCACAATAACGAGTCGTCTAGCAGCACTTCCTGCACTCGTGAGGGCGACATGTGAGCCAATCCCTTTTCGCGGAAGCGGCGGCCTTCGCGGTCGAGGAGATTCTCCCAGCCGATGGGACGGGCCACGCTTTCCAGCTCCCTTTTGGCGAAGCCTTTGATTTTCAGGTCGATGAATTGGAAGGGGATGTGGCGCTCTTTAAACCAGCGCTCTGCCTTGCGCGTTTCCTGGCAATCCCTGCGTCCGAAAACCTGGACGTTCATTTTACCAGGCGCACCAGGGTTTCTTCCAGGCCCGGATAATGCAGGGAAAGGAATCCCAGAAAGCATACGAAGGCTAAGCATCCCGCCAGAATGGAATAGGCTAGCCCCAGCACGATTTCCGTTATGAACCAGCTTCCCAAAACCACCGCCGTCACCAGGAGAAAAATAAAAAATCCGAAAATGGGGTCGTGGAAAAGGTTGAACCAGGTGCTTATCCATCCTGCGGCGGAATCGGGCAGGCGCTGGGGAATGATTCCGGAGAACCAGATGAAAACACCGCTGGCAATCAGGGAGAGGGAGGAAAGGGCGCTGGCGAGAAAACGGAACATAGTTTAAATCCGGTGATTGAATCAAAAAAGGTAACTACGAGTCACTTCTCGCGGTGGGCCCAGGATAAATTTTATATTCACCGGCGAACATACTTCAAGAGGAATGAGCATGCAAACCTTCGTTTTCGATACGCTGGAAGAGGTGGGGAAAAAGACCCTGGAATATCTGAACGGTCCCGACATCGCCATATCGGGTGGGGGAACCTACGCCGAACTTTTCGAGATCTGGAAAAAGGAGTTACTCAAGCGCGGGCCCGAGGTCAAGAACCTCAATTTCTATCCAGTGGACGAAAGGCGGGTGGGTTTCGACGAGTCCGGCAACAATTGGAAGGTGGCTTTTGATAAGCTTTTCGCGCCCCTAGGCATTCGCGAGCAAAAGGACAATATGGGCCAGTCCGCGGCCCAATTCCAATCCCTGCTGAAGTCGAATTTCGGCGACAGGGTGGTATTCGATCAGATTTATCTGGGCATGGGCGACGATGGCCATACGGCCTCGCTGTTTCCCGGCGACCCGGCCCTTGAAGACACGGATTCTTTGGTGTTGGAAACCAACAGCCCCAAGCCGCCGGTTCCCCGGGTTACCTTGGGGTTACGGATAATTTGGGATGCCCGCGACCTGATTACCGTGGTTTTGGGTGGGGGAAAGGCTTCGCTGGTCAAAAGGCTGCTGGATGGCGACATGAGCTTGCCCATCACGCGCGCGATGAAGGGCCATGCCAATCCTATTTTGATTCTGGATAAGGCCGCAGCGGCGCAGATTTAAGCCTTCGCTGTTGTATCGGGTAATCCCGCAGCGATTGCCCGATGGAAAAGAGATTCCATAAAGCAGAGCTGATGCCGAGGTAGAGAAACACTTGTCTACCCGGATCGGCGTTTCGGCTTTCATTGGCATAGAAATTATGGAACAATCCCGCTCCGGCGAAAACCGTCCCTGCGGTGCGGAAGACGACTCCGGCCATGCCGCGGGTATTGTCGTTGGCATGATAGTTTCCCATGGACGGTCCCACGACAAAGCCATAGGCGCCCATGACGGAGCCAATGGATTGTCCGGTTTCGCCGGAATGCCTGTGGAGCAAATAGCCGCCCGCGATGGGGACCAGGGTGTGGAAAAGGGCGGAGCCGTAAGCCTGTCGGCTTTCCGGGTTTTGCGCCTGCGCCGCCACGCAAAGGATGAGGCTAAAGGCCAAGGCGTGCAAAGGGTTCATTCCCATAAACAGTGGTTTACGGGAATGAACGTCAAATGAAAAGCGGAATTATTCGGTGAGGTGGAAAAGCACTCCCAGCATCAACTTGATGTCGCGGGTATTGTATTTCCCCAAAGCGTCTTCATCTTCCACTATGCTGGTGAATCCGTGGGAATAACGGACATCGGCCATGCCGAAAATATACTCGGAGAGGCGAACCGAAGCCCCTACGCCGATATCGCCTGCGAAATTGATGGCAGTGAAATCGTCCGTTTCCACCTCAGCGACATTACCTAGGCTTCCCTCGGCCGAAAGATTGAATCCGATATTGGGTCCTGCGAAGGCATAGGCATGCAAATCCTTGCGGCCGAATTTGGCTTTCAACAGTATGGGGAATTCCAGTTGACTGAGCTTAACGTTTCCGTTTACGTCGTCATCTATTCCGGTTTGGGTATATAACGCCTCCACCAGCAGACTGAAAGGCGAGGTTACGCCGAACTCCGCGAAGCCTCCTAAGGCCAATCCCGCCCGACCTGCGTCGACATCGACTTCGTCGCCAACTGCGTTCTCGACTGCGGCGTTTCCGAAATTGACACCGCCTTTGAGGCCCGCTCCAAAGGAAAGGGCGCCGTGGCTCGGGGACAGGCCCAGGGCCAGCACCATTGCCGCCAGTGAAAGGGTTTTCGGGGTGAAAAATTGAAATCTTTGCATGTACTTCTCCTTGTATGGCCACTAGGGACCCGTCTCGTACGGGTTAAAGATAGGATTTTCGCCACCCCAAATGCTCCTAATTTGTACTTTGGGGCCCGGAGGTATTATGTCCCATTCCCTGTATTTAATCGCTGCCGCCACCCTGTTTAGTTTGATGGGTTGCGCCAATTCGGACGCGGATTACCGTAACCTGGAAGCGCGGCTGAAAGTAATCGAAGCCAAGCATGACACCCTGTTGTCCATTTTGCAGGGAATGGAAGGGAAGGCCGATTTCATGGCGCGCCGCATGGGTTGGCAACCCCCTCCCGATACCTCGTTCCAGGAAATCCCCATCGGAAGCTCTCCCGTCGACGGCGCGAAAAATCCGGTTCTGACCATTGTCGAATTCTCCGATTTGGAATGCCATTATTGCGCGCAGGCCGCGCCCATACTCGATTCGCTGGTTAAAACCTATCCGGAAAAAATCCGGGTGGTGTTCAAGCACTATCCCTTGAGCTTTCATAAACAGGCCCGTGCCGCCGCCGCCGCGGCCATGGCCGCCGAAAATCAGGGTCAGTTTTTTGCATTCCGCTATCGCGTGGCTCCCCATTATCGGGTGCTGGGAGACTCCCTCTATCTGGCCGTGGCCAAGGAAATCGGACTGGACATGGAGCGCTTCAAACGGGAAATGGTAATGACTCCCGAAGCCAACGAGAAAATCGAAGTGGATATGGAATTGGGCCGCCGCCTGGGAGTAAGGGGAACGCCGACTTTGTTCGTCAACGGCAAATTGGCCCAGGACCGATCCTTCGAGTACTTCGTCGCCGCCATGCGCCAAGCGGAAAAGTAGTAGCCGCCCATAGCGCCATGTCACGCGCCTCCTACGCCTCCATCCATGCGCGGCTGACAGCGCTCGTCAATCCGCAAAAAGCCGCGTTCTTTCCCCGCTTTTTCAAAACCGGCAAAGGACAATACGGCGAAGGGGATCGGTTCCTGGGAATCACCGTACCCCAGCTGCGCCAGGTAGCGCGTGAGTTACGCTCCCTCGAAAGCCCGACCCTATTGCGCCTGCTGCGCTCGGCCTTTCACGAGGAGAGGTTGTTGGCTCTGCTTATTCTGGTCGAACAATACCGCCGAGGCGACGACGAGGAAAGGGACGCGATTTTCCGGCTCTATATCGACAACAAACAATGGGTGAATAACTGGGATTTGGTCGATACGTCGGCTCCCGCCATCGTGGGCGGACACCTCCTGGGGCGCAACGGGGGGATTCCCGACGCCAAGGGTAAAAAGCTTCTCATATCCCTGGCTAAGTCGCCCAGCCTGTGGGACAGGCGTATCGCCATGCTTTCCACTTTCCACGCCATCAAGGCGGGTGAATTCGCCCTGGC
>CAYNXV010000113.1:0-11744 GCA_964401245.1 uncultured Bifidobacteriales bacterium | reverse complement strand
TCAGTGGGATCCACGACTGCGATTGACAGGGTGTCCCTCTCCACCGCCAGCGGCAATACGGTGTAGGCCCGCGCGGTGTCGCCGGGCAACAACCGTAGCACGTCGGTGTCGGGACGGTAGGCTTCGATATTCTCCTGGCGTGCGCCGATTTCCTGTTCGAGCACGTCGCGAATTTCTTCGGGTGAAACTGCTTGGCTATTTTCTTCTGGGGTGGTTACGGAACCCTGTTCCTCCGTGCGCAGACGCAGGGCAGCTCGCTCGAGCGATTCGCCGAGGCTGTCGCCGCTGACACGCAGGTCGGCCAAAGCGGCTTTGAGGGCGTACTCCCAAAACATAAGGGTTACTGGCGTAGCTCCACGAAGGCCGTGAAGCGGTTGCGCTGCCAAAGGGGTTTGCCCTGGGAGAGGGTGCCGGTGACATCGACGGAGAAACGGGCGCCGTGCAGGGTTTCACTGGCCGTGGACTTATTATAGATAAGCCTTCCTGAATGAGCATTGATCCATTCCCAATCGGTAGCGACGGAGACGTTTACGCCCGCGGGTTTTCGGAAGGCGATTCTCTCTCCCATTGCGTCATTACCCAATGCCGCCGTATCCAGGGTGAACACGGAGTTGGTATCGCCGGGCAGGGACAGGAAGGTGACGCGTATGGTATCCTTGCCCGCCTGCGGACCGATGAAGAGGGTGTCCTCGTAAGTATAGCGGGCCCACAGCGAAGGCCCCATGGCGCGGGTGACTGGCGGAAGCAATATCTCGCGGTCGAAATGGATGTGATCTTTATGTTTGGGAATCACCTGCAACCGCAGGGTATCGCCTCCCGACTTGAGCGGTGGTAACAGGGATTTACCGGCATCGGGGAACCCCGCGGTGGAATAAATCTCGCTGAAAAACAGCGGCAGGGAATCGCCACGCGCGGGGAATGTGCGCCAAATCTTCCACTGGGTATTATTATGGGTATCCTTAAAGGCTACCATCAGGCTATCCAAAGAGTCGGCGCGAACCGCACCTTGGGCCGGCCATGCCCATTGCAGGCGGGCCATATTGCTGGTGGAATCGGCGAGGGGACTGGTTTCATCCTGCTGCGGGTGGAAATTCTGCAATTTGCCCGAGCTGAAATAGGTAAAGCGGAAATCTTGAGGAAAAAGAACCTGAGCCGGCGGCTCTTCCACGACCCGGATTTGCACTTGTCCTTGAATAATTTCCTTGTCGGACCCGGGCAAGACGAAAGTTTCACCGGTGCCGGTGCGCAGGTCGAGGACATATTCATACTTGATGCCCGGCTTAAAGGTTTCGCCCTTCAGGAACACGCGCATGATCTTATGATCAGAATCCAGGACATGCTGGGCCAAAAGGCCGCGCGTGGAATTGATTTCACGCAAAACCACGCTTTTAACGGTATCGACGGGGAGATTGAAACGGAAAAGAAGGGAATCCGAGGGGGACACGGTATCGGGTGGAACCAGGGTGGCGATAGGCGCACCGCTCTGCCCCACCGCGTCAAGCACCACATTATCCAGGAGACGGGCCAACTGCACCTGACGCAGACTGATGTCCTTTATTTCGCTGGGCTCAGAGGCATCCCCGTCCAGAAAAAATTTCATGACACCGGCCATTTCGGGCAGGGAGTCGAGCCGGTAATAACCGATGGAATCCCCCCCGGAATGGGAAAAGCCTTCGAATTGTCGCGGGAATACCAAGCTATCCCCGGATAACTCGAACACCAGGCGCGCTCCGCCAAGGGGAAGATTGCCCTGTCCCGGTACACGCTTGAAAACCCGACCGGAAACGGAACTGCTCAAGGCCTGCAAATTCACCGTCACATTGGGAACGGAGTCCAAATTGCTGGAAGTCTCGGTCGGCGTGACGTCTATTTGCCTTCCTAAAAAGCCTGGATGCTCGATCCGAATCCGCTGTCGATCCTTGGCCATTCCCCCCAAGCCGATGATTCCGTCTTCATCGAAATCCTCGCCGATTTTCTCGATTGAGAAGCGATCCCGAAAATGAACCCGTCCTCGGGTCAGGGCCCCGTGCTGGATATCCCGTATGATTATGCGAATCTGGATACGCGTGGAATCAGCACCCAGGTTTTTAACCAATTTGACTTCAAGCACGCGCAAAATCGGCAAATCGAAAAGGGAATCGCGCTGCTCACGTACGGTATCGATGAAATCACGGGTTCCGAAACCGGGCCGGGACACGCTGAATTTGTTCCAGAAGCTTTCCACCTCGTCCAACTCAATCCGCCCGTCCTTGGATTCGGAACGAAATTTATTGGTTTCCTTGAAAACGGTGGTTATGGAGATTTCGACGGAATCAAGGGGTTCACCGGAGGTACTGTCGGTGACGATGATGATGTATTTGACGAGAGGTTGGGTTTCCGGGGAGGTAAGCTCTTTGTCACATGCCGAAAACAGCAAGGTAAGAACCATTATATATAGGGGAAGCACCAATCTCACTTTTACTCCAAATATAAGGGAGAGCAAAAGATAACAAGGAAATCAGCTTTCAAATTAATATTCGGTGCGGGCTTTGGTGTGCAATTCAGAAGTCAGAAGCTGACAATACAGGGGAAATGCGAATATTCTAAATATTCCCAACTAAAGTTTAATTCGCGAAATCATTTACTTTTAACGTTTACTCTTTACTGGCTCATCGCACGGCCCTGCTTCCTTCAAGAAGAAGACAAATTCACCTGGGCACCGCGTCTATCCGAATACCAGCTGCCTGAGCCTTGGAATGACTTCCTTTTCCGGGACTTCTTCCGATTAGGTCGAAACTCCTTCCCAAAGCACCTGACTCGGGAAGGAAACAATCGGAAATACATGGCATAATTTTCCATGATAGTTTATCCTTCCCGTAATTTCCTTTCACCATAGGGCTACTCCACGTTCCTTGTCCCAATTGAAATCGCAAGAGACCCCCGTAAGGCGAATGAACGTAGTATCTCAAATTCAATCCAATATATAAATGGCCTCCATGAGCCACCATTACATGTGGTTTTAGCCCCTGTTTACCACCTGCCATAGGGTGCCATGCACGACCATCCCATTTTGCCAAAGTGGTACCAGGTTCTCCCGGAATATCAAATTCTCCCGATGCATAAAGAAAATTACCATCGGAAGCTAGTGACAAGGTGGAATTTACGTAGGGTAGACTCCCTAAATCCTCCCCATCGAATGTCAGTATTGAACTACCATATATACTCCGAACCGCGATGTGCAGAATTTCCTTATGCACGAGCAAATTTGCTCCAGAAAACCTAACGTCTCCCAGTTCTCTGGCATACCAATCCAACCCATTCCAATTGAATAATTGGTTTCCTTCACAAGCCCATAGGTTACCTTTAAATTGGACCAGCTTCCTTTCTCCACCTGGAGTTCCAAAATCCTTCAAATTCTTCCAGGACGCCCCATTCCAAACAGCCACTCTAGATCCAAGAAGATGCGAAGTGGGATAACGGATGGAATCTAATTGCCCCGAAACATATAGATTGCCATCATGCACAACCATAGAACTAATTTTTCCAGGGTAGCCATTCTGAAGCGCATGCCACTCTTTACCATCCCAGCGTGCAATATTGGACGCCTCTTTTCCTCCGGCAGAATCGAAGCGTCCACCGGCATAAATATGGCCATTTTGTACAACCAATGCATTTACATCAGCAGCAGGCAGACCTAGGATGTTCCCAAAAGAATCCAATGTTGTTGTTTTTCTTAAGCCTCCCCCGAAATTATTCCAGCTGCTACCATCCCATGCGACAATGCCGCCTTTTAAAAGACCGCGCGATTCACTGTACCCTCCGAAAATCAGGTTACCCTCATTCGAAATCATCGTTTGAATATCTTCATGTATACCCAGACTTTTTTCTTGGGTAAAAGGGAACCATTTATTTTCGTCCCACCCAGCCAAGTTATCTACCTCCAACGATCCGATTTTGGAAAACAAACCCGCCAGTATCAACCCGTTTCGACTCATCTTGGCATCAGTGATAGAACCCTCGAAATCAATGTTTTCCACGAGAACGAAACGGGACCCATTCCATTTGGAAATCTGTAAACCCCATTGCCACCTGGGAATTGCAGCATTCATAAACAAAAATCTTTTCGCAGATATGAGGAAGAGCTTATCCTTGTCTGCTGCCAATTTTATAGGGTGTCCTACATCCGCATCTATGGAAACACTTTCCCACGTAGATCCTTTCAGACACATGACAGATAATGAGTCAAAACGAAAAGATTTTTTTGTGCTGTTTCTTTCACCTAAAACAAATATTTCATTTCCAAATAAAGCCCATTCAGCAATAGGACCAGTCGCTTCGGCCTCCGAAGTATTCCAGGTTCCATTTTCCCATACGGCGAAATTTCGTACAGTCAAATCATCCTTGACTTGAAAGGTGCCCACGAGCCACAGCTTTTCCTTATAGGAGAGCAATTTGCCAATTCCGCTGAGGTCTGGTCCGAATTGCGAAAATCCATCTACATCCCATGACCATATACCGTTATGGTTTACTCCAATTAATACTTTCTCCTGCCATACCCCAATAGGTGTGCCATAAGAAATATCCGGAGGCCTCGATTCCCAAGAAGATCCATCCCAAGTAACAATTGACGCTTTATTATATATATCTCCTCCCAAATAGATTTTCCCATCATGTATAAGGTGATCCACAAATCCGGGTGTGTTAAAAGGCGGCTTATAGCCAACTGATTTCCATTGGCGACCATCCCATAGGGCCACCCCCATAACGGGAACGCCATCGGCGCGGGATATCATTCCAGAAACAAAGACGCTGTCGCCTATTGGAGTGATCATGAATGGTATGCCTAGTAGGCCTCGAGGATTGAAGGGGGCGTTCCATTTGGAGGAATCAGCCAAGTTAAACATGGAATCAGCTTGGCCCAAAAAATTGGTTTGAGCCGAACGCTTACCTAAAGGTTGTGTAAGAGCTTTTTTTTCGGTTAAATCATTACAATAGAATCCCCGAGTATGGCAAATCATCTCTAGGAATTGGCTGTTACGATGTAATTTTGGATGGACGGGATCGGAATGGCCACAAAAGGGCACCCCTATTAAAATGAGCATTAAAGAAATCTGGGATTTACCTCGAACTACGCCACGCTTGATTCCATAGGTGGTCATTTCATCTCTCTTTTAATAAAGCCCCTAATAGAAATAGGACGTCTGACATAATGTCAATTGATCAGCGACACCTATTTTCACTATTTGGCAACATCTATGCTTCCCGGATCTATGTCCTAAAAGATGGTACACCTGGAACCTTCTTTACACCCAAGGATTCATTACCTTCGGATATCCAAAGCCATCGAGGAAAGCCTTGAGCGAGTCGTCAAATTGTAGGAAATACACCTTCGTTCAACGCGACACTTTTACCGTTCTGCGAAACTCACCCGCCTGAAAGTCCAGGAATAAGGCCTCGCGCGTCACTCTGGGCATGGACACAGAATAACTTCCGGCCTCGCGGATTTCGTTCAAAACCAAAGCCGCTGTTCTACCCTTTGAATCAAATAAACGCACCCGAACTTTGGCTCTCCGGGACAGGGCGAAGCGAAGGTCTCCTTGGCCTAATTCAAATTGTACCAAGGAAGACAGCGGGGGGGACAAACCCAAGGTCGAGGAGGTGGAAAATGTCCATACCTCTGACCAGTTGGAAATGCCCTCGGCATTTCGGGCCTTTACCCGCCAGTAATAACGGGTGTCGCGGGACAAGGTCCTCGAAATTGCCAAAGATGGATCCAGAATGAGAGATTGGTCAAGAAACAGAACTGCGAAACCCGCGTCTACAGCTACTTGCACGTGATAATCCAAGGCATCGGAAGATGGAATCCAGCTCAGAACAGGAGTGAGGGATGAGTCTGCGGAATTATCTTCAGGGGACACCAAAGCGGGAGCGAAAAGAGATTCGTCACCTCCTGTTTTGAGGATAGTACCCTCGCTTCCCACAACCCAACCAGTATGCGAATCTGTAGCGTGTACCGAGTATAAGTCTGCAGTTGTCCCGCTGGGATAGGTGGCCCAGTCAGAGCCACCATTGATGGTTTTGATTATGATGCCGTCAACTCCCACCACCCAGCCGGTACTCGTATCGGTGAAGTGAACGGAGGTGAGGCTCACCATCGTGCCGCTGGGTTGGGTTTTCCAATTTGCGCCGCCATCGGTGGTTTTGAGGATGGTACCGCCACCTCCCACGGCCCAACCCCTATTTGCATCGATAAAGTAAACAGAGGCAAAATATCCGGTCATTCCGCTAAGTTGGATAGTCCAGTCAATACCGCCATTGGTGGTTTTAAGGATAGTACTGCTCAGTCCCACGGCCCAGCCCGTATTAGCATCGATAAAGTGGACCGAGGTTAGGATTTGAGTTGAACCGCTGGGTTGGCCGAACCAGTCGACGCCCCCATTTATAGTTTTGAGGATGGTACCGTCATTTCCCATGGCCCAGCCCGTATTGGCATCTATGAAATAGACAGAGTGCAAAGTTTCCATCGTGCCGCTTTGTTGAGCAGTCCAGTCGATACCGCCATTGGTCGTTTTTAGGATGGTACCGCCACTTCCCACGGCCCAGCCCGTATATCCATCAGTGAAGTGCGTGGAGTAGAAGACAGCCGTCCTGCCAGTGGATTGTGCAACCCAGTCGGCACCCCCATTGAGAGTTTTGAGGATAATGCCACCCCACCCTACGGCCCAGCCCCTATTCGAATCAAAGAAGTGGACAGAGTGTAGACTTTCCGTAGTGCCACTGGTTTGGGTGGACCAGTCGGCGCCGCCACTGATAATTTTGACTATAGTTCCACCATATCCCACGGCCCAGCCCGTATTAGCATCGGCAAAGTGAACGGAGAATAAGTACAAGGTAGTGTCGCTGGGCAGGGCAACCCACACGTGTCCACTTAGGTTGGTGTTGAGTATAGTACCCTTATCCCCAACTACCCATCCCGTAAATGCATCAGTGAAGTCCACGGAGTAGAGGCGCTCCGTTGTTCCGCTGGTTTGGGGTAGCCAACTGGAGCCGCCATTGATAGTTCTAAGTATGGTACCGCCATCCCCAACAGCCCATCCCCTATTGGAATCTGTAAACTTTACAGAATAGAGGGTTTCCGTCGTGCCACTTGTTTGAGTATTCCAATTGGCACCTCCATCCGTAGTATTAAAAATGGTACCGAAAAATCCCACGGCCCAGCCTGTATCAGCGTCTATGAAGTAAACGTCCATGAGTTCGAAAACCATGTCGCTACTTTGGGAAAACCAGTCTGCACCGCCATTGATGGTTTTGATTATGGTTCCACGACTACTCACAGCCCATCCCGTGTTCACGTCAATGAAGTGAACGGAATATAAAAGTTCATTAATGCCGCTGATTTGCTTAACCCAGTCGGTGCCTCCATTGGTGGTTTTGATTATGGTACCGCTATGTCCCACAGCCCAGCCCGTATTCGCATTGGCGAAGTGAACGGAATGGAGGAATTTTTTCGTGCCGCTGGATTGGTGGACCCAAACAGATCCACCATTGTTGGTTTTAAGTATTGTACCGCTATCTCCTACTGCCCACCCCGTGTTGGCATCAGCGAAGTGAACCGAGACAAGGAAATCATTCGTTACTAACTCTGTCGCGTGCGTGCTCCAGGCGCCTTTTGCTTGGACGATGGAGGCGGTGAAAAGAAAAGCGACTATCATACCACGAGCCGAATTTTTTAATTGGAACATAACACTCTCCCTAGTCTAAAAAGCTGGATGAATTCAGGCAAAATGTCCGGTGGTTGATCTAATCTGTATCTTTAAGACACCGCCGTCACGGCGGTACTATGCCTGAGCCGTATTTCGCTGGGAATCCCGAATACTTTTGCTTTACCTCCATGGCGCGAAAGATGCTCTGCCCGATTTATTTCCAGCAACAAATTTCTAGCTAAATTTTTTTCTGAGTATAACTCATCATGCCCGATCTGCGGTGTCACAATGTCCAGACTCGAATTCAGCTGAAAGTCGTTGTACCAGATGAAAAACTACATGCAAAAGTCCTGGGCCGTTCCAACCTCTGGCACGGCCCCCAAAAAGTAGGGCTAAGACAGTGAGATTTTTCCTTAATAAATTTATCAATAGGAGAACTCGAAATGAAACAGAAGCGATTCAAACCCGAACAAATCGTGGCCATTTTGAAAGAGCCCGATTCCGGTGTACCGGTGCGTGACCTTTGTCCGACCCTTCGCGCCCAGAATTCAAAATTTGCCAGTACGCTCTGAATATATCTGAAATTTCAAAAGCCAACTTTACTCCATTTGGGACATGAAAGAACAAGGCGCGAGGAGGAAATTTAAAAGATTTCCAGAAATTTCCACCTGCTAAGCAATGGGTCGTTCTGGAACATGCCAAGGGACTATAAAAAATAAAGGTTGTTCAGTCAGAAAGCGTCTTTCTCTTTTTCCACTTTTATCTCAATTAATTTACCCTGGGAATCAAATACCCAGTTGCCAACGACTGAAACTTTAAACACAATCTCTCTATACGATCCAACGAGACCCTTTAGAAGCATTGCGCCAATTTTAGGTCTCAAAAGCGGATAGCCACTCGATTCATAAAAACCAATTGACTGAATATTTTTCTCCCTGAAGAAATTCTTGACCTGGCTAGTATCAGAGCCAAGAGGCGTCTCCCTAATCAAGGTTGCACGAATTTCATCCTCGGACTTAAAGGCCATCATATGACACCCGCCCAATAAAAGGATCTGGAAAAGAAAAAAGAGGCCGAAAAAACAATTGGAAGACCTAAACCTGCCACACGGAAAACCAAGCCGATGAACCGTGCGTGAAGAACAAAAAAATAATCTAAACATTTATCAATCCCTGGTTATCGGACCAATCTCAATTTTCAAACGACCTGGGTTGTCAAAATTTTGGGCCGGAAGTGGCTTAGAAAAACCTGGAAGAAGCATATAAGAGGACCCGAAATTAAAACCGAATGTACCTAGCAGTCCTGAAATGAAGGAGTTAGAATTATATCCTGCAGAAACGTTTGGAAAGAAATCGTAGCTGACATCGTTGTTATAGCTTTTGGTTCTGGCAAGAAGGGCAGAAATAAAATCATCTTCATTCGAATATCCACTTGGAAGGGGAACCGTGTAGGACCCATTTTTGCTGACCGTGACATCTCGAACTCGATCAATGCCTGCCACCAAAATATTGTTGCTAAGCGGGCCTTCAGGCCCAGCTCCGATTGTGAAAAATCCTTTGTCGCCAGCAAGATGCCTCCATCTTGCTTGATTCTCAGGGGTGATTCGGAGAAGGCTATGATCGATTGGCGGAATAAAGACAGTATGGTGCTGAAGCTCCACCTTGCGCCCATCAGGATCAGTGGAATTTATAGGGTTATAGCCATTTCCTGTATAAGAATACAGACTATGGAACTGCCGCGCCGGATCCGGTGATATCCACATATCCACAGGTCTCCGGCACTTTTCGGGCTCCCGCGATTTTTTCGGGACGCATAGGGTCGCCACCAGGAGGAACATGCCGGATATTTGGTTTTCCGTGATCACAGTTTAAAAAGCTAGAACAGGTTCGCCGTTCCGGCTACTCCTCCTCCCGCCCCCCTTAAGCGGCCGCGGATTTCTTCATTTCATTTTGATTTCCGCGGCCTGCCGCGTTCGGGGCTCCGGCCTCCCCGCCCCTCACGCGGCGGCGGCCGGCCGAGGCGTACGGCTGCTTAAGCAGCCTTTAGTAGGGTCGAGTGCTGGCGCGGTATTCCTTAGACCAATTACGGCGCATAAGGAACCCGTTTCCAGCTCCCGCCACTTCAAACCGTACGTGAGGTTCTCCCTCATACGGCTTACCGACGACCTTCACCCGCGGCATTCAGAGCGTCCGTCCGCATATGCCAGGCATATAGAAGCGAAGAAGGCCACATTTGTTCCGCCATGCGCGGAACTCGGTGCGGGCATGCAATCCACGCTTTGCC
Source organism: uncultured Bifidobacteriales bacterium (assembly GCA_964401245.1). Classification (GTDB taxonomy): domain Bacteria; phylum Fibrobacterota; class Fibrobacteria; order UBA11236; family UBA11236; genus JBGTHM01. The sequence goes on along the minus strand of CAYNXV010000113.1, from coordinate 1,779 downwards.
GTTTTCCGCCTGAAGAATCGGTACATTCTTTCCTCTAGATAGAGGTCGAGGTCTTGGAGCTTCTTGGTCGAATTACCCCGTCCGAAGTAGCCGCGCCAACCCCTGATGATGGGGTTGAGCCATCGGACTCGTTCCGGAAGGTTTTCTTTCAACCATCGCCGCCCCGTCTCCTCTTTCAGTTTTTCCCGTATCTTTTTCATGGATTTCCGGCTCGGCCAGTAATAGGGCAAAAACTTGCCTTTTCGCCTCGATTTCAGCCGCCGAAAGTGGAATCCCAGAAAGTCGAACCCGGCCTCCGCAAGGTGCACAAGTCGAGACTTTTCCTGGTGCAGGTTCAGCTTCAACCTTCGCATAATGCTCTGAACCGCTTGCAGGGCCAGCTTGCCCTCCTTGCGGCTCGGACACACGATGACGAAGTCGTCGCAATAACGAACCAACTTGCCCAAATGGCTATGGTCCCGCAGCCACAGCATATCCAACACGTGCAGGTAGATGTTGGCCAGAAGTGGACTGATGACTCCTCCCTGGGGAGTTCCCTCCTCGGTCGGACTCACCATCCCTTCCTCCAATACCCCAGCCTTGAGCCAACCTCGCAGCAATTTGAGCACTCGCCTGTCGCTCACACGACGGGAAACCAGGCGCATGAGCAACTCCTGGTCCAAGGTGTCAAAGAACTTGCTGATGTCGGCATCCAGGACCCAAAACGAGCCCGGCATCGCATTTCGCACTCCTCTAAGAGCATCTCCGGCGCTACGTCTGGGCCGAAACCCAAATGAGCATTCCGTGAAACTGGCCTCAAAGATAGGCTCCAGAACGATTCTGCACGCTTGCTGAACGATGCGGTCACGCACCGTGGGGATTCCCAGAGGCCGTTTCGTGCCATCGGGTTTTGGGATATAAAGCCGACGCACGGGGCGCGGCCTGTATTTCCTTTCCCATAGGTCCTTGCGTAAACCCTCCAGGTATGCCGGGACGCCCAGCATTTCCACCTCTGCGATGGTCTGACCGTCTATCCCGGCGCTTCCCCCGTTTCTCTTCACTTCCTGCCAGGCCCGTGACAGGGTATCGGGCCGGCATATGCGGTCAAACAGCGCATGGAACTTGCGTTCCCTGCTCTCCTTGGCCGCCAGGTACAGCTTGCGCTGGAGTTGTCGCGACTTTTCAAATGGGTGTGGTTGGCCCTTTAGGGCATGCACCATCGTTTACCTCCGTTGCAAGCAGGGTCGAAGCAGAGGCCCTTCCCTGCACCGGCTTTTGTTTTCCGGTGGTCATCGGTAATATGGCCTCCTCCGACTTCTCGGCGGATGTCGTTCCGGACTTCGCTTACGCTTATACCGAAACTCACGCGGGATGTCCGCCCACGATCCACCGAGACCTCCCCTGTTGCACGCATCACCTTCACGACATTCCGCTCCCCTTACGCCGGAGGGTCCTTCGGGGCTGCCTATCCAGATTCTTGACCCCTTCCCTGGCCTTCGCCGCATTATGACCGGCTCGGCTCCCTCTCTACAAGCTAACGACGCTGCAGGATTCCCTTTCATGGTACGGACTGTCGTTTTGCACTCCTTTCTCAGAAGATTCGCCCGCTTCGACACATCCGGTCACCCAGATGCATCGGGGCTTAGCTACCTGGCTCTCTGGCGATTACCAGGACCGGACTTTCACCGGTTGGTGATGCGTGCCTTCAGGGCACACCATAATGGCGCTTCATGCGCACCCGCGAAGCGGGTCGGCATCGTTCCTAAGCCTACGCATAAGCGGGCATTATGCAAACGCCCG
>CAYNXV010000112.1:5458-11773 GCA_964401245.1 uncultured Bifidobacteriales bacterium | reverse complement strand
CTGTACTCAAATTGCGGATAGCACTTTCACACCAATTTCGGCGATATTTGAGAAATTCAAGCGATTTTGAGCTGATTTTAGGGTACTCAAATTGAGTACAAGTAAAAATCAGTATCCCTATCGGGATGGCGAGGACTTCGAATATGCATTATACCCAATCCAAACTGTGCAAATAGCACGATCCAATCGTATATTTTGCATAATGAAATGGATTACCCGGCAGCTTGAGTCCACCGTCCTGCGACTTTCCCGGCAGCGCCCGGGAGTGGTGATAACCGGCGCCCGGCAAACCGGTAAAACCTCATTGGCGCGCCGTCTTTTTCCCGACCATGCCTTTGTATCGCTGGACTTGCCTAGCGAAGCCGAACAGGCGGAGCGCGATCCCTCCACTTTTCTCCGCCGCCACCCACCGCCTTTGGTGGTTGATGAAGTCCAATATGCTCCCGGACTTTTCCGTCACTTGAAAATGGTAATAGATACTCAACGCGAGAAAAATGGACAATTCATTCTAACGGGCTCACAAAAGCCCGCCTTGATGCAGGGCGTATCCGAATCTCTAGCCGGTAGAGTCGGTATGGTGGAACTGGAAGGGTGTTCTTGGGAGGAACTCCGTTTAGCGGGAGTCGAAGCGACTACGGAAGCGGCGGTTGTTCGGGGAGGAATGCCGGAGCTTTGGGAAAAGCAGGATTTGCACGCGTCGGAATTTCATCGTGCCTATACGACCACCTACCTTGAACGTGATTTACGCACATTGCTCGATGTGGGGAGTCTTCGGGATTTCGAGCGTTTTCTCCGAGCTTGCGCTTTGCGCTCCGCCCAAGTGCTCAACAAGGCGGATCTGGCAAGGGATATCGGTATTAGCCCCTCAACCGTTTCGGCCTGGATATCGGTTTTGGAGGCATCGAATCAGATTTGTCTCTTGGAACCCTGGTTTTCCAATCGAACGAAGTCATTGGTTAAATCGCCGAAACTTTATCTTTGCGACTCCGGTTTACTCTGCTATTTGCTGGGTATTGATACCGTCGAGGAATTGACGGAATCACCCTACCGTGGAGCGGTTTGGGAAACCTTCGTATGTGCGGAGTTACGTAAAAAACTGCGCTTGGGCGGCAGAGGGGAACTGTTTTTTTGGCGGGATCGCACCAAGGAAGTGGACTTTCTTGTGCACAAGGCGGGGAAATTCGAGTTATTGGACGCCAAATGGTCGGAGCATCCCAATGCTAAGGAGGCGCATGTTCTGGCAAGTGTTGCGGCTACCTTGCCTGAGCATTCCATTAAAAGGATGGCTTTGATTTGCCGTACTCCCAATGCATATCCCTTGCCGCCACAAGGCGACTTCGCAATCCATGCTGTTCCGGTATGGGAAGCTTAAGGGGCCTAAATCCACTTTACCCTCACTGCGCTCCATCCTGACAACAACGGAAGCCCACCACCGGATACCGGTTCTGCGGGTAGAAGCTGTATTTGGAAAAACCGCAGGTGGCCTCGTTACCGGCATTCCAATTGCCGCCCGCCGTCATGAAAAAGCCTTCGCGATCAGTGGATTCGGTGGAGGTCCATTCCCAGACATTGCCCGTCATGTCCATGGTGCCGTAATAGGAGCGGCAGGCGGGAAAGCGCCCCGCCCTTTGGACCGTCTGCTCCCGGGCGGCGCAATGGTTCTCGTTGTAGCGGTTTCCATAGGGATAGTTTTCGCGTCCGGGCCCCTTGCAGACGAATCTCCACTCCTCCAAAGTGCATAAGCGCTTACCTACCGATGCGCAGGAGTCGCGGGCTTCAGCCTGATTGACGAAAGTGCGGGGAAGCTCGCCCTCCTTATTGGGCCATTCGAAAATATCCATGCACACAGTTTTGCCGTCTTTCTCATAGGGCAACATGTTTGCGGCGCATAGCCCGGGATTGCGTTCGACGGTATAGTCGATGCGCACGGGTTCGACCTGGCGGTTACGGGTATCCAGACCCGAAAGCCATAAGGTGGCATTGCGTCTCAAGGTCAACGGTTCGGAATAGGTTTTGAGATTGACGCTGTCTTCCAGCGAATACAGAATGAGGCAATCCTCCCGGCAATACAAGGAGACGGTCACGGAATCGAAATGACGCCCTCCCCAGGGGTCGGCATAGAGATAGGGAAGCACCGAATCGACGGCCGCCGGGATAACGGGAGTGTCCACGCGGGCCGGCGAAGGAAGCACCTGTTTCGGCTCGGGCGGTGGCTCGGGAGAAAGGTCCGGCGGCAAATCAGGCATGGGCACGGTGAGAATGGGCGGGGCCGAGGGGGCCGGCACCCAGGTCAAATCCTCGGGCGGATGGGGGCGGCAAGCGCGAACCAGGAGCAGAGCCAGTAGCGCAAGCAGCAGTAGGATCAGGAATCCCAGGATTCGATTCCGCAGGCGCTTTTTGCGCGTATCAAGGCCTGGGGGTTGCTTGTCTGCCACGGTTCGGTTCCAATCCGCCAGCAAAATAGCAAAGCGGGCTGTCCTGGCTCGTATTGGTTATTTTTTAACCATGCTAAGGGAACAAGCCGACAACTTCATCTCGGATTACGCCTCCTCCGAGCATTTCCTTTTTTTGGAAGGAAAGCTCAAAGACAGCGCCGAGTCCGTGTTACAGGCCTTTTTCAAACAGGCTGAGGAGCAGGGCGTTACCTCCCTCGAAGATTTACGCGCCCGGCAGGTGGAGGAAATCCTCCTGGGGCCTATGGCGCGACTCGACTTGCCGGCCGAACTGAAAAAAGGCATCCCCTTGATCCTGGACGGGTTTTTCACCTATCTCGACCGTAGCGGACGCTTTCCGCCTGCGGCGGCCTGGCAAATGTGCGTCGAGGCGGTGTCCGAAAGGTTCCGGCAGGGGATTCGCGAAGACGGTACGGCCAAAGGCGAAACCTTCAAGAAGAAATACACCGACGTGGGCCGCAACGAGCCTTGCCCTTGCGGGAGTGGTCAAAAATTCAAGAAATGTTGCATGACCCTGATTCGATAGCAGGGGGCCCATCACCAGTCCCGGCACCCTTCAGTTGACAATTTTCGGGGCTTTTCGGATCTTTACGGGCCTTGCCTGGGTGGTGAAATTGGTAGACACGCAAGATTCAGGATCTTGTGACCGCAAGGTTGTAGGAGTTCGAGTCTCCTCCCGGGCATTAACCCCTTAAAAAAAACCTAAAGCCATACACAAAGTCAGCCATTTCCACGGCTTTCCTTGCTAGGCTCCTTCCCAAAGTTTGGAAATCGGCACGGCATAAAGGTCTTTGTCGAAGGGAACTACGGCGGCTCCGTCATAAAGTAAAACCCCCCTAACGAAGCGCTTACCTGTCGCGTTTTTAAAATCGCGTAAACCTTTGAAATCACCGGAGGTCACGGTGGAAGCGGCCTTGATTTCCATGCCCGCAAGTTTCCCCGCCGATTCCAATACCACATCGACCTCGTTGCCTTCTTTATCCCGATAATGGTGGAAAGATACCGGTTCCGTCCACCAACTCGCCAGTCGCCGCAACTCTTGATAAACAAAGGTTTCCAGTAGCTGTCCATACAGGGCACGATCTTCCCACAGCCCTTTGCCATCGAGGCCCAACAGGGCGCAAGCCAGTCCGGTATCGCCCAGATGCAACTTGGGGGTTTTAACAAGACGGCTCAGTCGATTGCTGTGCCATGGAGGCAGCTCTTCGAGAAGAAATACCCTCGCCAGCAAGGTCATGTAATCGCGGATGGTGGGACGACTCAATTGAAAGGGGGCCGCGATTTCGGACACGTTCAGCAGGCGGGCGGATTGCCCGGCCGCCAGGGACAGAAGCCTGGGCATGGCGTCCAGGGCGTGGATGCGGGTCATGTCGCGCACGTCCCGTTGCACCAACGTTTCGGTATAATCACGATACCAGATGGAGCGCCGATGAGGGGTTGCGCGCACCAGGGCGGCCGGATAGCCGCCGGAAGCGACGCGCTCCGCCAGCGACCGGCCCAACCTTTTTCCGGATATGCCGGTCGTGAAACCTTTACCGAATAATGCGGATAGAAAATCGGGTTCCGTCCCGGCCAGTTCGCATTGGGCAAGGGGATGTAATCGCAGGATTTCCATGCGCCCGGCCAACGAATCCGCCAATTTGGGTACCAACAGAACGTTGGCCGATCCGGTGAGAATAAAGCGTCCGGGTCGGCGGTTGCCGTCCACGTCTTTCTTCAAAGTGGTGAACAAAGAGGGGACCCGCTGTACTTCATCCAACACGACTTTTTCGGGCAGGTCCGCGACAAAACCTATCGGGTCCGCAATCGCCGACGCACGTTGCACATCGTCATCAAAACTGAGATAGGCATATCCACCCGCTTCGCCAACCTGCCGAGCGAGGGTGGTTTTTCCACATTGGCGCGGTCCATGGATCAATACTACGGGAGTGTCCTCCAGGGCTTCCGTAAGCCTCGGACTCAATAATCGGGTATGTAATGGGGTGTTCATCGTTCTGGCCAATTGTAACTTTTTTCCTGGCCAATTGAAAGGTTTAGTCCGTCTAATTGAAACTTTAGGGGTTGGCCAATTGAAAGGTTAGCAGGGGAAAATATAGGCCCAGCGCCCCAGGGGCCGGGAAAATCAGAAATCGAATAGCAGGCGGCCTTCCATCACGTTGGCGGAAAAATCCAGGGTATTGAAATAGCGGAAATACTTGAGGGACAGCGAGCAGCCCAGCAGGAATTCGAGACCCGGCTTGTTTTCGGCCATTCCCTTGAACAAATAGGTAAGGCCCAACCCGGCGTTGTTGGAATCGAAGGCCTGCAATTTATAATCGCCGGTGAGATAGGGCGCGCTGTTTTGCGAAGTGTAATTCGCACTCCAGAAATACGCCGCGGATTGACGATAGAAACGGTATTCGGGACTGACTATCCAGTTTGGGGTAACGTATTTGTTTCCCTTGACGCCCACGGTATGCGATTCGATACTCCAGTCGTCCCAATAATAGCGGTAATGCAGCAACAAGCTGGCGTCCAATCCCTCGAAGGAATAGGCGTAATCCCCCCAGGCGGCTTGTCGGAACCGGATTTTGGGATGATTCTCGCGCACGTCTTCGAAAAGAGGCGTTCCTGCGCCCGCGGCCGTGTTTACGCGCAAATGCCGGTAGGGATCGCTGTTGAAGCCGTTTTGGCGCACCCCGTCATAGCCGATTCTCACCCAGCTTGATGGAGAAAGCAATTGCGTCAACGAAGCTCCCGCCTGATGCACTTCTTTGTAGCGGTTGACCATGGGTCCGATGCGGGGAATCTCCCCCACCGAATCGACGCTGTATTGTCCTTTGAGAAAAACGGTGGTGTTTTTCTTGAATAGTTCCTGAGTGAGGGTGCCGATGATTGAGCGCGACAGGTAGTCGGCTTCTTCGCTGTGATAAATACTGGCAGCCACCCGCGTATCGGCCCCCAATCCCTGTTCCACGCCCAATATGATTTGTCCGCGGTTTTTCCGGAATTCCTGGGCCTGCCGGCGCTGGGGGCGCGAGGCTCCGCTTACGCCGTCGAGAACGGGAGGCAACTTGATTTGGTCGAGCTCGACGTCCATGAGCACCATGGTGCCGGGCCATACCGTTTTGGATATGGATATAGAGGATGTGAAAACGGTATTATCCGCATTGTCTTCGAAATGATAGGTGGTATAGGAAAGTTCATCCGCCGAAAGCAAGGACGCCCCGCTAATCAGGGCGAGTAAAACCCATCCCAGGGTCGACGACAACGAAAGGGATTTGGAAAGCATAGGGTCCGGTGTCATTTGGCGCAGCCGCAACCTCCGCCCACTCCCGTTCCGCCGCCGATGCTGCCTTCGCGGGTGGAGAAGAATTTGCTTTCGAGCGATTGCTTCGCGATGGAATTGCCGGAGTCCATGATGGGATCCGAAAGCCTTTCCCGTTGGTAGGGCTCGACGGCGGCGCATCCGCCCAACAGGGAGAGCGCCGCGACTATTGCCATCATACCTGCCTTACTCGCGCAAAAGTTTTTCAAGGTCGGCCTCCATTTCGGCAAGCGTATTTTCGGTATATCCATCATAGCGTTTTCTCAGATTACCCGCCTTGTCGATTAAAAAGGCCGCAGGCATTCCCTTGATGGCGTATGCCTTGGCGGAAACCTGGTTCTTGTCGAAAAGAGGCAGCAGGGATTGGGATTTATCCTTTAAAAAACGTCGGGCCTTACCCTTGTCGCTGTCGAGACTTACCGCGACGATGGCCGCGTCGGGGCGACGGGAAGCCATCTTATCGAGCCGGGGCAGCGATTTGCGGCAGGGGGCGCACCAGGTGGCCCAGAAATCGACGAGCACGGGGCGGCCCTTGAAATCATCGAGCCCATGCGA
>CAYNXV010000112.1:0-5358 GCA_964401245.1 uncultured Bifidobacteriales bacterium | reverse complement strand
GTTTCCACCAGCGACAAACCGCCGGCGGGGCTGGAAGTGCCATGGCAGCTGATGCAGCTCGCGTTGAAAACCGCCTGCACCGTAGTCGCGCGGCCGGGATTTTTGAAATCGAAGAAATCGACGGTGTCGGGCCTTACCGAGGCATGGGCGGTAACCGATTGGGCATTGTGGAATCCTGAAATGTAAGCCTTCACATTATCCAAGGTAGCTTCGACGTCCATGTTCAACTTCCATCCCACGCTTTGGTCGTTGAGGATGGCCATTCTATGGATATCTTGATCGCGGTCACGGGGACCATGGCAGCCGGTGCATAGCCGTCTTTCGCCCGGCATGACCTGAATCCATTGCAGTTGATTGACCAGCATCAAACCGTGTTCGTTGAGGGTTTGCAAATGCAGAGCCGTATTGGCGGGAACCTCGATGGAAAAGGAACCATCTTCGCGCACGTCGGCATATCCGATTACCCGTTGCTTCTCGAAGTTGGTACGGCCCAGATTGCCTCCGCGCTTATTTCTGTCCACGGGCATGGGAACGGCCTCCATGACGCGCACGAATTTGACTTCTCCCCGGCTCCCGTCCGCGTTGAGATGATCGGGATCGGGTTTCATATGCCCATCGTTGTCCATGCGGCTATAAACATTGGCGTCGAAGAACATACCGGTTTTTTGGTTCCGGGCGATGGCGGCGGCAATGTCCCCGTTGTCTTTGAAGGGCGCCGGTAAACGGCGTGGAACCACCGGTATTGGATCGTAATCGTTGGTGGATCCGTCGTTATAGACCAAGGTGAGATTCTTGCCGTCCTTGTCCATGATATAGATGCCGTAATCGACGGCATCGCGCATGTCCCGACTGGCGGCATGCGGCGACATGGCCACCAGAATCCTTTCTTTAGCGCCGTCCTGGATGGGGTGAGGGGTTTTATACAAGGCGTTGGCGGTGTCGCGCGTATTGTTGAAGGGAACATCTTTGGGCGTGATGAAAAGGGGCTCTTCGGTAATCTGATTCAGGTCGATGATGACTATGGCTCCGCCCTCGAAGGGGGAATCGCGTTCCATCAGCGAACTGACCAGGCCTCCGTCCGCCAGTTCGCGCGCTTCGAGAAAGGCCCTTTTATTGGAAGCGCGGGGACCGTCGGCGCCGTAAAGCACGAATTGTCCCGTGCCGTCCTGGTTGATGGTGAAGAGGGGGAATTTGTTGGGATTGCCGAGATGATCCCAGCGGCTGAAGAAGATCTTCCCGCTGGAATGGAGGAAGGGATTATTGTCGTGGCTTTGATTGGTGGAGATGCGTCGGGGTTCTCCCAAAGCTCCGTCGGATTGGCGATCGGCCACATGCAATTGAGGCACCTGGCGTCTTTCGTATTCGTCGACAATCTGCGCCCGCGTGGAGGAGAATACGATGCGGTCGTCCGATATGTAGGCGGGGTCGATGTCGTCGCCCACGGTTTGGTTGGTGAGCTGGACGAGGGCGCGGGTTTCCAGGTCCATCTCATAGAGATGCCAGCGATTGCTGCGGGCTTTGCGCATGCTGAACAGGAGGCGTTTGCCGTCGAAGGAGATTTCGGGATCGAGCGCTGCGCCCCAATCGCGGGTATTGTCGGAGCCTCCCCGCGTATAGGTAGCCGTGAGATTTTCCACCGTCCCGTTGGGCGATATGGGTGAAAGCAGGCATATATCGGTGCCGGGATAGAATTCATCCGCGTTGCTGCGCATGGCGCTGCTGCGATTACCGGTGACGCTGGGTTCCTTTACGAATACCAGGGCTGAGACTGTGTTCGATGAGTTCAGAATTTCGTCGGCGGGCTGCAGGCAGGCGGTCAAGCCCAAGGCGCATAGGAGCAAGGAATAGGTACTGGGCACGAAGCGATTCACGAGCATGGTATTTCTCCCATGGGGCTACCGATAGAAATGCACCCCGGCTCTGAGAACCAGGTTGTGGGTCAAGGCGGGTCGGGATCCGATTTTCTGGGAATAGATGTGATCGTGCAACGAATAGCTCAAAGCCAAACTTCGATTCTTCGTGAAAAAGGGAAGCGGCATGCGATTGCCGAAACCGGCCGCCAGTCCCACGTTGGGAACCGAGCCCTGGTAAAGCCCAACCACGCCCGCGGTAAAATGGGGAATCAGGGAAACGGCCCTGCCGCGCATTTTGTACCCCGGCCCTTCCGGTGCGTAACCCACCAGCGCCTCGACGGTCACCAGCAGGTTGTTTTCGAAAATCGCGGCCCGGAACAGGCTTTTGGAATAGGACGACTGGACCGTGCCCGCGCCCGCCGCCACCTGGAAAAAATAATTCGCGTCGGGAAGGTAATGATCGTAATAGAAAGACCCGAAAGGATTGCTTCCCAGCACCTCGGCGGCATAGAGCCCTACCTGAACTCCATAGGCGCTGGTGGGAGTGCCGCCGGTTTTGGGAGCGCCGGATATTGCACCCGCTCCGCACAGGAAAATAGCGCACATGAGACGGAGTGACGGCCAGGGTCGCAACGGAGGTTTACAGGGCAAAGGAAACTCCCAGGTTGGTTTCTTGGAATACATGAAGAATCTTGCTCTGGTCGACGCGGTCCCTGTCGCGCAGGAAGAATTGCCGCACTTCGAAACGGACCGCCAGGGCCGGAGAAAGGGAATAACGCAAGCCGCCCCCATAATTGAGCCCGACGGTGGAGAGGGTTTCCATGGCAACGGCATTATTGGGGACGGTCAGGAAAAGTCCCCCGCCCACCAGTCCATAGGGAAGAAAACGATTGCTCTCGGCCAGATGAATGAGGAGATTGGCGGTGAGCGGATAGAGGGTGGCGGATTGCCCGGGCGCCAAAGCCGCCGAACCTTCGACGCTGACCTGGTGGTAACGCATGGAGGCTCGCAATCCCACTACCGGACTGCCTCCCATCATGCCGAGGCTGGGGGAGAGCTCCAACGAAGAGGTGGGCCGCGCCTCATCTTCTCCGCTTGCGGCCTCAAATGGGGCCGGAACCCGCGCCGGGGGATTGCCTGGGACGGAGGCGGCGGAAATCAGGATGAACAGGGTGGAATATAGGGCAAAAGGAAGGAGGGCCGCCATGGTAGGGTAATTATACTACCCCTGTCAACTCCCCGCTTGACGAAGCAAATGTTTTTACCCGATAGGGTCAAAACATATATTAACGGCAGATGTACGGTTGCAGCGGGGCGGTTAATAGTGTTCTAATTCGTAAATGATTGTCTTGCTTTTGCTTTATTGGATATTTCATGGTTACGGACGCTTGCGGGTTTCCCTATTTACAAAACCCTTTGCAGCCCTCAGTACCGGTGGGAGAAAAGGCTAAATGAATATTGAATTCGTAATCGGAATGACGTTTCTCGGTGGAGCGGTGGCTTTGATTTTCGCCTTCGCGCGGTCGCGCTGGATAGCCAGGCAGGAGGTATCCGGGGAAAAGTTGCGGCGCATCAGCGGTTATGTCGCCGACGGAGCGATGGCGTTTCTGACGCGCGAATTCCGGGTCCTCATCCCTTTCGTATTGCTGGTCGCCGCCTTTCTGGCCCTCGCCAACCGCGGGTTTCTCCGCTGGCAGGCGCTGGCCTTTCTGGTAGGGGCTACCTGTTCGGGTTTGGCCGGATTTTTCGGCATGAGGGTGGCGACCCAGGCCAATTCCCGTACCACCACCGCCGCCATGAAAGGCTTGAACGACGCCTTGAAAGTGGCTTTTACCGGCGGCAGCGTGATGGGCATGAGCGTGGTGGGCATGGCCTTGGTCGGGCTTTCGCTGGTATTTTTCATGATAACCCGGATGTTGGGCGAATCGGTACCCGATTTGGCGGCGGTTGGCTTGCCCGTGCTATCGGGATTTTCGCTGGGCGCGTCATCCATCGCCCTTTTCGCGCGCGTGGGAGGCGGAATCTTCACCAAGGCGGCGGACGTGGGAGCCGATTTGGTGGGCAAGGTGGAGGCGGGGATTCCCGAAGACGACCATCGCAACCCCGCCACCATTGCGGACAATGTGGGCGACAATGTGGGCGACGTCGCCGGCATGGGCGCCGATTTATTCGAGTCTTATGTGGGTGTACTGGTAGGCAGCATGATATTGGGACTGGCCGTGGTGGGAGAGGATGTGACCCGGTTCAAGTTGGCGATGCTACCCTTGCTTCTCAGTGTGCTCGGCATAGCGGGTTCCATCGGAGGCTTCTACCTGGTGCGGGCCAAACCGGAAGACTCTCCGCAAAAGGCCTTGAATATGGGCACTTTCGGAGCCGCGATTTTTACGGCAATATTGTCCTACCCGCTTATCGCCTGGGTACTCGGAGGCGACACCTTCAATAATGGCGCCGGCGTAAGCGAACTCTTCTTCTGCTCCGTAATCGGATTGGCGGCGGGAATCACCATCGGCCTGCTCACCGAATATTATACGGGCACGGGCAAAGGTCCCGTTGAATCGATAGTCAAATCCTGCGAAACCGGTTCGGCTACCACCATCATCACCGGTTTGGGCGTCGGCATGATGTCCACTTTGCTTCCCATCGTCGCCATCGGCGCCACCATTCTGGCTTCCTATCATTTGGCCGGTCTTTACGGGGTGGCCATCGCGGCGTTGGGTATGTTACTGACCCTGGGAATCCAGCTTTCCGTGGATGCCTACGGGCCTATCGCCGACAATGCGGGGGGCTTGGCGGAAATGGCGGAGTTTCCGCCCGGTGTCCGGGCCATAACCGACAAGCTCGACGCCGTAGGCAATACCACCGCCGCCATAGGCAAAGGCTTCGCCATCGGATCGGCGGCGCTCACGGCCATCATCCTGTTCGCGGCCTTCCGGGAAGCATCGGGAGTGGGGGCGATTGATATCACGGAACCCATCGTATTGGTGGGCATATTACTGGGCGCGGTGATTCCCTATGTCTTTTCCTCGCTGGCCATCATGGCCGTAGGCCGGGCCGCCTTCGCCATGATTGAAGAAGTGCGGCGCCAATTCCGCACCAAGCCCGGTATTCTCAACGAAACCGAGGAGCCCGATTACGCCGCCTGCGTCGACATCAGCACCAAGGCCGCCTTGAAGGAAATGATGTTGCCGGGATTGCTGGCGGCCGTCACCCCGGTGGTGGTGGGATTTGCCGGCGGCATCCACATGCTAATGGGACTGTTGGCCGGGGTCACTACCAGCGGAGTGGTACTGGCGATTTTCATGTCCAATGCCGGCGGCGCCTGGGATAACGCGAAAAAGACCATCGAAGGCGGCGCGGGCGGAGGCAAAGGTTCGGAAGCCCATAAGGCGGCCGTGGTGGGAGACACCGTAGGCGATCCTCTCAAAGACACCGCCGGCCCCTCGCTCAACATTCTCATCAAGCTCATGGCCATCGTGTCGCTGGTGATAGCGCCCATGCTCAAAAG
>CAYNXV010000111.1:3041-11836 GCA_964401245.1 uncultured Bifidobacteriales bacterium | reverse complement strand
AATCTGGGTATTGTTTGGGCTTAGTTCTGCATAAATGACCTGATCCCTTCCCCGCCAGGCATAAGGAAAGCTAAATGCGGTCGAATTAATATCTTGAATCACATTTGATGTATTCAAAAGGCCGCTACTAGGTACTTGAGTATTTGAGAATCTCTTATCGAAAGTCTTGAAATACATCCTTACATTTGAGTTCTGATTTGCAACGGGAAACATATTCCAAAATAACAGATAAGCTTCGTTTCCCTGGATGCTTTGAGTGGCATCCGTTACTTTCGCATAAACTCCTGCATGCCCCAATACATTTGCATCCATGGTTTGTCGATTATCCAACGCAACGGTATACTCTGTTCTATTTGCACGAAACCATCTGCTATTTGCATTAGATACAGTATGCTCTACGATATCGTCGCCGGTACCACCGATGTCAGGGTCGAAGTAGAAGAATAGCCGAGGAGTAGATGGGTAGGTTGATGTAAAGTTGGCGCGGATCCAAAACTCCCCGTCATCATAAAATCGGTATGAAACCGTTACCCTGTGCGTGCCAAACGCGTAGTTGAAAGTGTATCGGGTGCTCATTTTTGACCCATTTTCAGGATCGGAGCCCCGCACAGTCCCCACATGAGTAGTGGTAATTTGGCTGGCCGGAAAATTGGTGGTTCCTATTCGAGCTGCAAATAGCCTGATATGGGAAAACACGATCAACGTTTCGTTGGTTTGGTTCGCTAAAATTACGTGTTTACGTAAATTTATTAGACCGCCCTCAGCAGCGCTGGGTGTCACCAACCATTCAGTGCTTTTGTTGATTGTTGGACGCCAGTTCTCCGGATTGCCCTGAGAAAAAGCTTTATCCGATACAATTCCTACCAATAGGAAAGTCTTTAAGGTTATAAAGATTTTTTTATACATGCGGGCCACTTTTCAGAACAGAGGTGAATATTAAATGATAGATATAAAGCCCGATTTAAATGAAACGCTAACTAGACGGGCTGCGAAGTCAATTGGTTTAATTCATTTCAGAAGACCGTTACTCGAACCTGGATAAGATAGGGTAAGGCAACATCTTTTATATAAACTCATGATTTAGAAATACATATGTTTCTATTTTACTTGAAGGCTTTCTCCCTTTTCGCGGATCAATAATAATCGATAGTTATGATAATTGGTAGTCTAGTATGAATTCCGATACCGTTACCACAGACCGCCTTCGGTTCCAGGCTTATGCGGCAGCAAAATGGAACGCTGTCGCTACAGTTTTGGTTTTCATCCTGCAATTGGTTCAATTGGCTTTTATGGCGCGCCTGCTCAACCCTGCCCAGTTCGGGCTAGCGGCCATGGCCATGGTGGTATTGGGGTTGGCTCAAAGTCTCGCGGATTTGGGCCTGTCCAACGCCCTTGTGCATCGCCAAACCAAAGACCCAAAAGAACTTACCTCTATGTACTGGACCGCCCTTTTCGCTTCAGCCCTGTTGGGGGTTTCAACTTACGTTTTGGCCGCTCCGGTGGCGTCCTTTTTCGATGCCGAGGAGCTTACGAAAATTATCCGCTGGGGTGCGCTACTGTATCCACTCATGGCTTTGGGCCAACCTTTTTTTGCTCTGCACCAGCAGGCCCTGCGTTTTGCACCCGTAGCCTGGGGTGAATCCATGGGCGCCGTTGTCGGAGCCGTTGTCGCCATATGGTCGGGGTATTCCGGGTATGGCGCCTTTTCCATCGTGCTGGGTCTTCTCGCATTGACGGGAATGCGCTCTTCGGTTTGGATTGTGACGGGTTTATCCCGATGGAATCCGGGCATGGGCTGGCAATGGGCGCATGTCAAACCCCACCTCAGCTTTGTCGCTTATCAACTAGGCGAAAGAGGAATCGGATTCTTGCGAGGTCAATCGGACAAATTATTAATCGGCAAATTGCTGGGAGCTCCGCTGTTGGGCTATTACAATATCGCCTATCAAATCGTCTTGCGTCCGATGATGCTGCTCAATCCCATCATCACGCGCGTAGCTTTTCCCGTTTTCGCACGCATCCAACAAGACGATGCCCGCATTCGCCGGGGCTATCTGGAGGCTATCGAAGCCATTGCCTTTATTACCATTCCGCTTTACTTTGGTCTCATGGCTACCGCCCCGGTTTTGATTCCGCTCTTTCTGGGCGCCGGCTGGGAGGAAGCCGTCGTCCCCTTGCAAGTATTGTGTCTACTGGGAATGGTTCTCAGCATCGGAAACCCCGTGGGCGCCCTACTGCTCGCCAAGGGGCGGGCGGATTGGGCATTCGGCTTCAACATTTTGGCTCTGGTGGTCTACACCGGCGCAGTAGTAATTGGTAAAAACTGGGGTCTCGTCGGCGTAGCCTGGGGACTCGTTATCGCCTGCGTTACCCTACTGTGGCCGGTGGATTTTTGGGTGCGCTTTCGACTGATTGGTATGCGCCCTATGGAATTCTTCCGCAAACTCGCACCCGCATTTATCGTCGGTGGAGCCATGGCCGCTTCCGTCATTACAGGCGCGGGTTTATTGCCAGAAAACGAATCGCTGCGATTGGCTTTTATGACTATTTTCGGTGTGGTTCTCTATGCCGGTGCCATGCGTCTTCTCTTTCGGGGCATCCTGGACCGGATGTTCCGATTGGCCTTATCCGGTGGCCAAGGGGAAAGCGATACAGGCGGGTAGGGTTCCAATGAAAGAGGTTCAGTCGGTATAACCTGAGCGAAACTTTCCATGAAAAGCCTGTTGCAGCCATAGTTCCGCCGTCATCAAGGCGCAAAGCCGGTTGGAAAAATCCTCTCCTGCCAAATGCCTTTCCCATGTCCTGCGGAAAGGCCCCATATCCATCAAGTCGCCCAACAGGGCGCGCTTACCCCATAGAAGTCGCGGAACAAACCGGATTGCCGGTTCTAGGCGCAGCCATTGGGCATAATCCGTATAACCATCGTCTCCCCCAACCATGGGAAAAACCCGGCGCGTTTCTCGTAACGCTTTACCCCAGCCTCGCCGTAGAAATGAGTAGGCCTTTTCCACAACCCAATGCGCACTGATCGGTAAACCGGTTTTCTGCCAGGGCAGGGTCCGGAAAAATGGGGGGAATTCGCGTAGCAGCATATCGCGGTAGATACGCGATTCGGTTCGCCATTCCCAGGGTAACGACAAGGTGAAGTCGATGAGATCGGGGTCGAAAAAAGGCAATTCCAACCGGCAATGCCTTTCGGTAAGCCGAACGGCCTGAAGGATGAAGCGACGCCCGCGATGGAGGAAAAGGTCTTCTGCGCTTCCGGTGTCCCCACCCGGATAAGTGCCCCCCAATAGGGCATCGCCCAAAAAACCATTGAGGCAGGTATCCATTTCTGCGGCTACCACAGTCAGCGATTCGACGCCGTGCAAGTCTCGTAAGGTGAGATGCCCGTCCGAGCGCCACACGGCTTCGATACGGGGTACAAGCCAATTTGGCGCCCCAATCTCGACCACATGGTGGGAGGCCCCCTTCAGGCGAGCGGCTATACGCGCCAAGCGGATATCCGCGCATCCAAGCTTTCCGAAAGTAACTGCCGCTACTTTTCCTTCGGGCATGGCGGCCAGCAGGGCCCGTGAATCGAGGCCACCGCTCAAGGTAAGCCCCGGAGCTTTTGCATCGGCACAGCTACGGGTCACCGCCTGTCGGAAAAGCCGGCCCAGTTCGCGGGAATTTTCCTCAAACCCACCCGAAGCTCCCGGCACGTCGGCCCACCCCCAATACTTATGTGCCTTGAGTTCGCCGGTTTCCCTTTCGAAAGTCAACACCGTAGCCGCATCCAACAAATTCACGCCTTCCAGCCAGGTGGAGTGTCCGCTATGGTAGCCCTGTTGCAGGTATACGGGTAGGGCCTTCAAATCGACTTTCGCGGTGAAGCCTTGCAATCCCAAAAAAGCCTTCACCTCACTGGCGAAAACCATACCCTTGCCGTGCCGGGCATAATACAGGTAGCGCAAACCGAACCGATCGCTGATAATTCGCCATTTTCGCCTCGGCGCATCTTCCACCACAGCGATAAAGGAACCACGCAGGGCCGCCAATGCGGGCCAGTTTTCTGCCGCGACGATGGATAGTATTTGTGAAACCGGATCTTGGGATTTCATCCGTTCAAGGTCACCTAGTGCCCAGACGCGGATGCCGTCCCTTTCAGCTTGTCCGATGGCAACTCTTCCCCGTCGATATCCGATAGCCGAGGCCTCCTCAAAATGCAGGCAAGGAGTCGCCTCGGGAGCACAGGTCATCAACTTGAGCACGGATTGAAGCGCGGGCTCCGATTCCGATGCCCGGGTCGCCAATCCGATAAAACCCGCAAAATCACTCATGGTGAAGAAGAATCCTATTCGACATGGTCACACCCGCCATCCCTATGTACAATTATTGCACCTTATGGCCGCTGGAAAAAAAGATAATGGAAATGCCCTTCCCGCCTTACTGGGAGGAAAACCCACGCGTCGACGTGAGAATTTCCTGGTTTTCGGGGCGCCACAAATCGAGAACGAAGACATCGAAGAAGTGGTCGATTCGCTGCGCCGACGGTGGCTGGGAACCGGCCCCAAGGTAAAGCGCTTTGAAAGCGACTTCGCCCAATACAAGCATATGCCCCATGCGGTTGCCGTCAACTCCTGCACGGCCGCCTTGCACCTTTCCATACTCGCCCTGGGAATAGGGCCCGGCGATGAGGTCATCACCACTCCCATGACCTTTTGTGCCACCGTGAACGCAATACTCCATGCCGGAGCCGTTCCCGTGCTGGCCGATTGCGACCCCCTCACCTTAAACCTATCCCCCCGAGCGGTCGCTGAAAAAATCACTCCCCGCACCAAGGCCATCGTACCGGTCCACTTTGCCGGTCGCCTTTGCGATATGGAAGGCATCATGGCATTGGCGAAGCGGCATCGGCTTCGCGTCATCGAAGATTGCGCGCATGCCATCGAAACCTCCGGTAACGGACAGGGTGCAGGTACATTCGGTGACATCGGATGCTTCAGCTTCTACGCCACCAAGAATCTCACCACCGGCGAAGGCGGCATGATTTGCACCTCCGACGCCCAACTGGCCGATAAAATCAAACGCCTGGCCTTGCATGGCATGACCCAGGACGCCTGGCGCCGCTTCTCGGACTCGGGCTATGTGCATTACGACGTGGTAGATCTCGGATACAAATACAATATGACCGATTTGCAGGCGGCTTTGGGCCTGCATCAATTGGGCAGGCTCGACGCCAATTGGGAAAAGCGCCGGTCAGTTTGGAATCGCTACCAAGCCGCCTTCGCGAGTCTGTCCTGCACACTTCCCCAAGAGCCGGCCGCGGATGAAAAACATGCCTACCACCTTTATACCGTGCAGGTGAGCGCCGAACCGGGAGCAGGATCTCCAAATGGGAAAGCTCGCGATTGGGTGCTTGAAGCCATGACGGCCGAGAATATCGGCGTGGGCGTGCATTACCGCTCCATTTGCGATCACCCTTATTATCAGAATCGCTTCGGATGGCGTAGCGGGGATTATCCCCATGCCGCAAGTATCGGAAACAGTACCATCAGCCTCCCGTTAAGCGCCGCACTCGAGGAAAAAGATATCGAAGACGTTATCTACGCCTTCACCAAGGTGATGGTATCCGCGAAAGACGCCACCGGAGAGACTTCGGTTTGAGCCTCATCCGAACGTGGCTGTCGGCCATGGAGAACAGTAAAAACCTGCTCATCCGCTCTTTGGGAGACAAAGCCCTCACCGACGCCATTCCCAAATACTTGCGCGGCACCCTGCTTGATATCGGATGCGGGGGAAAGCCTCTGGCCGGTTTGGGGGGAAGCCCTATCGCCCGGCACATCACCAAGCATATCGCTCTGGATCACCCTGGAAGCCTACATGATATCAGCGCGTTAGATCTATTCGCTTCAGCATTCGCGCTACCCTTGGCCGAAGGTTCTGTCGACTCCGTGCTTTGCGCCGCCGTGCTGGAACACCTGGAGGAACCTGAATCCGCTATCGGTGAAGCCTTTCGGGTATTGAAACCGGGAGGTATGGCCGTCTATACCGTGCCTTTCATCTGGCATTTGCATGAGGAGCCACGCGACTTCTACCGCTTCACCAAATATGGGCTTCGCTACCTATTCGAGAAAAAAGGCTTCCATGTTCTTGAGCTTACGGCCCTATCAGGCTTCTGGGTCACCTTTTTGCAGCTCCTCGTTTATAAGCTCTTCGCTCTCAATCGGGGACCGCTGCGGTATATTCCCGTGATTCCGGTTTTGGGCTTGGTGATACAAGGTATAGGCTACCTATTAAACCGCCTCGACCCCAACGAGAAGTGGACCTGGGCCTATCTTATCGCGGTGGAAAAGCCCACCTGAAATTTGATTATACTGCAGCGCCCTTAGGGCCTGGAAGGCAATAGCTCTCTTACTTTGTGCATCACTTGGGAGAGAGGGCTGCGCGAGATTTGCACAGACACATTGATTTCACGGGTGCCCAGACTTTTCTTAAAGGCGCGGACCCCCGCTAAACCCGAGCTAGGATTGAAATCACAAATGGCGAATCCCCGCCGCAAAGCGTCGAGCATGATTTCGCGGTACAAAAGCTGAGTTACTCCCAAGGAATAGCTTCTGGGGGTTGTCGCGCCATGCCACAGCACAGCGTGCCGGTTGTGGTAAAAAGCGAAACAGCCGCCTTCCACAACGCCTTCTCTTTCCGCCAACCACAAACGCATGGAAGGGCCGTCGCCCAACTTTTTCCAGAGTTCACGAAAAAACGCGGAAGGATATACGGAACGAGCGCTCCCGGCCCAACGATCCAAGGTTCTCTGGTAAACGCCGTCATAGGCCTTGATATCACTCTCCCCCGCGGCCATGCGCACCCGTACTTCATTCTTTTCGCCAAGACGCGCCATCCGTCTGGCATCGCGCTCCCAATCCGCCAGCACCGACTCCTCTTTTCGCCCCTCCAGAAAAACGGCGCTGGTGAAATCGGCCAGTGACTCCTGAAGCAGTATCACATTCTGAGAGAAGGGATTGTTCACCAACTGGACGCTACCCCGCAAGAGGTATCCGGCGGCCTCGGCAAGCTGCTCCGCTGTCAGAGCACTCGCGGCGATCAAACCTGAATAAGTTCCGAAGGGACTGAAATACCGATCCCCGACCAAACGCCGACGCTTAAGCAGGGGAAGCGCCGCGCGCACCGAGGGCCATTCAAAGAGCAGGGGATGCACATGGGCACGCTCGAACCCCGCGGTGACTTGGAGCCAGTCCGGTGTCTGGAAGAACGTGCATGTGGCGTCTTCACGCGCCAATTGCCGCCACATTGATTCTGGACAAAGTGAAACCTTCAATGGAGCGTCCCGTTTTTCGTAAAATTTGGTGCGGATTTCCTCAAAAGCTACCTTGCCTTGCTTAGGGCCATTTCAGAATTCAGAATTAATCATATGCGAACAACTCCCAGCAATTTATAGCAATTTTCGGCCCCACGGAATTCTCATGCCGGTTTGTCTACACCTCTTGAACAGCTATCTTCCCCTAACGGAAACGTTTATCTGGCAATATTTACGGGCCGCCCGGAATTTTTCTCCTTTGGTTTTGGCGCAAGAGTGGGAGAACCTGGAGCGCTTTCCTCTGGACGGCGCCCCCTTTCTTCGCTGCCCCATTAGGAAAAGCCCACTGGCATCGCTAGCCTCCCGACTAAGAGGTCGTTATTCCCAGGTTTCCTATGGAGCCTGTCTTCCGGAAATCATACGACGCAAACCTGTAGTAATCCACGCCCATTACGGTTACCGCGCCATCGTTTCCCTCGACCTCTTCCGCCGGCTCAACCTTCCTCTTTTCACGAATTTCTATGGTTACGACCTTTCGCATCGCTCCTTTCTCCGCCGCAGCCACCGAGGCTATGCGGAACTTTTCCGAGTCGGCACGGGGTTTTTCGTGGAAGGGCCGCATATGCGCGAGCGGCTATCAGACCTCGGCTGCCCGGCCGACAAGATCCATATCAAGCGCATCGCGATTGACCCCGAATCCTATCCCTTTCGCGAAAGGACTTGGGACGGTAAGCGGCCAGTTCGCTTTCTCTTCGTGGGACGCTTGGTGGAAAAAAAAGGGCTGGATCAGGCTCTTGCGGCGCTTAGCATCTTGCAGGCCTCCCGGCTAGACGCTCCGTTCACCCTGACGGTAATCGGCGACGGTCCCTTGCGGCCCGCTTTGGAGCGTCAGGCTCTCGAAGCCGGCCTTAATGGCCGGGTGGAATGGGGTGGGTATATTACCCCTGCGGACTTGATTGGGGTGCTGGATAAGCATGATATCCTGTTGCAGCCTTCACGGACGGCGCGCGACGGGGACGGCGAAGGGGGCGCGCCCACTGTGCTTTTGGAGGCCCAAGCATGCGGGCTTCCCATTGTCTCCACCTTACACGACGATATCCCTTATGTAGTTCCCCAGGGAAAATCCGGGTTGTTATCGCCCGAGGGCGATATTCCAGCGTTATCCCGCAATCTGTTGGAAATTTTACAGTACTCCGACCGGTGGGCGGAAATGGGACGGGCGGGGAGGGAACATATCCTGACCGCACATGACGTGAACCGGGAAATCGAAACGGTAGAAGCCATTTACGCGTCGGCCTGATAGGCTCCCATATTTCAGGCTATACGATAGCCGCATGCCCCGAAAACGCCAGGACACCCGTTCAGCGCGCGACGATTAACTTGCCCCGGCTGACCTTGCCGCCGGCTTCGATATTGTAGAGGTAGATTCCCGGCGTTACCGCACGGCCGGATTGGTTGTTTCCGTCCCATTGGAATTGGTTGCCCAGCATCTGGT
>CAYNXV010000111.1:0-3031 GCA_964401245.1 uncultured Bifidobacteriales bacterium | reverse complement strand
GCGCACCACATAACCTCCTTGGGTCATGATTTGCAAAGTGGAACCCGCCGCGAGCTTGTCGAATATCACCCGGTTATGATGCGGACGGAAGGGGTTGGGATAGACTTTGGTTTTTTGCAAATCGACTTCGGGGGCGCGGCCGGGACTTTGAAAAGCGCTGACCCCCTTGTCGGTGCCTATCCAAATCTCACCATTGATCTGATTAACCGCCAAGGTGCGGACTGCATTATCCAGCAAGCCATCGTCGCTGCTATAGCGGGTGCTCACAGGCTTGCGTCCGGGCAGCCCTGGTTTATAATGAAAAAGTCCGTTTCCACAGCCTATCCAGAAATCCCCGACGGCATCGGACTCCATCACCTTGCAATCCCGGCCTCCGAATTTTTCATCGGGAAGGATTTCAGGGTCGGAGTTGGATGCAAGGGTCGGCAGACTATCGACATAGGCCAGGCGATCGTCCATTAAAAACCATAATCTTTGGTGTTTATCGACGGCGACGTCCCACGCGCTATTGGACGCGCCGGAAGAGAAGATTCTTTTCACCAGTTGGGGCGCGGTAGCGGGGTATTCCGGGTCGAAGCGGTAGACGAATACGCCGTTGTCGCGGGTTGCTTCCGCGAACAGCGTATCGGAGAGAATACGGATGGCACGAACATGTCCGTCGACGCCCAGGCCCGAGAAGCAATTGAGTTTGCGGGTTTTGGTATTGAAGTGAAGCAGGGTATGGGTTTCGGATAATTCCTGCTGGTTTTGAGTCAGCCATAGGTTATCGCCGCGTATATTACTCACCGAATTGATGACCGTGAATTTACCCTCCTCTACGCCGGGTATGCCTTCCAGGCAGGAGTTGGTTGAATACCAATTCTCACGTTCGCGACCGCCACTAAACCGGCTCAACCCATGCCCCCAGGAGCCCAAATAGGCATTATTCTCTTTATCCATCGCAAGAATTTTCAAATTACGGGCAAACAGGTCGATAAAGGGGAAGCGGATGAAGTCCTCCTCCTGACGGATCCACCCCTTATTCTCCAACCCGTAAAGCCCCCATTTGCCTATTCCTACCACCTGCGACCCGCTCACCGCCAATCCTCCCAAGGTATCCGCAGGAAACGTACTCGGGTTAGGAATGGCGAAGAAACTTTCCCTCTTCGCCTTGGCCCATTCATTCAAGACAAATAGCCCCCAAGGAACTCCCAAAAAGAGGCGATTCCCCGCTATAGTGGCGGAACTGAAGTGGTAAAACTCATCCAGGGCAACTTTCCCCACCACCAAAGGCAAACCCTTCACCGCCCGAACATAAACAGGAGCCTGCAATGTCGCCCCCACATCCCCCGCATGCAATTTTCCGTCTTCGAAATAAAGATGGCGATATAGGGGTTTCGAGGTATCCGCAGCAACCTCCTCTTCAACTTCCTCCGGATCGGCATCAACGGAATCGATGGGTTCCGGGGAGATGACCGGCGTGAATTCAGCTTGCGCCTCCTTCCAAATACCCGGATCAAAAACACTACCGAACTTGTCCGATAGGATTCCCGAAAAATCCACCGCCGCCTTTACGACACCGTTCTCGGTGCCCACAAACAGCGTATCGTCTTTGCGCAACACCGACAGCACCGGCAGCTGCCCCAAATCTCCGAAACGATCGACATTCACCTCGGCGCGCAAATTCTCCGTATCGAAAAAGCTGAGACCCTTGTCGCTTCCCAGCACCAAATAGCGTCCCCCCGCCACTATCGCCTGGCGGCTCATCTTCCAATTCGCGGCGGCATAACTCCTCCCGTAGGTGCGCCACCTCTCCCCCTCCAGCCGCGCCAAAAATCCATCCCGGGACGCAGCCCAAAGCTGCCCGCTTTCGGTAACCGCCAACCCTTCAATGGTCACATCGAGCAAACCGTCGAGATTGTCATAGGTTTTTTCCGTCAAATCGACGGGGTTGATTCTCCGGATTCCCCCGGGAGTGCCGGCATAAACATGGCCTTGATAGGTTACCAAGGTGTTTACGGGATTCATGTTCGTATAGCTGCGCCACTTTCCCACATAGGGGAATGCCGCCGTATAACCCAGCGTCACGACCAGCCAAAAACCATATCCTTGCAGTTTCGTCATAAAATCGGGTTCTAATGTACCAAACATCTCCGGCAAGGGCTTGCCGACCGGGTTTCCGTTAAGGACTTCGCGCCCTAACGCCTTTCCACGGAAACCACCCCATCCAAAACCTCGAGCAGGGCCCGGCTGAAGCGAATCTCCTGTGTCACCACCCCTACCCGGTTTTGCGCCTCCGTCGGAAGCTTTTCCCAGTCCTTATCGCTGCATATCAGGGGTAAATGCCCCCATTCGTCCAGAAACCTACCGAGACGTCCCGCGTCAAAGGCGCAATGGTTCCGGCCCCGTAACAGCGCCTCCACCTGCAAGCCCAATTTCTCCAGGCTTCCAAGCAAGTATTCCGGCTCAGGAAGCCCGCAAATCAACGCCACCCTCCCGGAGATACCTATAGGTAAAGCAATAACCCGGGCGAATCCCAAAGCTTCATCGTCGAACTCCTCAGGCTCCCATTCCCAGACCACGCAATGCGCTCGCGCCGCGGCGCTTTCGACTTCGCGGAAATGCCCTGTCGGCAGCAGATCTCGAAAGCGCGCCTTCTCGCCGGGTTTCCGCAAAAGCAAATGAAACGCCCCCGTCAGCCGCCTGTCCTGAAAACCGTCATCCGAAACCACCACATCGAATTCCCGACTCAAGCCGCCCAGCCGGCTCCACGCCAGCGACCGATTGCGGGTCAGAAAAATCGGCCCCCCGACTTGCCGGAGCATCATCCTTGCCTCGTCCGAAGACTGGCGCCAAGTCAAGTTACCGTCCATTTCGAGCCAAGGGAGGTCTTTGGCTGCCAAGGGCAAGGCGCCCGGCAAAAGGCCGCCGAAGCGGGCTTCTCCCATCCAATACGATATTAGGGCCACCCTAAGCCCCCGGCCCCGGAAATGCGCAGCCAAGGCCGCGGCTACGCTGGTTTTGCCCGATCCCCCCGCCCGCAGCGCTCCCA
>CAYNXV010000110.1:0-11999 GCA_964401245.1 uncultured Bifidobacteriales bacterium | reverse complement strand
GTGACCATATCGATTTCGAGCTCCTGAGCGCGCTTGATTTCCTTGGGCTTGGGCAGGTGTCCGTGGGAGAAGCATATCATGATGATGTCGACCTCTTCGGCCACCTCCATCAGCCGGGTATGCACCAGATTCGTGACCAACAGGATGTTGGTGAAATCGTCGGTCAGTTCATTGAGGTCGGAGCCGAGATAAACCATGTCCACTGATTCATGCAGCAGCTCTTCATTCACCAGGGTCCCCTGGATCGCGTTGATCAAGGTCCGCGCATCAACCTGCATAGAAAATCAACCTTCCTTAAAACTGTGCTTAAACATATTTGATCTTCCCGGGGATTTCATGATAAATTCCCTGGAAAGCAGAAAAATATAGCTCAATACCCGATTCAAGCGGTAGCCCGGCGACTCTCAGCCTCCTAAACTGGACCATGGACCTGCAAACGGCCGTTGATGTCGATTTTAATGGCATATGACTTGAGAATTTTTGTTAAATTCCCAAAACCCTTTCAGGTCGTCGCCTGCGGAAAACCACCTGGCCGGCTTTTTGTAAGCCGAGTGGATGGACCCTATCCGCCAAATGGAGAAGTGAATGCCAGTTATTTTTCTAATCATCGCCTTGTTCCTTCTTTCCGGATGCGCCGGCAAATCGAAAATGAATTCGGGAACCGGCTCCCAAACGGAATTGGAAAGCGCTCGTAGAGCCGCCGAAAACGCCGAACTTGAAGCCTCCGAGTTAAGAAAAGAACTTCGCCTGAAATCAGGCAAACGCTAAACAACCCCAACATTGGCAGGCCCTTTGTCGTTACTACACGTGCCCGTATCCGACGAAGAAAAAATCATCCTCGCCGGCGAGGCTGAGCGGAATTTCGTTCATATCGAAAAGGGGTTCGACGTCACTTTATTGACGCGTAATCCCGGAATTTCCATTCAGGCCCGGGAAGAGGCCTCCGCCAAACAGGCTAAAGAAGCCTTGGAACGGCTTCTCCAAGCCCATAAAACCGGGCACCAACTGACCGAGTTCTACGTTCAGGAACTTTTGGGTCATGGAGAACAGGAAAGACCGGCCGCATTCCAGCCCCACCTCGAGAAGCCCATCCTCATCGATCGCTTCGGCAGTCCGATTCAACCGAAAACCCGGGGCCAGGCCCGCTTCATCCAGAGCATCAAAAAGCATGACATCGTTCTGGCCGCCGGCCCCGCCGGTACGGGCAAAACCTTTTTGGCGGTGGCCTTGGCCGTGCAAGCCCTCGAAAAAAAACTGGTGGATCGCATCATCCTGGTGCGGCCGGCGGTGGAATCCGGAGAAAGCCTGGGCTTTTTGCCCGGAGTGGTCAGTGAAAAGATCGCCCCCTATATGCGCCCCTTATACGATTCGCTGAGCGTGATGTTGCCGCCCGAAAAGCTTAGGGAATATTGGGACAGCAATGCCATCGAAATCGCGCCGCTGGCCTATATGCGCGGGCGTACCTTGACTCGCGCCTTCATTATCCTGGATGAAGCCCAAAATACCACCATTCCCCAGATGAAGATGTTCCTGACCCGCCTGGGACTGAACAGCAAGGCCGTACTCACCGGGGACGAAACCCAGGTCGATTTGGGCCGTTCCGAAAAATCCGGCTTCGCCCATGCCCGTAAGATATTGATGGATATCGAAGGCATAGACGAATTGGAGCTGGACGTCGAAGACGTGGTGCGCCACAAGCTGGTGAGGGACATTATCCGGGCCTATGAGCGGTCCGGTTTCATGAGCTGAGGAAATTTACCTCCGGCATCTTGACTGAATAGCCACATCTAACCTATTTTATTGCCCATCATTCGGAAGATTTTCCGGGTACCGGATTGAACATGACGGATTATTTTTCAAAGAAGAATTACGCGGGAATCGCCTTGGGAGTGGCGGTCATTTTGCTGGGCTATTTTTGCCTGGCTCAAGGGCCGGCCGATAATTGGATTTCCCTTAAGGTGGCTCCCGTCCTCTTGATCATCGGTTATGCAGTCATTCTTCCCTTGAGTTTCCTGCTGGGCCGGAAAAAAGGGGAAGGTACGGAGGACTCGCTATAATCGGGTGCTTGAAGGGCGTTTAGCTCAGTTGGTTTAGAGCATCTGCCTTACAAGCAGAGGGTCGCAAGTTCAAATCTTGCAACGCCCACCAAAATTCGCGGAGTGGTAGCTCAATTGGTTAGAGTACTAGCCTGTCACGCTAGGGGTTGCGAGTTCAAGTCTCGTCCATTCCGCCAACTTTCAAGCCTCCCGCCGGACTCGATCCGGCGAGAGGCTTTTTTATTTCCCGCCGGATCCGGATTTTTGTGTACTTCCCCACTTATCAGATAGGTACACTTAGCCGGTAACGTCCGTCTCAACCAGCCTAGATAGGTGCAATGGGTTCCAAAAGCTGCCTCCTCAGCCCTGATGAATTGGAGAGTTTTCTCCAGATGCGAGTTCGTGATCCCTTCCGGCGTCTCGGATTCCACCACCTGCAGGCTCAAGGAAAAACCCAGGGTCTCATCCGGGTATTCAATCCGGAATTCGCTACCGTCGAAATCCTTGCGGATGGCGAAGCCATACCTTGCAATGCCTCGGGTAACGGATGTTTCGAAGCCCTGTTTTCCGACCGACTGGAATTCTTTCCCTACCGGATTCGTGGCACGCTTCGTTCCGGACCGATTCTGGATTATGTGGATCCGTATTCGTTCTCCCCGGTTCTCAGCGACCATGATTTGCATCAAATGGCCTTGGGAACCCACTCCCGGCTATGGAAAAAACTGGGAGCCAATGTACTGACGCATCAGGATTCCGCCGGAGTGCATTTCGCCGTCTGGGCCCCGGGAGCAGTGGGAGTATGTGTCACGGGCGATTTCAACCTTTGGAATCCGTTGTCCCATCCCCTGAAAAGACTTGCCCAATCGGATGTCTGGGAGTTGTTCGTGCCCGATGCGGCGCCGGGTTCGGCCTATCGGTTTCGCATCCACTCTTCGCAAGGAAGCATACTGGAAAAAGCCGACCCCATGGCGCGCGTATTCAGTGCCGACGCCGAAGATACCGCATTGGTCCTGGATGACATGCCGGATGAATGGACCGACGGGGCCTGGATGCAGGCCCGCCCTCAAGTCCCCCCTGCCCTCTTTTCCATTTACCGGTTACCGCCCGGATTATGGACTCGTACGGCTGAAGGGGGAAAGGCGCGAAGCTTTCAGGAATTGGCGGCTTCCCTCATTCCTCGCATACTCGATCTGGGTCATAGCCACGTGTTGATAGGGCCTATCCAACAACCCGCACCCGGAGCGGCCGAACGCGATGTGTCGGGATTTTACGCACCCAATTCCCGTATGGGGGGAGCGGCCGGGCTGAAGAGGTTTATCGAGGCATGCCACCAGGCGGGGCTGGGAGTGCTGTTGGACTGGGTGGGAACCCGCTTTCCCAGTCACCCTTCCGGGTTGCACCAATTCGACGGTACCTCGCTGTATACCTATGGAGAACCCTCCCGGGATGGCCATCCCAGCCGTCAATTCCACCCATTCGATGTGGAAAAAAAAACCGTGGCGAACTTTCTGTCGGCCAATGCCCTTTATTGGATGGTGGAATACCACTTCGACGGGATTTATCTGGGCAACCTGTCCGCCATGCTTTCGCTGGACTATGGCCGCACCCAGGGGGAATGGGTTCCCAATCCGGACGGCAGCAACGTACATTACCGGGCACTGGACGTTTTGAAGCGGATACTCCGCTCCCTGCGCCTGCATCATCCCGGATGTCTGCTCCTTGCCAAGGCGGAGCCGCAATTACCGGTACAAACCTCCTCCGCCCTCAAGTCGGACGGCACCATGCCCGTTCTGCTGAACCGCGCGCTCACCCGCTCCCTGATGGCCTTTCTACGTGAGGATCCGGTTTTCCGCCTCCACCATCACGATAAAGTCGCCGTTACTCCGGATTTCACTCCCGAGGCTACCTGTCTGATATTGCCCCCTGAACCCGGAGAAAGCGGCGCCGACCTCTTGCACAGCCTTCCCGGCGACTCCTGGCAAAAGCAGGCGAATTATCGCTTGATGATGGCTTATATGGCGTCACTTCCCGGCTCCAAGCTCCAGGTTGCGGGTTTGGAACAGGCACATGGGCTGCAATTCCCCTTGCCTGAGCCGGATACGGGTTCAGCGGGCCTTTATCGCCTGCACAAGGCTCTTGCGGCGCTGTTCCGGTCGGAACCCGCCCTGCAAGCCCTGGATTCGGTTTTACTGCCTTTGGATTTTGCCTCCGGAGATAAAAACCTGCTGGCCTTCCGCCGCCTGGGAGGCGGCAGGGAAATCATAGTCGTGTTCAATTTCAGCCCCATTCCCCATTCCGGATATATCGTGGGCGCCGGTCGAAAGGGAGAGTATCGGGAGATATTGAATACCGACTCCGCTCTTTTCGGAGGGAGCAATCTGGGAAACCAGGGGAGGGTTCGCTCGCAGCCGAAACCTATGGGAGAGATGCCCTATTCCCTTTCAGTGTTCGCGCCTCCTTTGGCGGCCTGCTGGTTCTTGGGAACGGAAAAAGGAGATTAGTCATGCCTTGCAGCCATTTTACCCGACGTTTGACCTTGCCCCTGCTGGCATTGTCCTTGACCTCCTGTGAATTTTTCGATGTCCTTAAAACCCGACTCGCGGTTCTGAACCTGGATTTCGGATTTGAAGCGCTCAACGTGTCGCAGTTGGTATATCCCGGATCGCTCTTCCAGATGGCGCAAGACGCCGCGGGCGGAGATCCGGCCCGACTTGCGAAGTACGGAGTGGATATACGCTGCGACATCAAGGTCGAAAATCCCAATCCGCAACGGGCGATACTCGACGAAATGGTGGCCCGTCTACGCGTAAACGATACTTCGGCGGCGGCGCAAAGCATTCCTGCGGTGATCAAGGGGTTTGGGGTGGATGGCGGCGGCGACACGGTGCTGAGCGTGGTGTTTCCCCTCAGGCTCAACAGTCCGGTGTTTTCCCGAGAGGTCTGGACCCGCATCGTCCAGGGGGACGATATGCCCTACAGGTTAAGTGCGGAAACCTTTTTGACCCTGACCGCCCCCAGCGGATGGGGAGGCACGGATACCCTGGCATCGCGACCGTTGGAGTTCAGCCTGGCGAAAGGCGAGGTTAATGCTTATGAGAATAGGCAGACGATTCTGGACGCCTTTTTGGCTTTGCTGAGTCTGGCGCTCTGAAACTGGTGACAGAAATCACAGGGGATCGAATTGTGAACCCCTGATTACTTGCCCAGTCCCCGCAGCATTTTTTTCGCCTTGTCTTTGGCTCCGTCTGCGGCTTTCTCCTTCTCGGCCTGGGCTTTCTCTTCCAGCTTGGCGCGCTCGGCTTCGGCGCGTTCCTTCGCCTGCTCCTCGAGCTTGCGTTTTTCCTCTTCGGCCCGGTTCTTCAAATCATCCACCTGCTGCCGAGCCTGATCCTTCAGCTGGTTTTTCACTCCCCCGCCCGCTTCCTGCGCCATGCGATTCGCGTCAAGCGAGAAGGACGGGGAAGCCAAGGTTCCGCCGATCCGATAATAAAGGATGGCCCGTCCCTGGTTATCCTGCGGGACGACGCTGAGGTTCGCCAAGGCCTTTACGCCCGAAAGCTGCGCAACCTGCGACGATAGCGCCCCCGTAGCCCCGGTGACCTTTCTGCTCATTGAGGGCGGCAGGAAGTTCGCCAGCGTCAAGGCCAAGGTGTTATCGAATCCGATGCTGCCCAGGGCTTCGAGGTCTCCCACCGGCGTATCCCGGAATTTGGCGTGCTTGACCAAGAGCCGACCTTTCTCCGCTTCCAGTGTGGCGTCGAAATGGGAAAAGGTCAATTCCCCGAAACGGAGGGATTCGTTGACTTTGCCCAGAGCTCCCGATAGACTGGAAATCAACCCCGTCTCGGCGATACGCCCGTCTCCCAAAAGCGTATAGATGGTGCCGACCAGATTGTCCGCGAAAGTATGCGGTAACCCATGCGTGGACAAGTCCGCATTCAGAGTGAACTTTCCGAACAGGGTGCTGTCCATGCGGGAGAAGGTCTTGGCCAGGCGGTTACCGGCGGGAATTTTGTCGTTCAGGCGTGAAATGAAATCGTTGGCCTCCACTTTATCCACTTTGAGGACGAGGTTCACCTTGGCATCGGTGGTGTCCTGCAAGTCGAAGCGCATCCGGGAGGAAAATCCTCCGGTGTAGAGGCGTCCTTTGAGATCGGTATCGGCTACATGATCCTTGAGTCGGGTGGTGGAAACGAAATCGGTCATGGTCAAATCCAGAAATTGGGTGCGCGCCAGATTCATTTCCAATAAGGCGTCGATTTTGGGAAGGGAGGGAAAGGAACGCATGGGCGGACCATCAACCGCCTCTTTTTTCTCCTGGCCGGCGAGCAGTTCGTCGAGATTCAAATTTTCGGAAACCACCTTGGCCTTGATTTGCGGTACCCGGCCTTGAGCCTTTTCGGGAAAGATCAGCGACAGATAATGGCTTAGGGTTCCCTGCAAGGTAACGTCTGATTCACCGATTTTCAGACTCAAATCCTCAGTAATTATCTCGTCGGTGAGTGTGATCCTTCCTTTGCCGCTAACGGGGACTGCAAGCGACTTGTCCTTTACCAGCATATTTTCCAAGGTGATTTCACCGATGGCGTCCAGGGCGGAAGGGTCTTGCGGATTCAAACGGCCGGCGGCCTTGATTTCCGATTTCACCAGGCCTTCGAGATGGGGGCCTTCCGGAGCCAATCCCAATTTGACCAGCAAAGGCATCATTTTGCCCAAATCGACATCGGCATTCACGGCGAAATGATCGAGCATGGGAAACTCATCCCTCAACCCCGAAAGCAAAGCCGTCATGGTTACCGGATTGGAGGCGAGTTCAAAACCGAAATCCTGCAAGTCCAAAGTATCTTCCGTGGCCATGACCCGCACATGCAGATTGCGGATTCCCTCCCCCAATTCCTTGTGGCTGACGGCTCCATTGTTAAGTTCGAAATGAACCTGCATGGCAGGAACCGAAACGCTATCCAACGCGCCTTTAACCCATCCCTTCAGGGCCGCCGTGCCTTCGGCCGCAATATTACCGATTTCCGGATGTACCCCGGCGGGGATTTCGCGCAGCAGGGATGCCAATGCGATATCGGGAGCGCCGAACCGGAAGTCCACCCATAGAGGACCTTTGGTGAAATCCCTGAGTTCACCTTCCAGGTTGGCTTTCACGTCCTGAAAGGTCGCTTCCAACAGATTGATTTTAACCTTTTCACCGGGGAGGTCGGCGGTGACATCGTGTCGAACGGAAATCGCGATGTCGCCTTTTTTCAGACCGGAGGCTTTATCCGAAATCAAAATCTCACGGATGACCAATTCGCCCGCGCTGGTGATATTCTCCAATTTCTGATCGAGATTCAGCGACGCCTTCTGGTTGATGCGGTTCAATACGATTTCCTGCCCATCGCGCAGGTTGCGGTAGCGGACCCGTCCGTCCTGGATGAGGAAGGCCTTTAAAGCGATCGCCACCGGCGATTGCACCTGGGCCGTATCGATGGGTTTTTCGATATCTTCGGGTCCGAACATGCCTTCCAGGTTGTTCTTGCCCCGGGCATCCACCTCGTAGAGAATCTCCGGTTCATTAAGCAGTATTTCATTGATGACGGGTTTGAATTTCAACAGCGAAAGAACTCCAACCGACAATCCCAATTCCTTAATGTTGAAGGCGGGCTCGGGCGAGAATCCGGGGGCATTGGCAACCCGCAAATCCTTCAGGGATATTTTCAGATTGGGGAAGACACCGATGGAAGCGTCGCCGATGGAAACCTCCCGGCTCAATGCCTGCGAAGCTTGGCCACCTACCAGCGCCTTTATTTTGTCCGGCGGAAACGCGACTTTAACCGCTATATAGGCTCCCACCCAGAACAGAACAACCAGGGCCGCCAGGCCGATAATGATCTTTTTCGCCAAATGCATCGGCTTCTCTCCTGATGAGGATTAGTTGCATAAATTAGGTTTTTTTCGAACACCGTGCACTTAGAGGGGTATAAATACGGCAAAACACCCCCAATGGAGGAGGTGCTTGCTTTCTAACAGTAGATTAAACCGACAAAGCTTCAGAACCGCGATCGGCCGGACAGAGTGGTTTCTCCGGCTGCACCTTGGTCTATCGAATCAACGCGAATCATCACCAACCGATCTTCACTGGTTTGAATCATGAAGACCTGACCGGCGGTAACCGCCAATCTCCCATTTTCTTGCTGCGTGCCTGCATCCCAGGCAACCTGCAGTCCCTCCTCGGTTGTCACCGACTCCCATTGGCTAGCCGATATGTTTCGAATGGGTGTTTCGCGGGCGGGCGTCAAAGCCGCCAGGAAAGGGAATCCCTCGGATACTCCCTCTATACCCTCTTTCGCCACATTGGGTGAATATATCGCGGATACATCCTGTTCGGTGGAATAGGCGAAAATCAAATCGATGTCCGCGGCCCGCTCCACGGCATCCGCGATAAGGTAGGGGGTCATATCGTCGGCATCCAGGGAAGAGCCCAGGGAAGTGTTCCCTTGCGCGCCCAATTCCACGTCGCGGGTGGTCAATTGATCCCCGTTGTCATCATCATCGTCGGTAAGACAGCCGGTAAAACCGAAGCCCAACGCCAGAATGGAAATGGGCAGCAATTGTCTCTTGAGTTTCCGAAATATCATGCCTCGGCTCCTTTGCTGAGAGGTTTGAATCCAAGCCCTGAAATAAAATGGTATTGGAGGTCGAAGCAAGGAATTTTTGGAGAGGATGGCCTTGTAAATCAGACATATACGGGAAACGCCCCCTTGCGGGGGCGTTTCATTCAAAACATTGAAAAGTTTCCGGACTTAATCAGAACTTGGCTTTGAGAGCCAGATCCGTTGTACCCGTTGCGCTGGTGGTTACATCGTCTATTTTGAAAAGTACGATTTGACCCTTGTTGGATTTTGCCATAGCCACATCACCCTTTGCGATCAGCAATCGAGCGGGATCGATAACGGTAGTGGACTCCCAGAGGGTTTCCAATTTGGCCTGGGTATCGGTCGATTCGAATTTGGACTTATCCTCTACCCGCTTGATTTCCGTTTTGTTCGCGGTAGTCATATTCGCGAGGAAGGTAAATCCAGCGGATCCGCCGATTCCATTCTTAGCCGCATCGGGCGAATATATAGCGGAAGCATTGGCTGCGGTGGAAAAGGCGAAAATCAAATCCACTTCTGCGGAATTGGCTACTGCGTCGCTGATTTTCCAAACATTCGGACCGTCGAGATCCAATGCCGAACCCAGAGTGGCATTGGTTTGTGCTCCAAGCTTAACCGACTTGCTGGTCAAAACCGTGGGTTCCGGCTCCTTATCATCGTCATCACTGTCGGTCAAGCACCCGGTGAAACCGACGCTCAAAGCGACCAAAGTGGTATAGAGAAATTTACGGGAAAGTTTGAATGGACTCATCGAGCACTCCTTGGAGATATGTGGAAACAGGACACAGTAATAGTAAAAATTTCTGCATGGGAAACGAAGGCTACCCTAGGGTGTATTTTGGGAATTGACCCCGAAAATAACGAATTTGAGGGGGGTAGCCATTACGAGACCCATTTTGACCTTCCCTTAAATGAAAGTCAAGGGGAGAATCTTCACTGGGATTCCACCTGCTTGATACGGTCGCGCAGGCGCGCCGCCTTTTCAAACTCCAGGTTTTCGGCCGCCAACCTCATCATGGTCCGTAATTTTTCCACGTCGTCGCGCCCGTATTCTTCGGAAGGCTCAGCAACGGCGGCCAGCCGGACGGGGTCCGGGGCCTCGGGAGTCAGTTGCAGATATTGGTGGATGATACGCTGGACGCTGCGGGGTTCAATCCCCTTTTCCAGGTTATAGGCTTTTTGCCTTTCGCGGCGTTTCGCGGTTTCATCCATGGCATAGCGCATGGCCG
Source organism: uncultured Bifidobacteriales bacterium (assembly GCA_964401245.1). Taxonomy (GTDB): domain Bacteria; phylum Fibrobacterota; class Fibrobacteria; order UBA11236; family UBA11236; genus JBGTHM01. Next base: position 2,090 of record CAYNXV010000110.1, on the reverse strand, counting down.
CCGTGATTTTATCCGCATACAGCAAAACCCTGCCGTTCACATTGCGGGCCGCGCGTCCGATGGTTTGGATCAAGGAACGTCCGCTGCGCAGGAAGCCTTCCTTATCGGCGTCCAGAATGGCGATAAGCGAAACCTCGGGGAGGTCCAGTCCTTCGCGGAGCAGGTTGATTCCTACCAGGATGTCGATTTCACCCGTCCGGAGTTGGCGCACGATTTCGCTGCGCTCCAGGGTGTCGGTGTCGGAATGCATGTACTGCACCTTCAACCCCGCATGCTGAAGATATTCGGTCAAGTCCTCTGCGCTGCGTTTGGTCAGCGTCGTGATGAGGGTGCGCTCCCCCCGGGTAATCCGAAGATGGATTTCATTCAGGATATCGTCTATTTGTCCCTTGGGGGGGCGAACTTCGATTTCCGGGTCGAGCAGACCTGTGGGCCGAATCACCTGTTCCACCACCAAGCCTTCCGACTTCTCCAGTTCATAATCCGCCGGAGTGGCGGACACGAAGAGGGTGCGCGGCATGCGCTGCTCGAACTCCGCGAATTTCAGAGGGCGGTTATCGAGGGCGCAGGGAAGACGGAAGCCATGTTCCACCAGCGATTCCTTGCGTGACCGGTCTCCGCTGTACATGGCGCCTATTTGGGGTATGGTCACATGCGACTCGTCGATGACGAGAAGGTAGTCGTCCCCGAAAAAATCCATCAAGGTGCTGGGCGGAGATCCAGGCGCCCGGTTTTCGATGACGCGGGAATAGTTTTCGATGCCGGAACAATGGCCCACCTCTTTGAGCATTTCCATGTCGTATTGGGTGCGCTGCACCAATCGCTGGGCTTCCAACAATTTGTTTTGGGAAGTGAAGAGACGGGATTGTTCGTTCAATTCGTCGCGGATATCGGCCAGGATCCGCTCCATATTGGCTTCGCTGGTAACGTAATGACGGGCCGGATAGATAAGGATGTTGGGAAGCTCGGCTTCCTCTTCCCCAGTGAGCAGGCTGACCCGGGTCAGCTTTTCAATCTCATCTCCGAAAAATTCGATGCGGTACGCGAAATCGTCATAGGCGGGATGCACTTCCACCACGTCGCCGCGAACCCGAAAGGTACCCCTGCGAAAATCGATATCGTTGCGGGCGTAAAAGATGTCCACCAGTTTCCGCAACAGATCGGTACGCTGGATTTCTTCGCCCCGGCGCAGTTCCACCATCATCTTGCGGTATTCGGCGGGGGCTCCCAAACCGTAGATGCAGGAAACCGAGGAGACCACGATAACGTCCCGCCTCGACATGAGAGAGGCGGTGGCCCGAAGCCGCAATTTGTCGATTTCCTGATTGAGGCTCGAATCCTTTTCGATATAGGTATCCGAACTGGCGACATAGGCCTCGGGCTGGTAATAGTCGTAATAGCTGACGAAATATTCCACCGCATTGCGGGGAAAGAACGCCTTGAACTCCTGATACAGTTGGGCCGCCAGGGTTTTGTTATGCGAAATGATGAGGGTGGGTTTGGAAAGATCCCGGATGACGTTGGCGATGGTAAAGGTTTTACCCGAACCCGTGACCCCCAGCAGCGTCTGGAATTGTTGGCCGTCGGAAATCCCTTCCAAAAGCCGGCGGATGGCTTCCGGCTGATCGCCTGCCGGCGAAAACGGCGCTTCCAATTGGAACAGGGGTGTAGGGAAGTCGGTCATAACCACCTGAATATACCCGTTTCCGGAGGAGGGAATTGGCTTGGTGCGCAGGAAGCTTTCTAAAGCCGGTTAAAAAGCGGTCAGTAGGCGAGTCGCCTCGTAAGCTTCCTTGGTTTCGGGATAGATTTTGACCAGCTTATCCGCAGTCTCTTTCGCCTTTTCGGGTTGATTGGTTTCCTGATAGTTCAAAACCAATTTCCACAAGGCATTGGGAACGGCGGGACTCAAGTCCGCCGGTTCGTTTCCCGGATTGCGATTGGCGGGAGTTCCGGAACGGCGCATATAAAGTCCGACAAAGCGCTCCAGATCGGCTATCGCCTGCGTGTATTCGCCTTTTTGCATGCGGCTCGCAGCCATTCCATGCAAAGCCCCCGAGGTGATGAGGCTGAACTTTTCGGTATCCAGG